>RECI01000179.1 GCA_007694095.1 Balneolaceae bacterium | reverse complement strand
GAACTCTCATTTAACAGCAGCTACCATCCAGGGCATACCAATCGGTTGACAGGCAGATGGGACCCAGAGTACTTAAAGCGTACCGAATGGACGAGCGGTTTTTTCTCAGGCTCTCTCTGGTATATGTATAAACTTACCGGTGACACAACATGGAAAAATTATGCCACTGCCTGGACTGAAGACCTGGAGCCTGCTTCGACAATTACTTACGATCATGACACTGGATTCAGAATTTTTTCAAGTTTTGGGAATGCTTTCAAGCTTGTTGAAAACCGTCATTATTTCAGGGTTATTAAAAATTCTGCCGAAACATTATCCCGGAGGTTCAATCCTCAAATCGGTGCAATTAAATCGTGGGACTGGATTGGCAATTATCCTGTTATTATTGATAACCTGATGAATCTTGAGATTCTCTTTTGGACAGCTGAAAAAACAGGCAATAGAAATCTATATGATATGGCATTATCACATGCCGAAACTTCACTGAAGCACCATGTAAGGCCAGACGGTAGCACCTATCATATTGTCGATTTTGATGACATCGGAAATATAAACTGGAAAGGTACCCGTCAGGGTTATAGCTCTGAATCTGTTTGGGTAAGAGGACAAGCCTGGGCCATTTATGGCTTTACCATGATTTACAGGTTCACACAGGAACAGCGTTTTTTAGAAGCTGCCATTGCAGCTTCCAACTTTTTTATTGATCACCTGCCAGAAGATTATATACCCATTTATGATTTTAGGGAACCGTATGGATCGGTAAGATCTAAAGACGCATCCGCCGCTGCTATCGCTGCTTCTGCCTTTTTTGAGCTTTATACATATACCAACAATACCCGTTATTACAACACGGCTGTGCGTATACTGGAGTCGTTGTCATCGGAAGAATATTCCACATTGAACGACGAAAAAAACTCAATTTTGAAACAATCAACTTTACACAGGGGGCATGGCAAAGTGGGCACTTCTTATGCTGATTATTACTACCTGGAGGCAATCATCCGTTACCTCGAATTAACTAATACAATGTTTCCTGAGCTAACCGGCCAGCCAATCCTTTTTCTGGATCAGAATTATCCCAATCCGTTTAATAGTTCAACGATTATCCATTATTCGATCGAAGAACCGGGAAATGCCGAAATTGCGGTTTATGACTTAATGGGGAGAAAGATTATTACTCTGATTAATGAACACCACAACATCGGTAACTATAACCTCACCTTTGATGGTTCAGGTTTAGCTTCCGGAAGTTATATTTATCTCTTAAGAACCGCAGGAAATGTGATTACCCGGAAAATGGTATATGTGAAATAGGTGCTTCAGGCATCATTCTGAATATTTTCCCCAACTAATTCTTCCCTTCTGTCAATATCCCGCTGTTTACCCAGGTTATATCTCAAATATTCCATACTGAAGGCCAACTGTTCAACAATTCCTGCAATATAGAGCATGAACCAAATCAATACTCTGTTGCCACTTTGAATCAATTGTAGCCTGGCAGGATCATTATTCCATCTTGAAAATACCGGAGGTTTAAGTGACCTCAAAAGATTATAAAACCAAATAGGTTTCTCATGTTCACTTCTCCATGTATAAAAATATCCCCTCCCGGTTCTTATCTTTTTATTAAAGAGGGCTTTAAAAGACCTGGGAAATTTATATACAAGCGCATCTTTACAAAATGAAATGCGATAACCTTTTTCAGCAGCTCTCATAGACCATCGTACATCACCGCCCGACCTGGATCTTTCTTCAAACAAACCAACTTTTTCCAATACTTCTTTCCTTATAAATAGATTTGCTGTATAAGCCACTCCCCTTTCCTGAACGGCTTTCCTCATATTAATGGAAGTGAGTGCATCAACAATATTTGCTACAGAAGGTGAATCTTTCAAATCAAATTGTACATCACCGGCCGCAATTTCACAATTTGAACGCACCATACATCTCAACCCATTTACAAGCCAGTCTTTTGCCGGACGGGAATTTGCATCAATGAATACAAGAACATCACCTTTTGCGATTTCAATTCCCCTGTTCCTTGCAGAATACGGACTGTTCAGGTTTTCATCCTCTCTGAGAAAAACCAAGTCGTTTACAAACTGATCCGGAAAAGTAAAATTTCGTTTAGAACCATTATCCACAAATATAATTTCGGTTAACTCCTTCGGGTAGTTTTGCTGATCCAGGTTTGTTTTTAATTGTAACACTTCCTCATGATTATCAATAAATGGAATAATGAGGGATACACGAATGTCACCTTTGCTGTTCATTTACTCATGAGGGTTTGATAGGCATTCACAGTTTTCTCAGCAACGAGATCCCATCCCATTTCACGTTCGGCATATTCCCTGTTTTTTTCGCCATGGCCGTTTTGAGCCAGTAAAAAACCCGTTTTTATGGCCTCGGCAACCGTCTCAATCCTGTAAGGATCAAAAACCGGATTTCCGCACTTATTTAACTCCTCACCAATAACTCCATAATCCGGGCCAACTACAACTTTGCCAAACGTAAAACCCAAAGCAACATTCCCGGAATTCAGTGTATTAAATCTTTGTATAAAAAGGAGATCGGCCGCATTCAAAAAAATCTGTACCTCCGCAGGTTCGATCACTTTTTCCACAGTACGGATTCGCTTGTTAAACATGTTCGCGTACAGATTCTTGCGCGTTTTAAAATGAACCGGTTGCGATTTATACGGGTGAGGCAGCCGCCCCGCCATCATAAATATACTCTTTTCGACAGATGACTCTTTGAATGCTCTTAGCCCAAAATCCAGCTCTTTTGCTGTTCGAATAGCACCAAAAGAAAGAAGAAGTTTATCTTCAGGTTCAACTGACAGTATTTTCCTGCACTCTTCCTTCGATAATTTATTTTCAAAAATTTTGTAATCCCCATGAGGGATAATAAAAAACGGTTTGCCGGCTGTAGCTTTAGGATGACTTAGATCTGAAATTGCCTTTGAGGCTTTACCCATATGTATAAAGCCATCGGTAAGATGGAAAACTGATTTGTAAAGGTGCTGAAATCTGTCAGTATTCCCTTTGTGAGGTGCCTCATTATGAACCGTTAAAATGATTTTTGCCCCACCCGATTTCTTTACTTCAAGGGCATGAATAAGCTGATCGAAGTGATAATCTTCCAGTAAATCAACGCGTGACATATCTGAAAGCTTCGACTTTACAAGCAGTTCCGGCCAGTGAAGATGTATGATATCTGCTTTTATATCTTCATATAACCAACCATAACCGTGCTGTACAGATTCAATTTTCTTGTTTTTAACAAGTGCACGTGCCAGCAAAAATAAATATGGATTTTTCATGCCGGTTGTGGTTAAGTCGTATGGAAGAAGGATATTCAAAAAAGAAAGATTATAATTTCAGGTTATGGTTTATTGATTCTTTTATGACAGATAGATTCTGGTTATATATATCAGAAATGGCTTCTTTAAGTCCTTTTTTTGCCTGATCAATCTTATCCTGGCTAAGAAGTAGTCTGCACAATTCCTTGATCCACATTTCCGGGTCATCGTGACATATAAGCCCGTGGCCCGCCAGGTCGGTGAGGCCTGATGCCCCTGCCGTTGTAGATACAACCACTTTGTCCCGGGCCAGTGCTTCAAGAGTTTTAATTTTCAATCCGGTACCCGTCTGCATGGGATTGATACATATCCCCGCTTTGGAATAAATTTCTTCATCATATTCATAGCTTCCAAAAAAATCCACATTGTTTCCGCCGAAACGTTCTTTCCGGTTACAGATGGAACCTGCAACAACCAGTTTAGCTTCATTTACCTTTTCCATAACTCCCGGCCATACGTAAGATAAAAACCATTTTAACCCGTCGATATTCAATTTATTATCCGAACCTATCATCAGTATATTGCGGTTTTCGGGTGAAGCCGAAATAGGAATATATTCTTCTAAATGCCGCACTGTTACAACATTTCGATTATCGGTTAATTGACGATAATAATCCCTCTCCTTTTCTGTTATCGCCCATAAGATATCAGCTTTTTGAGCTGCCACTTTATCATCATCAGGCCTGAGGCTGTACCAGGCTACCGGTTTTTCTCCTTGTTCGATGAATAATCGATAACGGTGCGATAAACAGTCGTGAATGTCTAATATTTTTATGGTTTCAGGGTTGAATAAGTCAAAGTAAAACGAATAAACAGAATAATTTACGATAACAGCCTTGTAGGATCTACCTGTGATTTGCTCTTTGAGGAGCTCAAATTTTTTTATGTTCTGAAAATTGTACAGACTTTGATTATACCTTGCTGATTGAATACCATCAAGATATATTCGCTTTAGTAATTCTTTTTTTATTTTTACTCCATTCCAAATCTCCCGGGCTCTCAGCTTTAACGGTTCATGAGGCTGAAATGAAGAAACATCGGATTCGAGAAGTTTGCCATTAAAAAATGAAAAATGAGCTTGATTCATTTTTTTTGGAAATCCTGTGCAATAAAAATCGAGTTCATAGCCCAAATCCATTAATGCAGAGCAGATTTTCCTGATCCGCATTTTATTGCCGGCATGTCCCGGTATGATTTGAACAGGGCTTATAATGAGTATTTTTTCAGCCATCCAAAAAATTTACTTCTGTCTATCTTCATCTTAAGATAGTGTTTCAACACCGATGTTTCATCAAACAGAATGTTCCAAACGGCTTTCCACTCATCAGGCAATGTAAGCTGTTTGCCGAGTGACCTGATCTGCCGGACATACCAAAGAACCGGCAAATCCGGCGGGTTTAATTGATCTTTTAACATTTTCTCTGACCGAAGCCAGTTTATAAACATTTTCGAAGCTTTCAATTTTATTTTCGCTGATCCCCTGTTTTTTTCGCCGGAAATGTTGCTTTTACTATATCTCCAATAAACCAGGCCACCGGAAATGGTTCTGATACGGCCATGCAACGCGAGTTTCACATTAAAAAGGTCATCGGCAGTCCAGGCCAGCGGCATTTCGGGGATACCCTCAATGGTATTGTAAGCATCACGGGAAAAAATGGTTTCGACAATGTAACTCTCCTGTGAATAGGACAATTTGAGATTTAGAAAATCTACTGCATCTGTTACTTCAGGAAAATTATTTTCACGTATTGTTTTCCCATCAGGGCCGATTTTGTGTGTATTAAACCTGTACGCAGCATAACCGGGAAAGTTTTCAACGGATTGATAAAAAGATGCTACACAATCCGGTGTCATCATATCATCATCCGAAAACAGCCAGACCCATTTTTCATTTCCGGTACGTACGATGCAACGATTCCAGTGGTTAACCAGTGAATGTTGGCCCAGGTTTTCATCAAACCTGTGAAACCGGACATTTTCGGGAATGTTAACAGATCTTACTGTGGATTCTATATCATTTGGGCTTGCATCATCAAATATGTATAGTGTGAATCTTTTATCGCACTGAGCAAGAATGCTCTCAATTGATTCCCTTAAATAGTCTGTTTTCCAGGCCGGTATAATGATGGCAAGGTCATAATCCATACTTGAAAGGCAGATTATGGGTTATATTTAGCTGTGCCATCCTGTTTTATGTAAAATATTATTAGCCCGGATTAAAGGCTTTGAATCTCAACCATCCGGGAAAAACGAGATTTTCTATTGAGCGACAGTTCTTCATAAGTACCTTGTTCAATAATTCTGCCGTCATCAATAACATAGATGAGGTCGGCATTTCTGATAGTTGACAGGCGATGAGCAATAATCACTACAGTTATGGAACCTTTCAGTGAATCAATACTTTTCTGAATGAAACGTTCCGATTCGGTATCAAGTGAACTGGTGGCTTCATCAAGAATTAACAGGTTTGGATTCTTATAGAGTTCACGTGCAATGAATAGACGTTGTCGCTGGCCGCCCGAAAGCCGTATACCACGATCACCGACCATTGTATTGTAACCATCCTGAAGACTTTGAATAA
This sequence comes from Balneolaceae bacterium, assembly GCA_007694095.1. Classification (GTDB taxonomy): domain Bacteria; phylum Bacteroidota; class Rhodothermia; order Balneolales; family Balneolaceae; genus Rhodohalobacter. The sequence continues at coordinate 64,068 of RECI01000179.1, read as the reverse complement.
AATCATCAATGTAAGCCCTCTTTGAAGCTTCCTTTATTTTTTGCTTCACATCGTTGTCGGTATTGAAATCTCCCTTCCACAAACAGATATTGTTGGCAATTGTATCATCAAAAACAACCGTTTCCTGGGAAACATACCCGATTTGTGATCTCCAGGAAGCTAAATCCACTTCATGTGATTGAACGCCATCAATATAAATTTTACCTCTTTGGGGTTTTAACAGGAGCGTTAGCATATCAATAAGCGTAGATTTTCCGGCTCCTGAGTCACCTACAAACGCGATCATTTGGTTCACCGGAATTTCTATCGAGATATCTCTCAAAACATCATCTTCCTTATTTCCATATTTAAAATATACGTTCTCCAAGACAATCGAATCGCTGAAGGGAGGCAGTATAATCTTTCCGCTTTTTTCCTTGTTATTTTCAAGAATATCAAATTCTTCGACAACCATTTCGAGTGATCCAATTTTTTCCATGGTTCGCTGCCAGTCGTCCTGAATTCCAATCATATGCTGCATACCGCGGTGGAAAAGAAGCAGTGCAACAAATATCGGTGCGATAGGCGAGTCGAAAACCGCTACCTGGATAATAATGACAAATAAAAGGAAAATTACCGATACAGGCTCCCTGATAGCCGCGGTAAAAGCAGAGGCAGTTCCCTGGTGAAACATATAGCCTGCAAGTTTTTTAATACTAGCCATTACACCGCTTCTCAAATGCTGCAGCTGATTTGTTGAAGCCAGGTACTTGAAAGATTGTATGGTTTGCACCAAAAACTTGTTGAGCTCACCTTCTTCGGTTGCAGTTTTTCGTGATAATTCCTGGACATACGAGTTTAGAAACTTGAATAGAAAAAGTAGCAGAAATCCTATCCCAACTGCCATCAGGGCAAAATTCCACGCGAGAAAAAAAGCGATAGTGAGATATGAAACGGTGATGATAATCATCGTGAGAAAACGGGTAAACGTATCGAACGACCGTATGAAGTTATTCACCTGGCCATTAATTACATTTATAAAATGGCCGGTATTATTGTGAGCATAATAACTGTAATCCATGCTCTGATATGCCTGAAACATTTTCGCTTTGATTTCCTGCATTAACTGTGCTCTCAGAAAACTTGTGTAACCCCCTTCCACAAATTTCAGAAAACCTTTTCCAATGAACACCACACCAATGAATAACAAAATACCTACAACCGAACCTTCTATTCCGAGAAAACCGAGTATGCCATAGATAACTCTGACAGCAGAAGAACCCCCGTCAAAACCTCCGTCACCGGCCTCAGCGGCTTCAATTAATGGTAAGATGAGTGTTATACCGAATGCTTCCGTAAATGCGGCGAGTGCAGTAAGTGCAAATACCAGGTAGAGTCTTCTCCCAATGAATGCTTTATAAACGCTAAGATAATAAGTGATGTTTTCGAATATTTTCAAACTCTGCTCAGGTATGGTTTAGGCTCTTTATTGTGAAATTCTGTTCTGAACCAATAAATAGCCCTGCGTAAATAAATAAAAATAACGCCTAAAAAGAGGCCTGCAAATACAGAACCTCCCAGAATTCTTGTTGCCCTCGGATGTGCGGGGCGTGTTGGAATCGTTGCAGGCTCATGTACTCTGAAAACAGGTGTTTCTTTCTGTACCTGGATTTCAGCTTCCTGGAGCTGCCGGGCAAGGGTGCTGTACAGGCTGAATGCCAGATCCCGTTCTGTTTGAAGCCTCTCTTGCCTTAAAATAAGTGCATGGCTTTGAATATTAAAATTTCGGTCCTGAAATGCTGCAAGCGAATCCTGAGCTATTAACAGGTTAGTTTTTGCATTTTGAAATTGCAGCCTGATAAACTCCAAATCATTAATCGATTTTTCAGTTCGGTAATCCGTTACATACTCCTGTAGTAAATTTTTTACTATAATCACCATTGCTGCGGATGCATGCGCATCAGGGTGAGAAACTCCAATACTTATAAAACCGGATTGTGGCTCCCTGGTCACGGTAATATAACCGGATACGGTTTGTGCAACGCTTCTCACTTCCGGATTAAGCATCAAAGGGCGGTCAAAGTTTCTTAAATCAGAGAAATTTACCGGCAGCCTTTCCGGCTCATGATCAGAAAACAATAATTGTAAAAATCCCCATAATTTAGAAGGCAAACCAATTGTAAAATCCCATACAAATTCAGAGAACCTGTCAATAAGACTTTTTTTGTAGTGCTCGGTAAAATATTCAAAAATGGTAACCTGACGGCCAATATCTGAAAAGTATATTTGATGCTGCATTAATTCTATCTGGAATGGAAGGCTCATAACAATATCCGGATACATGGATACCCTTAGATCATCTTCAGCAGGGCTTCTTTGAATACCAAAAATAGATTCATATTGCTGGAAAACCTGCCCCAATTGAGATCTGTTGGATGTGGTTTCAGGCATCAGAACGGCTTCGGAATAATAAATTTTTTCACTGCTATAGTAATAAAACAATCCAATAATAAATATTACACCAGCAACTAAATAAATAGTGCGACGATTCATCCACAAATCCTTTAACAAGCCAACTACATCAATAAAGTCTTCATCATCTTTGTATGAAACTTCATCAACCGGAATTAACCTATATTCTTCCACAAACTCTTTTTTTGTGAGTTTTTTTTTGTCATTATTCTCGTTTCCGGATTCTTCAGATGGATTCGAATGATTATTCAAATGAGCCACCTATTTGCTGAGTATTAATATTGATGTTAAAAAACCTAACCTGCTTAATCTTACTGAAACCTGCATAATAACAGTATATAAAGGAAATTTGCTATTTTGATAAAATACCATCTAAAGAGCAATATATTTGTGAAATTGTCCTTTTTCTAATTTGAAGAATCAAAGTCCAAAGCTTCTGCTTCTGCTTCTGCTTCTGTAAAATGATACGTTGGAACCAATAGTTTAATTGCAGATTTAATGTCCTGCCTGTTGCCATTTTTTGCAGTATATATAATTTGATCTAATTTTTCAGGGAGATTCCCGGTTAAGTCCATTGCCCTTGAAACATAGATTTTTTTGTGACGCGTAACAACGGTTCCCTCTTCGGCAGTAAGCAGTTCCTCAAATAGCTTTTCACCCGGGCGTATTCCGGTATACTCAATTTTTATATCTTTATCGGGTTCAAGCCCGGAAAGTGTGATCAGGTCCCTGGCCATTTTTTCGATATTAACGGGTTCGCCCATATCCAATACAAAAATCGAGCCATTCATATTCAGGGCACCTGCCTGCAATACGAGTTGAGAGGCCTCCGGAATGGTCATAAAATATCGAATCATATCGGGATGGGTAATTGAAATCGGACCACCGTTTTTGATTTGTTCTTTAAATTTAGGAACTACACTTCCCCTGCTTCCAAGTACATTCCCAAACCGAACCGACACAAATACCTCTCCATTTCCCGCCCGGGCTGCCCCATGCTGAATTATTTGCTCAGATATCCGCTTAGATGCACCCATAACCGATGTCGGATTAACGGCTTTATCAGTAGAGATATTTACGAAATATTGAACATTATTTTCTATAGAAAGATCGACAAGATTTCTGGTACCTTCAACATTATTCAGAATAGCCTGTTCAGGATTAGTTTCCATTAATGGTACATGTTTATGTGCAGCCGCATGGAAAACTACATCCGGGTGAAATTCCCTGAATACTCTTTCTAGTGTTTGATAATCACGTACATCTCCTATTTGAATATCATAACGAAGTTCAGGTATAAAGCTCTCAATTTCATTAACAAGCTGATGAATACTGTTTTCGCCACGGCCAAATAATATAACATTCTTTGGATTATACCGGGCCAATTGCCGAACAATTTCTGAACCGATAGACCCACCAGCGCCAGTTACCAGAATCACTCTATTTTCAATATATCTTCTGATATTTGTTGTTTCTAGCTGAACCGGTTTACGCCTTAAGAGGTCTTCAACATCTACATTTCTAATTTGGTTGATGGATACTTTTCCACTGATAAGATCATAAATGCTTGGAATAATTCTGAATTTCTTTTTTGTATTACTGGCATAGTTTACAACACGGCGAATAACCTCACCCGATTCGGAAGGCATGGCAATAAGTATCTCATCGACATTGTATTTACGTACAGCTTTTTGCATATCTGCAATTGAACCAGCAACAGGTAGCCCTAAAAACTTTTGTCCCTGTTTGGTTTTATCATCATCAAGAAATGCGACCGGTATCATTCCGGCCTGAGGATGCCGAAACATCTCACGCGCTGCCATATTTCCACTCTCACCCGCACCTGCTATCAAAACCCGATAATCCTGCTTTGATGAATTGGCCTTAGGTTTTTGATAAACAAGATAATACCGGGTGATAACCCTCACCCCTGATAAAACAAACAGGGAAAGAAAAAAATCGATTAACGGAATCGAAAATGGAATAATTGTTTGTGGCCTGAGGAAGAAAACTGCAAGTAAAAAAAGCAGTGAAACAAAGCTGACTGATTTAAGCAAGGCAACCAAATCACGAAAACCTGTATTCCTCCAGGATTGTCGAAATGTACCAAACCAGTATATAGCAAACATTCTTAAAACAAAAAGAATGGCAGTTGTCTGAAAAATCAGGGTTCCAATACCATAAATATTTCCGTCGAAACGCAAAATAAAAGCCGTAATGGTACAGAATGACCAAAGGATCAGTTCTAACAAGAACTTTCCGAAATCTCTGTTATCAGATATTCTTTTTAGCATTTAAATGGCAAATGGTATTCGTGATAAACCTAAGTATTTTCCCTGGTATCAAAATAAAACCAAATTTATGCTTTTCCCTCATTTATAAATATTTTTATTTAACAATTATATTTTGCCTCAATAATACAAGATATATCCTTAAAATCATTAATTATATAATCTATTACGATTTTTTATTCGTAATTCGGTAATATTCAATGTACCAGTCAATAAATTTTTTAACACCTTCTTTAATTGATATTCGTGGCCTGAAACCGGTGATTTTGAATAAACTTTCAACATCCGCCCAGGTTTCCGGCACGTCGCCCGGCTGAATCGGGAGCATTTTTTTGTCTGCTTTTAACCCGAGATTAATCTCTATTTCCTTTATAAAGTCCATCAAGTCTACGGGGCTTCCATGTCCTATGTTAAACAGGTAATATGGAAGATGATTATCTGCCGATTCTGGTTCCAATCCATTCGAGATATCATAGGGAAACTCATAAATGAGAGCATGAATTCCATTAATGATATCATCGATATATGTAAAATCCCTGGCCATTTGGCCAAAATTATATACATCAATGGGTTTCCCTTCCAGCATTGCTTTTGTAAAGAGAAAAAGTGCCATGTCTGGCCGGCCCCAGGGCCCATAAACTGTAAAAAATCTCAACCCTGTTGTTGGCAATCCAAAAAGATGTGAGTAGGTGTGGGCCATTAATTCGTTTGATTTTTTGCTTGCTGCATAAAGGCTTACGGGGTTGTCAACACGATGATCCACTGAAAATGGCATTTCAGTATTCGAACCGTAAACGGAGCTTGAGGAAGCATAGATCAAATGTTTCACCTGGTTGTGCCTACTACCTTCAAGGATGTTCAGAAAACCACTGATATTACTCTCGATATATGTATGTGGGTTTTCGAGACTGTACCTCACGCCAGCCTGGGCGGCGAGGTTAACCACAACATCAAATTTTTCATTGTCAAAGATTTCCGCAATAATTTCCCGGTTGTTAAGATCCGTTTTTATAAATCTGTAATTTTCATTCACGTTGCTTGTTACAAATTCATTATCCGGATATCGCATTATCCCGGTTTCCTTTAACCTGTTCAGTTTCAGGCTAACATCATAATATTCGTTGAGATTGTCTATCCCCACAATCTCAACATTCTCACTGAGTAATTTCCGTACAAGATGAAAACCAATAAATCCTGCTGTACCGGTGACAAGAATTTTCATGTACCCTTAATTTTTTTCCTTTTTTTTGTTCTTGAATAACCTGAAAATTTGAAGATAACTTAGTTTCTCTAAATTTAAATTCTTACCAAAAATGGCAAAAAGTTCAAATTCCAAGCACCAAATTTCAAACATTTTCTACCCTCAATTTAGCTCTCGATATACCGAAAAAGTCAAATAAAAATGATATCAACATATTGGAATTTGGAATTTGTGATTTGGAAATTCCGGAATAACCGGGTTAGGCTTTCCAGACATGGCCGTTGTTTGATTCAATATGAATCATCGCGTTTCGGGTATCAACAATAAGCTTATTCCATTCTGCCAATTCCTTGTAATTGATTTCTGAATGGTTAGTAGAAATTACGACGACATCAAACGCACTGATTTGTTCCCTGTTCCATTCAATGGATTTTGTTCCTGCCCAGTGAGAATGCTCTCTTGATTCTTTAATGACAGGTACATAAGGATCATAGTACGCTACTGAAGCGCCATATTCGTTGAAGTAATCCATTAACTTGTATGTAGGTGATTCTCTGTCATCATCAACATCCGGTTTATAAGCAAGGCCTATCAACAATAGCTTACTGCCATTTAATGATTTTTTTTGATGATTCAGCGCTTCAATTGTGCGCTGAACAACATAAATTGGCATGGATGTATTAATCTCACCTGCGAGTTCAATAAACCTTGTATTTTGTTCAAATTCCCTCGCCTTCCAGGTTAGATAAAACGGATCAATTGGGATACAGTGCCCACCAAGGCCCGGGCCTGGTGTAAACTTCATAAAACCAAACGGTTTAGTGGCAGCAGCATCCAATACTTCGTGAACATCAATTCCCATTTTACTGAACACAACTTTGAGCTCATTTACAAGAGCAATATTTACCGATCGAAAAATATTTTCTGTCAGTTTTACAGCCTCGGCTGTTTTATTATTACTCACAGGAACGGTTCGCGTAATAGATGTGTCATACATTGCACAGGCTATTTTTAATGCATCTTCCCCTTGCGCACCAACAACTTTTGGGATTCCGGCAGTGTTAAAATCCGTATTACCCGGATCTTCTCTTTCAGGTGAATAAGCCACATAAAAATCCTTTCCGGCTTCCAGACCGCTTCCTTTTTCAAGTATTGGTATCATCAATTCGTCGGTTGTTCCGGGCCATGTTGTAGATTCCAGGATTACGATTTGGCCTTTCCGTAAATATTCTGAAACCACTCTTGTGGTATCAGTAACATATTTCATTTCGGGTTCTCTGTACGTATTCAGAGGTGTGGGTACACATAATAAAAGAGCATCAGCTTCGGGAATTCGTGAGAAGTCGGTTGTGGCATCACAAAGTGGCGATAAGGCAAGCACTTTCATTTTCTCCTCACCAAGATGTTTTATATAAGATTTGCCATCCCTCAAGCATTTGATTTTGTATTCATCAATATCAAACCCTAAAACAGGTATTTCATTTTGATGAAAAGTCCACATTAATGGAAGTCCAACATAACCTAGCCCGATGATTCCGACCCTGAAATTCTTTGTCTCGATTTTCTTCAGAATAGTTTCTAACTGCATAGATATTTTTTAGTTGTAAACGTAATTTTAAACAAGCTTAAATATAAGGTACTTGCTGACTTTAGAGAAATCTATTTATCCATTTTTTCGAATCAAATTTCCGGTTTTTTAGTCAGTCTCTGAATGAATTGTTCTTTTTAAAGAGGTCCTTCGGACGCTTCAATGTGGCAGAAATTATTTGATACTGGTGAATGCAGCTGTTCTGTGGACCATTGAACTATGATTTGAATCCGGCTTCTGATTAAAGCTTGGAACGATTTTTTTAAGCAGCTCTCTAACAGAATTATTATCACCTTTCTCAATTTCATTACTGAGTCTCAAAATATATTGCTGAAGTTCGCCCTTGTCCAGGTTTTTTCTGCACTTAGCTTTGTGTATTAGTTCATGTTGGGTTTTTTCAATTCCTTCTTCTGCCAGCAGTAGTTCTTCAAACATTTTCTCACCCGGTCTTAAACCGACGTACTCAATCGCAACATCTTTATTTGGTTCTAATCCATGCAATTTTATTAATTGTTCCGCCATATCTTTGATACGCACCGGTTCACCCATATCAAGAACGAATACCTCACCTCCAATTCCCATGAATCCCGCTTCCAGAACAAGCAGAACTGACTCGGGAATCGTCATAAAGTATCGTGATACATTAGGATCGGTGATGGTAACAGGGCCCCCGTTTCGTATCTGGTCCAAAAAAATCGGGACAACCGAACCTCTCGAGCCCAGTACATTCCCAAATCTTACAGCGATAAACTTTGTGATGCACAGATCATTAAAAGAGAGGCAGATTTCTTCTGCCAGCCGCTTTGTTGCCCCCATAATATTGGTCGGATTTACCGCTTTATCAGTAGATATAAGTACAAATTTTTCTATTTCATACTTACAAGCCAGTTCTGCCAAAATATTCGTTCCATCAACATTTACTTTAACTGCTTCTTCCGGAAATAATTCCATCATTGGTACATGTTTGTATGCAGCAGCATGAAAAATAATGTCAGGTTTCTCCTCTTTTAAAAGGGAATCTATTTTATGTTTATCTAAAATATTCGCAACAACAGGCTGGATATTTTTTCCTGATTTATCAAATTCGTTTTGAATATAGAATACTTCGGTTTCATCAATATCAAGTGCGATAATTTTGTTGGCGTCCAGATTTGCACATTGCCGAACAATTTCCCTCCCAATTGATCCACCTGCACCGGTAATAAGGATTATTTTGCCCTTCATGTCAGACCGAATAGCATTCAAATCAATTCTTACGGGCTCTCTGCCGAGTATGTCATCAATACTAATTTCCCTCACATTTTTTATACCTACCGGATCATCGGATAATGTGTGAAAAGAAGGCAATACTTTAATTTTTAGCCGGGGAGAAATCGATTTAACCTTTCCAATGATTTCTTTTAATTCTTTCTTAGGCAATGATGGTATGGCAATTATCAACTCATCGATATCTCGGTATTGAAGAAACTGATATAATTTTCTTCGGTCACCCTTTACAGGGATGCCATGCATCGATAAACCCTGCAATTCATCAGAATCATCGAACACAGCGATAATACTTAAATTCCAGTTTTTATGCCTTTTAATATCCCTCATGATTTGGTCGCCCGCATTGCCCGCACCAAAAATTATGGCCCTTTTTTCAACCCTGGTTTTTCTCATCACTTCGTGCCGCATACGCTTGCTGATTCGAAAGGCACCGACTAATAAAAGGCTTAATACAAAAACTAAAGTCATATAAGTGCCTTGCGACAGAACAAAATTACCCGTTATGTAGAAAAGAAATAATGTTGAAACAGTAGCGATGACAAGTGCTGCAAAAATCATCAATAATTCATTCAAGCTTGTAAAACGCCAGCTGACCTTATACATCCTGAAGATGCCAAGCATGGTGATTGAAATGGCAGAAAAGAGAATTATCAGTTCTTTTGGGTATGTAAATTCTCCGGCCAGAGATTGTACTATCAGAAGTGATATCAGCGATGCAATAATAATAGAAGCGATATCTCCAATAATAAAGAAAAAGGTTCGCGTCTTATAGTTTTTCAAAAAACTCATGATTTTATTTAAAAAATTTTAAACCGTTGGCGAACTCATACTCAAGTTATCAAAATTTAATACTACATATAAATTACACTTTAATTAAAATCAAATCTTTTTATTTAATTAGTTTAATTTTTTTGTGAATTTCTTTCCGCTAACTCTTTTTTTGATATTACAGATACATACACTAATGACAAAAACAAGATTATAATAACAAGTGTAAGTTTATAAAAATCATTAGTAAATGCAAAGAGAATCACGAAAGCAGTCATGAATGCAGAAAATGATAAATATAAAAGAGAAATATTTGCATGGCTAACTCCAATAATATTTAACCTTTGGTACAGATGTGACCTGTGTGCTTCAAAGATGTTCTCACCATTGGAAAAACGCCTGACTAGCGTAAATGTACCATCAAACAAAAAAGGCCACAACAAAATGATACCATACCATATCGTATCCTGAATATTCAATACTTCTGATTGGTACGCAGCAATAAATGGCATAGATGCGCAGAAAAATCCAAGATACAAGCTTCCCGCATCACCCATAAACACTTTGGCTGGCGACCAATTATATCTTAAAAACGCCAATACTGCCACAAACAGGATTAAATTTATACTGAACAATAACGGTTCATGCCAAATCCATGACAGAATCATCCACCCAATGGTAACACCAAATAGTTGTACAGAAGCAATCCCATCCACCCCATCCATGAAATTGTAAATATTGGTGGCACCTGATAAAAAAATGATTCCTAACAAAAATCCTGCCACGCCAATATTAATTTCAAATAACATTGGTACCTTTACGATGCTGATATTCACCATAAAATATAAAACAGCAAATGCTGCTGCTGCCTGAACAAAGAAGCGAACTCTTCTTGACAAATTAAATTTATCGTCCAGCCATCCCATCAGTGCAATAATAACTGCAGCGGAAATAAATACCAATAATCCCGCTGATATCAGATAACCGTTCAATAAAGCATAGAGAATAATGGCAATAATGCTGGTAAATACAAATCCAATTCCACCACCTCTTGGCGTAGGTTTGGAATGGGAACTTCTTTCAGTTGGGATATCAGTAATCTGATTTTTACGGGCAAATCCGATATACCATCCGGTGAATAAATAATTGGCAATAAAAACTATAGCCGCGATAACCAGCAGGCTTATATTAATCAAATCTTATAAAATTATAGTTATTGGCCATTGCCATTATTATTGAGAAATAATTTGCCAAAATATGGTATATCTGTATCAATTATAAAAAGTCTTGATATTATTCATTATCAAATGGAAAGTTAGGGGTATAATAAAATTTTTTCTGAAAAATAAAAAAGGCTCCTGGTCAGGGGAGCCTTCATTGCCGTTATTTGATTGTCGATAGTACGCTTTGGAGTTACTGCTTTAAAAATTAATGATGGAGTGTTACTAAATTGTTATCAGACTATTAAACTTTAATTGGTAAACTACAAGGATACTATTTAAAGGGTTTTCCAGACTTGCCCGGTTATTAGCACTGATTTTGCAAATATTTTTATAATTTGGCCTTCAGCAGTGAATGCCGTAAAATTTTTGGTGATCGCATCTCTTTATTTCCATTGAATAGTAATTATATTGTTGATATATGGTTAATAATTAAATTATACACAGAAGGATGCCTGAAATATTTGAAGGAATGCGATTTTTCAGCAGGAAACTGATAAAACCTGAGGACCTGAATTCACATGGCACCTTGTTTGGTGGTTCGGTATTGGCCTGGATTGATGAAGAAGCAGCTATTTATGTGATATGTCAGCTTGGAAATAGTAATATCGCCACAAAGTTTATGTCGGAAATCGATTTTGTGAGCTCTGCTAAACTTGGTGATATTATTGAAATTGGAATGGAAACCGTAGCATTTGGAAGAACATCCATAACCGTACGTTGTGAAGTGCGACATAAATTTACGCTGCAACCGATTATCCGAATAGAAAAAATTGTATTCGTTCATCTTGACAAAAATGGCCGGCCAACACCACATGGCATTACAAAACCGGTAAATTAAATTTAAAAAAAATGAAAGAATCTCTTGTAAACAGAAGTATGATCGCTGAATTATTATTTGGCGATGAAGAGTATGTAGATCAATTTATTGACGCTTCCGTTGAATCTTTCACTGAATTCAGAGACCACTTTAAACAATCAATGAGGCTTAGAAATCTTGAAGGCCTGAAGAATGCAGGGCACAAAATTAAACCGGTTGCCCAGATTATGAAACTTGAGCCCATCATTGAGATGTATGAAAATTCCAAAATCTTACTCGAAGATAATGCTGCAGATTTGGATATAGCAATGGTAATTGACGGTATGACAGATTACTGCAATAAGTTAATTCAAGATCTGAAAAATCTGAAATAATCCAACCCGGATAAACCGAAATTTAAAATGAAACATATTCTCGTTACCGGCGGTACTGGTTTTATCGGTAGTCATACTGTTCTGGAACTATTGAATCAAAATTACCGGGTTACAGCAATTGATAATCTGAGCAACAGCAAACTCGAACCACTCAAAAGAGTAGAAAAAATTTCGGGGAAACGTGCCCAATTCAGGAAAATAGATTTGCTGGATATAAAGGCTCTAGATGACCTATTTGCATCAACCAATTTTGACAGTGTGATACACTTTGCCGGCCTGAAAGCAGTGGGTGAATCAGTTGAGCACCCATTGCGTTACTACAAAAACAATATAAGCGGCACAGTGAACTTATGTGAAGTGATGAGTAAGGCCGGTGTCAAAAATATTGTGTTCAGTTCATCTGCCACCGTTTATGGAGACCCGGAAATTTCTCCGATTATCGAAGAGAGCCCGCTTCAAGCTGTAAATCCATATGGCCGTACAAAATTAACGATAGAATACATCCTGCAAGAGCTGTACCATGCTGATGACGCATGGAATGTTTCTCTGCTGCGTTATTTTAATCCGGTTGGTGCACATGAAAGCGGTGAAATCGGGGAAGACCCCAATGGAATCCCGAACAATTTAATGCCATATATTACACAGGTTGCCATTGGTAAACTGCAGGAACTGAGTATTTTCGGGGGGGATTATCCAACTCACGATGGTACAGCAATTCGCGATTATATTCATGTATGTGATTTGGCGGACGGACACATTAAAGCACTGGAAAATCTTGATAATAATCCCGGAGTTGCAATATATAATTTGGGAACCGGAAAGGGTTCATCTGTTCTGGATGTTGTTAAAGCGTTTGAAAAAGCCAATAAATTAAAAATACCTTACAATATTACAACAAGAAGAGAGGGTGATGCTGCCATTTGTTACGCAAACGTAACCAAAGCAAACAACAACCTGAACTGGAAAACCAATCGCAACCTTGAAAATATGTGCAGGGATGCATGGAACTGGCAACAAAAAAATCCAGATGGTTACCCGTGATAAATTATAAACTGATCAAAAGTTAATCAGATCATTGAAGTAATTCGATTGAAAATCGTATATTGGGCATTGAAAAAATGATCAGCCTCGGTGGCGGAATTGGTAGACGCGTTGGACTTAAAATCCAATTGGTATTACAATGCCAGTGCCGGTTCGAGCCCGGCCCGAGGTACTTCATAAAGCCTTGTAGCTCAATATATTATGAGTTGCAGGGCTTTTTTTATGCTGATTTCTGTATTCATTTAGGCATCGTAATTCAATCCCGCTACATGAAAGTTACCAGGCATAATTTATTAACCCTTTTTTTTTTGTGATCTGCATCGATATATCGAGATCCTTCCACTTCGCTTTTGCTCCGGTCGGAATCACAAGATATATTTTAAAATGTGTGGGGTATCAAGATTTGGCACGAATCACCTATCTCGTCCATGTACAAACCCGACCCAACGCTCTCGGATCCAGTGGGTGTACCGAGGGGTTGGCATCTTCGACTGACAAATTCTAAGTCAACCTTTAATATTTGACACGATACTAGGATTGATTAAATAATTTGAAAAGTCTCGATTTCATATTCATTACAGCCCAATATAATTTCAGTCTTTTTTTTTTAATCCAATAATATAAGATGTATCGAATTACTTGAATTATTTTGAATTTCCAATATATTGCTTCAGAAATTTGTTGATTCCCCTTAATCTCGACACAACAATTAATCAGGTAATCAAAGTATTTCTCATCAGAAAAATATTCCCAATAGGCAATAAAAGCTTTTTTACCCATTTCAAAACATTCGTCTTCATACACTTCCAACACACTTTCGAGATCATCAATCTCACTTTCTTTTAAAAAGATACAGAATTCATTCCAGTCCGGCCCGGCTGGCGGCACCCATTCATCTGATATGATTACCGGGCAAATGCCTAAACTCATGGCCTCAAATAACCGTATACTGGATGATCCCGCCCCACGCGGACAAATTGCAAATTTCGATTGTGACAATATATTCAGATACTGTTCGTGGTCTTTTTTATTTTCTTCATTCGTTTTTTTACTCCAGGCATTAAAACCGGATGAATCTCTTATAATAATATCCGGTCTTTTGAATGTCTGATTAAAAATTTTCACTCTTAGGGAATGTGATCTTCTCCCGATAAATGATGCTAAATAACGCCTGTCCATTTGGACGGATTCGTGCCCGGAGTTAACAGCTTTTACTATGAATGGATTAAATAGATGTGAAAGATAAGCACCGGTTTTAAACCTTTTATGATGACGCCATAATTTTATTGGCGACTCATATATACCCCGGTTCAGTAAGAGCGGTTTGTCTTTAAAAAAGCTGACTGTAAAACATTTTTCAGGGTATCGGGTAATAAGAGGGTGTGTCTGTAACTCTGTGAGGTACTCTTGTTTTGACAGATCATTCCCGGGGTGTGAAATCAAAATCAGATCTGCATTCTCCGGTGATTCACTAATAAGGAAACCCTGATTTGAAAACGTATGCAGCCACCGGAGTCTCTCCTTACCTTGTTTGGATATCTTTGATGGGTATGAACTTAAATAAATATGCTCTACTTGCACGTTGCAGAAGTGTTGAACAAAAATGATCTGGTGAATAAATGAATCAATAAAAATAAAATAAGCCGGATCTTAATATGAATCTTCGGCAGTTAGTTTCACTAATACGCTTTACCGCAGTACAAAATGCAGAAAGAATAATCAATCCCTTTAGTTGCGGGATGTGATGTGCTGTCGCGATAAAGATATACCCCAAAATGCATAAGACATGTCCGTGCCGGTTTATATCCGTGATGAATTTTATAATGATATCCTGAGAACCAATTTGTTACTGATTCTGAAATTATTAGGTAGACTGATTAACTTCCTTTAGCTTTTTTGGTCAACTACCTCCTCAAGCTCTCTGGTGCTGATACCAAGTTTCACTTCCATCTCTTCAAGGGAAATATTCTTGGTTTCAGGCATCAATTTCCATACAAAAAGTAGCTGCAGTAACATCATGAATGCAAAAAATGCAAATATTGGACCACCACCAAAAATACTTTCGATATAAACAAAATTTCCGGCAATTAATGCGGCAAATATCCAGTGCGTGCTGCTCCCCAGTGAGTTACCGAACGAGCGCACAGAATTGGGGAAAATCTCCGATATAAAAACCCAGATTACCGCGCCCTGTCCGATTGCATGTGAGGCGATAAATACAAAAATGAGTATCGGGATGGTGTAGCCCACGAATGTTTGCGTGAAAAAGGCATAGGTAATTGCAGAAAGTGAAATGATATATCCAAATGAACCAACGTACATCAGGAATCGCCGGCCTAATTTGTCGATCAGTACAAGGCCGAGCATAGTAAAGATAAGGTTGGTAAGGCCCACGCCTACAGTAGAAAGCAGTGCGATCTCAGCCCCCAGGCCGGTAAGTTCAAAAATCCTCGGGGCAAAATAGATGATGGCATTAATACCCGATACCTGGTTAAAGAAGGCAAACAGAAACGCCAGGAGTATCGGGAATTTGTATCGCTTGCTGAAAAACTCTTTCAGCGGTGTATTTCTGCCCGGATCCACATCACTTGCCTGAATGGCCTTCAGGGATGATTCAACTTTTTGAGGATCAATTAATCGCAAAATTTCTTTTGCTTCTTCAATCCGGTTTTTGGCTACTATCAGCCACCTCGGGCTTTCTGGCAGCGTGAATACCAGTATCAGAAACAGGCTTGCCGGTACGATTTCTACCCCAAGCATCCATCGCCAGCTTTCGATATCCTCCGTTCCTATCAAAAAATTGGAAAAGTATGCGATCAGGATACCCAGTACTATGTTAAACTGAAATAATGCTGTGAGCTTGCCGCGTTTCTCGGTAGGTGCTATTTCCGAAATATACATGGGTGCAACCACTGATGAGGCACCAATACTCAAACCTCCAATAAATCGTGCAATCATGAGGGTATATACTTCCGGTGCTAATGCAGACCCAATGGCAGAAATCAGGAATAGTGCAGCAATCCAGATTAATGAACGTTTTCGGCCAATACGCTGTGCAGGAATCCCTCCAAACAATGCACCAATGATGGTTCCGTACAACGCCATGGCTACGGTTTGGCCAATCATGATGTCACTAAGTCCCCACAATAACTGGATATTCTGCTCGCCACCGGATATTACCGCTGTATCGAACCCGAACAGAAATCCTCCAAGAGCAGATGTAATAGCCCAAAAAAAGATTTTATGTTGTTTCATTTCACGTCAGGTAGTTATGATTTATAAGTGCTTTAAATACGCAGAAAAACTTTGTTTCACAAGCTTTTGGAAATGCCAGACACCCATCTCCCTTTTCACCGAAAAACGCCCTTTATCATAAACATCAGAACGCAGTCCAAGCTGTACGGCTTCGCATATGTCAATGTCTTCCCGCTGTATATCTGCACTCACTATAAGATCACTTTCGGTAGTTCCCTTTTCTGCTGCCTGCCTTCGGTTAGTATAAAAAAAATCAAAGATTACCCGGCATTTGTCGTGCCCTGCCGGTTCAACAATGTTGGTTTGAAGCCTGCCCGGCATAATGTTGAGCATAATATTAGGGTAAATGAAATAATAATATGCACACCCATCCTCCACATTGTATGGATTATCAGCCGAATTGCTGCTGAACGGGCTGTATTGCAGGGAGTAAAAATCGTCAGTTTCGGTGACGTAGTTCTTATAATCAAGCAGGGTAGCCAGCTCGGGATGAACTATCGGTATATGATAGCCCTCAAGGTAATTGTCTACATAAACCTTCCAGTTGCATTCGATCAGGTCTGCTGTTGTGATATGATATTCCATATCTGAAAGCCTGATCGGTGAAATTCTTTCCGAAATTCCCTTTACCACTGTATTAAGCGGTTTCGGATTCTCGTTCAGCGTGATAAATACGAGCCCTTCCCATCGTTTAGTTTGAACAGGCCTTAGTCCGAAATCTTTTTTATCGAATAGCTCCACACGGTCGAATTGGGGAACTCCCCTCAGTGAACCGTCCATGAGATAAGTCCAGCCGTGATACTGGCATTGAAGCACCGATGTAGTCCCTTTTTTTATGGACATCGGCCCTCCCCTGTGTTTGCAAACGTTATAGAATGAAACGATTTCCATCTCATTTGTTCGCAAAATAATAACCGGATTATTGGCAATGGTGCGGCAAATGGAATCCCCTGCGTTTGGAATTTGAGATTCATGGCAGGCAAGCTGCCATTCTTTGCTGAATATTGCCTCATTTTCAATTTTAAGATAATCCGGATCTGTATAATAGGCGGATGGCAGGGTTTCTGCCCGTTCTATGGGTTGAATTTGCAGATCGTTTTCCATCAACAGACGGCTAACCAGCTCTGAACGTATACTTCTCACTATAAAAAAGGTTTTAATTATTAGACTTCATAACCAATTTGAACATATTAAACTTCCTTGATTTCGATACAGCCTGCATGATGTTAAGACAAATTTCAAAGTGTATTTGTGAATATATCCAAAAAATATTCAGGCAATCATACCTGATCTAATGGATTTGCACCATATTCGTTAGAGCCTTGTTGGCTTTCCTGAATAAAAAAGTAAATCAATACAGGCAAACCGATTAATATGATGAGTAATAAGAGAAGCCACCATCCGGATTTTCCGGTATCATGCAATCGCCTGATCCCAACAGCTATACCCGGCACTATAATGATAAGTGTATATATTTTTGCAAGAAAATTGAACATACTGCTTGTCTCACCGGCATAATAGAAAGCAAATAATAGTATTGTATTTATAATTGCAAAAGTCCAGAACTCACTTCTACCTGACCTCCCGTTAAAATCAATTATTCTCTTAAATGGCAGAAAAAACCAAATCGGTAAATTTTTCACTACTTTCACTGATAAAAATTATTAATGTTTTAAAATGAAACAGTCCAGATTCATTCATCAAAAATCAGAATCCACAACATTTCCAGTAGAACCATAATGAAGAGGGCCCGAAAACATGAACCTTATTAAGTCAAATAGCCGTTTGAGTTATATCCAAACACTACAATTATTCAAAGCCTGATTAAGCTCCGCTCAATTAATGTCCGGAAAATTCTCAGCAGCCCCCTATCATTTAAGTTATCGATTACCAGTTTATTATTCAGAAATGATATCAGAGTGCCTTAAACCAATTCTGAAAGTGCTCACCTACAAACGGTGTCAATTTTTTCTCACCATTGAGGGATCCAACTAAACTCATAACCCAAAATACAAGCAATACAATCCAGGCTATCAAATTTAGAAAAGGTATAAATCCCAGTACAAAAGAGAGAATGATTAGCCCGAGCATTTGCCTGATGTAAAATGAAGCGAGTTCCCCCTTATTTTCACCCTGATTCAAAACGAGCGCAACAATCCACCCGATTAATGTTATGTGAGCAACGATGCCTTTTGTTTTATCATCCATAATAGTATTAGCAATTGGTTAATTGATTATTGGTTATAGTGTTTTTATAAAAAAAATCCGCAATTCTGATGATTCGGTTCTTGCGTCATTTTATATCAGCTATTCCTTATTTGCCCGTTAAGTTTTCAACTAAATGAGCATCTTGAGAATATATCCACATTATGAAAAAAAAAAATACCCTCACATGTATTATAATCCCGTTCTATAGTACATCAATTTTCAAATGTGAAAAATTGAAATGTTCCAAAGTCACTTTTCATCTACAGCAATTGTTTAGAACGGTAATTCAGAAATATTGATACCGGATTTTTTTAATTTAAATAATGGCCGAAAATTAATTCAAAGAAGCATTATTTAAGAAAAATAGCAATTACGCAGAAGAATCCTCAATTAGTTTTTATCTTTATTTTTTATCCTGTTATATGACATCTGGTTTCTGTTCAGGTTTGAACTGAGATTCATCATATTAATCTTAAGCACACACATTTTTTAGCCCCAGATTACAAAAAATATCTATTCTTTATCCTTACTACATTAACTGAATTTATTCTAATAACTTTATAACACACACTTCGAATGTCTGTTCATCAACATTTTACAATCATCATAATCTTCTTTACCCTCTTACTAATCTCGTGTACTTCTACTGGAAAAGTTGAATCCCAGCTTTCATCCGCACCATCTTCTTCTTCTGTTTTTCAACCCGACCGTCCAATTCCCTACCCTATTGATATACCCGATTCTTTCGAAATTGCCATTTTAAACGGTACAAGGTCGGATGATGGCTCACCGGGACAGAACTACTGGCAGAACTATGCGTCTTACTCTCTCCATGCAGAAATTGACCCGGAAAGCCATACTCTTTTTGGTAAAGCCAGTATCATTTATCAAAACAACTCTCCTGATGACCTGGATATCATTGTATTTGAACTTGCCCAAAACCTGCACAAAGCCGGAACTCCTAAAATGGATGTCACTGAAATAACCGGCGGGAAACAATTAAACCGGGTTGCTGTCAACGGAACACAGCTTGAAGAAACCACGATGAGGGCAAGGTGGATACAGGGTGGAGGCGGCTATATTGTTGAAGGCACTCAGCTCTATATCTTACCGGACGAAATACTGGAATCAGGCGGTGAAATGGAATTCGAATTTGACTGGACGTTCCAGATTCCACGGCAAGGAGCCTCGGGCCGGATGGGCAGAAGCCGGGATAACCTCTTTTTCATCGCCTACTGGTATCCTCACCTTTCTGTGTACGACGATGTTCACGGTTGGTTTTATGATTCTTTTCTGGGCAATGCAGAATTTTATCACGGTTTTGCTGATTATGAACTCACGGTTACCATGCCGCGCGAATGGCTGGTAATGGGTACCGGTGAGTTTCTGAACCCGGAAGAAACTCTATCTCCGCAAACACTTGAGCAATATCTCCTTTCAGGGCAGAGTGATACTTCTATTGTAATCGCAGATTTCGATGAACTTGAAGAGGCCACAAATTATTCGGATAACGGTAAACTAACCTGGAAATTCCGGGCAGAGAAGGTTCGTGACGTCGCATTCAGTGCTACACTTGAGTCGCGATGGGAAGGTGCCCGGACTCCTGTCGGCGACCTCACAGGAAACGGCGAAACCGATTATACCCGAATAAATACTTTTTTCAGGGAAACAGCCCCGCTTTGGTTCAGGCAAACGGAATATGCTCAGCATTCTATCACTTTTCTTTCTGATTATATGAAGTATCCCTATCCCTGGCCGCATATGACTTCCGTTGAAGGGGCCGATATTATCGGCGGTGGGATGGAATTCCCAATGATGACCGTAATCGGGGATTACAACAATGTTGGTGCTGTTCGTCTGTACGGAGTTACAGCTCATGAACTCGCACATATGTGGTTTCCAATGATAATCAGTACGAACGAGCGGCGCTACACATGGATCGACGAAGGCTATACAACGTTCCATACAAATAAAGCGAATATCGATTATTTCGGTGAAGAACGGTTCAATGAACTTGATGTTTTCATAGGATACCTCCAAATAGCCGGAACCGAACTCGAAGGAGAAATCATGAGGTGGTCTGATTTTCACTATCCCGGTATGGCTTACGGCGTGGCATCATATCCCAAACCGGCATCGGTTCTTTATGCACTCCGTTTTGTTCTAGGAGAAGAACTTTTCCGGGAAGCTCATCACGAGTTTATCAATCGCTGGGCATACAAGCACCCCTATCCCTGGGATATATTTCATACATTTGAAGATATTTCCGGTATGGATCTCTCATGGTTCTGGAGATCATGGTATTACGAAACATGGGTTCTCGACCAAAGTGTTGCCGGTGTGTATGAAGACGGCAGCCGTACCGTTATTGTGATAGAAGACCTGGGTGAGGTGCCCATGCCTGTAAAACTGGAAATCACCTTCGATGATAACACAACACAACTAAAAACCTTAGACGTCGATTACTGGCTGAATGGACACAGAACACGAGAAGTTGTGCTGGAAACAGATAAAACAGTAATACGGGTTCAGATTGATCCGGACAGGAAATTACCGGACGCAGATTACTCAAACAATACATGGATACGCTGACCATTGAAAACCGCAGTAATCTGAATAGTATTACCTGTTGGCGAATGCATGGTAACCGTGATTCAGGATTCATAGACGTTTCACCGACGCTGACAGAAGCCCCGGAAAAGCACCGGGGATGCTGTCAGGTCTCTCCCGTCACTTTAAGCTTGACATGACATTAGTTACATATCATAAGTAAAATGGCAATGCAATCATCGGACGAACCGATACTTAAAGACATTCAGCGAGGTGGAGTGGTGCCCGTATACTGTATCAAGTACCCTGTTCCCGTAAACCTGTACACACTACTACCAGAAATTATGATTGGACTCTAATTTTTATGGTTCAATGATGGTAACAATTAGTATAAACTCGTAAAAATTTGCAAATTATTACTTATACAGAAAAAAATATTATTTACCATGTTTCGTAATCTGGGTTGTGAATAATTACATTACCTGTCATTGAATGGATCTATTAAAAAAAATTAAACAATCAAACACGCTGAGATGGTTTTTTCTCGGCTGTGGTATTCTTGCTGTTGCAGCATTGACTGGAATGAATGTTTATTCTTTGTATGCATTGCGGGAATCAACGATTGAGGCCGCCAAAGAAAACCGTAAGATTCAACTCGAAGAATACACAAATAAAATTTTCTTCCGTTTCCGGGAACCATTCAGGAGTATCAGAGACCTTGAAATGAAAGACCTTGAAGAGAGCTTGAACAAAGGTGAACATTTGCCCGCCCATTTCCGTAAAGTATTTCTAGAGGCAGTAAATGATTCTCTTTTTTCAGAGGTTTACTTCACACGGGAAGAACACAGTGGCTGCCACAAACCTGAACACCCTGTCTACGTCTTCGATAATCAAACCGGAATATTCAAAGTAGCAGAAGAGATCCCCAAAGAAGTATGTGATGGGTTTGGTATTTCCAAATCGAGAATGAATACTATATCACTTGATGAATACAGGTGGAATAATAAAGGGGTATTTGATGCCCATCGCAGCATGACCCTTGCCCTGATTAATCTGGAGCAAAAAACCATTATAGGCCACATTACGTTTCTGATCGACCGGGATTATCTCCTTCACGGGATTCTGGAACCTGAATTGAAAGCCAAATTTGGCAAAACAGAAGAATCAGGAATGGTGGTTTGGGTTCGCGACTGGATGCAGGATGAAATATTGATAAGCAGTAATCCTGAGTACCCTTTCAGCCGTGATAAAATTGATATGAGGCAACGTTTTCCGGATTTGCTCGACAACTGGGTATTACACGTTTCATTCCTCGAATCGCCTGTAGTTGCGGCCACCCAGGCATCGCTGAACCGAAACCTCATTGTACTTGGCTTTGCCGTATTTGTACTGTTCGGTGCGTTGGTGTTTATGTTTATCAATGCCCAGAAGGAACGGGAATTTGCCATAAGGCAGGCAGGATTTCTGGCTAATGTTACCCATGAACTTAAAACACCTCTTGCCGTAATGCAGGCAGCCGGCGAAAATATTTCTGACGGCCGGGTAACCGATGGTGAAAGGCTCAAAAGTTATGGCAACCATATATATGCTGAAGCTATTCGTCTGCGGAAAATGATCGACAAACTGCTGGACGTCGCGAAAGTAGATTCAGGTCAGACATTGGTAAACCAGGCACCCGTTAACCTGGATAACTTTCTCTTAGATTATTATGAAAATCATAAAGAGTATGTAGAAAACCGAGGTTTTACCTTCGAAATTGATGATTTGCCAATTACACCGATGGTAATGGCTGATATGAACCACCTGGAAACCATCCTGAATAACCTGGTTGAAAACAGTATTAAATACAGCCCAAAGGAAAAAAATATCAGAATGTCCATATCCGTGGATAAGTCTGCAGTTTCATTTACGATAAAAGATCACGGAATCGGAATTCCCAAAAAGGCTCAAAAGAATATATTCAACAAGTTTTATCGTGTTGAAAGTGCCGATACTGCAAATACAAAAGGGCATGGATTGGGTTTGTCAATTGTCAAAAACCTTGTAGAACTAAACGGCGGCAAAATAACCGTAACAAGTGAGGCGGGCAAAGGTTCGGAATTTACAGTAACTTTCCCCTCACTGCTTACGCAGTCATCTGGCCTGAGGAAAGAAACTTTCCGGTCGGCAGGTATAAAGTCACAACGCTTAGAAGAAAAAACATATGCCGGATAACACCAAGCACATTTTGATTGTTGAAGACGAGCCAAGCCTTGTATTTACCTTGAAAGATACACTTGAGGCTGAAAATTACAAGATATCAGTTGTTACCGATGGGGCCAGGGCAATCGAAGCAGTTCAAAATCAGGAACCTGATCTGATGATACTCGATTTAATGCTTCCGAATGTAAGCGGCTATGACATTTGTAAAGATATCCGTGACTTGAAATTTACATTCCCGATCATCATGCTAACTGCTCGCGACCAGGAAATTGACAAGGTTACTGGCCTGAACATTGGTGCTGACGATTATATCACAAAACCTTTTGGTGTAAAAGAACTACTGGCAAGAATTACGGCCCGTCTTCGCAGAGCCAATGCCTATTCAAAATCCGGCCCTGTTGAAATTTTAAAACTTGGTGAAATAAAAATTGACTTGCGTGAAGCAAGGGTATATAAACCGGATGATGTGGAAGAAGAACTTTCCACAAGAGAAGTAGAGATAGTTGAGTTCCTGCTACAAAATGCCAACAAACCTATTTCACGCGATGAGCTCCTTGAAAAGGTGTGGAGATACGAGTACAGTACCAATACAAGAACAGTAGATGTTCATATCTCCAAACTTCGCGCAAAAATTGAAATGAACCCTGACGATCCAAGATACCTGGTAACACTGCACGGGGTTGGTTACATGTTACGGCTCAACTAACTGTTTCGTCAAACTTTCAACAAATTCAGGAAACTCTTTTAACTGTTTTTCTAACAATTTTTGAAGCACATCTGATGAAAGACCTGATCCGGAATCAAAAGTTTTATCCACACGCTGGATAAACATACGTTCGGGAAAAATGTATGCTTTCCTGTATTTCAAGATCTGCTCAAACTGCTCCACTGCCCGCATCGCCCCAAAAGCACCGGATGATTCACCAATAAGGCTTATCGGTCGTCTTTCAAGTGCAACCGGAAACGGCAAATAATCGATGAATATCTTTAAAATTCCCGGAAAACTACCATTATACTCCGGAATTACAAATAAGAACCCATCAGCATCAAGAAAACTCGAATTAAATTCATTTACAGATTGAGGTGTTCTTCCATATTTACCCCCCGCTACATCTGCAAGAGGATAATCTTCAAGTGAAAATACTTCTGTATCAACATACCTGCTGAGTATACCTGCCGCATAACCCGAAACGTTCATGGCTTTTGATCCGGGCCGGTCGGTTGAACTTAGAATGTTTATTTTTATCATTATTTCTATTCCTTCAATTATTTAATGATCCGAACACCTCGTTACTATTTTTCATTCACCTGAATTGTTCATTTCTCCTGGTTAAAAAATAACGTCATCTGACGAGTTTGTCGAAAAATGACCCATTTAATACACCTGGAATGATCCCGAAACGACTCGTCTGATGACTTTCCTGACATTATATCGATAACGCGACTCTAATGTGTAATAACTTTTCTTTTGCAGTATTGCTGTATAACAAAATATTTTTCAAAAATAAATATTAAATAAAAGCGCTTTTTTGATGTTTTTTATTAAAAAATATATGTGATTGATAATTTTACCCTAATTTAATTTGTTAATATTAAAATATTGCCTTATCATCTTCTCGGTTACCTGATTAAGCATATCTTTTTTAAGGACTCATGTTATGGTAGACATCGAGCAATAGCTCCAATACTTGGCTTTCCCGGAATTGAACATTCCGGGAAAGCATTTTTTTTTGATCAGTTGATATATCAATCTGGTTTTACCACTATTCCAGTGAATTCGGCCAATATTGGGTTTCTGTGACAGGCAGTTTTGAGTTCTCTCATCAGGGTGTCGGGACTTTCGCTATCGCTCCAGCTTTTCGCTTCGCGGGAATCGCTAACGCTCTGAGCACTTTTCACTTTTCACTTTTTTATCCATTACATTTGCGGACGAACCATCAATCTGAATCAGGCTATTTGCCAATCTTGTTCATCTTCCTGATTTCCTTAAGCCTTTTTATAAGTATTTCCTCTCTCCCCTCTGAACCACCCTCGAACCATGTGCGGCCTTGTAAAACATCCGGAAGGTAGTGTTGCTGCACCCAATGACGTTCATAATCGTGAGGATACTTGTAATTTTCCGATACGTTTTGAACATCCAGGTACCTAGATGCCAGCTTATTTGCAGTTTTATCCTTCAGGTGGGCTGGTACTTCTCCTGCTCCTTTATTTTTGATTTCGTCATTTACCAAAAAGATCGCTTTGGTACTGTTACTTTTCGGGCTTAGTGACAAGAAAATACATGCGTGAGCCAAAAAGTAGAACCCCTCCGGCATCCCGTTTTTTTGAAAAGCATCCTGTGTGGCATTAACAACTGTAAGAGCATATGGATCGGCCATACCAACATCTTCAGAAGCAAATATGAGCATCCGTCTGAAAATAAAATTGGGGTCTTCGCCCCCTTCGAGCATGGCATTCATCCAATAGAGTGCAGCGTCTACATCAGAACCTCTCATCGATTTGATGAATGCTGATGCATAATGGTAGTGCTCATCTCCTGACCGGTTATACCGTACATTTCTTTGCTGAATTGATTCTTTAGCGATCTCAAGAGTAATTTTCACCTTGCCGTTAATATCCTTTGGAGTGGAAAGTGCTGCCACCTCCAGGGCATTGAGGGCATTGCGTATATCACCGCCGGCGTATTCGGCAAGATGGCGTTTTGCGTCATCGGATACCTCCAGGTTCATATAACCAAGCCCCCTTTCTTTGTCATCTAAAGCCCGCTCTAACATCAGATGCACATGTTCAGTGGCAAGCGGATAGAGTTCAAACAATTGACAGCGAGATAACAGCGGGCTTACCAGGGAGTAAAACGGATTTTCGGTTGTGGCGCCTACAAGCGTTATGACTCCCGATTCCAAGTGAGGCAGCAGTGCATCCTGCTGTGCTTTATTCCAGCGGTGGATTTCGTCAATAAAAAGGATGGTTTTTTTCCTTGAAGCTTTAAGCCGATATTTCGCTTTTGACACCACTTTTTTCAGCTCATTCACCCCATCGAGAACAGCATTTATCACCTCGAACCGGGCATCAATCTCCCGCGATAGTACATGGGCAAGTGTTGTTTTCCCGGAACTGGGTGGCCCGTAAAGAACCAGGGATCCAATAACACCGCTGCTTATCATCCGCTGCAGCATTTTACCTTCCCCCACAAGGTGTTCCTGGCCTGCAAATTCATGTAAAGATGCCGGCCGCATCCTCGTTGCCAGCGGCATACTTTTCAGGTTTTCATGAGACATATTATTGTCCCCTTTTTCTTCAAACAAATCCATGGGTATATCTTTATCAATTATTTGTCACAATTTTGTGTCATCCCTTCTCAACACTTGCATTTCTCGGAAATTGCACTATATATAACAATTAAAAGAAAGTATTGGAGGATCCTTATGAAAGTTAGAGATATTCTGCACCAGAAAGGAAATGATATCTACACCATTAAACCGTATGAAACTGTATTCGATGCCATCAAAAAAATGTCGGATTATAATATCGGGGCCCTGCTGGTGGTTGATGATGATAAATTGTTAGGGGTCATATCAGAGCGGGACTACCGTGATAAAGTTGTATTAATGGGCCGGCAATCAAAAAGCACTCCTGTTAAAGATATTATGAGTAACCAGGTGTTTTGTATTAAACCTGATGACGACATACAATTATGCATGAAACTTATGACCGTGAAACGTATTCGTCACCTTCCTGTTTTGGACGAGAATGAGATTACCGGGGTTATTTCGATCGGAGATGTTGTGAAAGCAGTTATTGATGAACAAAAATATGAAATTGATTCCCTCAGGAATTACATCTCCGGCGGGTACCCGGGCTAATGTGCTCAACGCGCCACGATTGGAGATTTCGCTAAGCGGACAGTTTGATACTACCACCCGGTATTCCCTTCTGTCTTTTACACGCCACCATTGTCCATCAACCAGTGTCTGAACGATGATACCCTGTTCCCATAGAACTATCACCTCTCCGGCTCAGCCCCGGAGGGGTGCCTATGGCACGAGCCGGGCAACTGCACCCTACCCGCACAAATTAGTGGAGAGCTGAATAAGAGTTCTGTTAATCCAATTTCATAACGGTAAATTATCATGCTTTCTCCTGGGCACGCGGTCTACCTTGTTTTCACAGAGTTCAAAGGCGCGGATTAGTTTTTCACGTGTTTCGGAAGGCAAAATCACATCATCAATAAATCCACGGGCTGCTGCTTTATATGGATGGGCAAATTCCTCATTGTACCGTTTTTCCAATTCTTTTTGTTTATTCCCGGGGTTTTCAGCCGCGGCAATCTCTTTCCTGAAAATAATTTCTACCGCCCCTTTGGTTCCCATTACAGCAATTTCGGCGGTTGGCCAGGCCACGTTATAGTCGGCGCGAATGTGTTTGGAATTCATTACATCATAAGCACCCCCATATGCTTTCCGGGTGATGACAGTCATTTTTGGTACAGTAGCCTCGCAAAACGCATACAGCAGTTTTGCACCGTGTTTGATAATACCCCCCCACTCCTGGTCGGTACCCGGTAAAAAGCCCGGCACATCTTCAAAAACTAAAAGTGGAATGTTAAAGGCATCGCAAAAACGGACAAAACGGGCTCCTTTCAGAGACGCACTGATATCGAGTACCCCGGCCAGTGAGAGCGGCTGGTTTGCAACGATTCCTACTGTTCGCCCTGCAAGACGTGCAAACCCGACAACAATATTATCAGCATATTGCTTGTGAACTTCATAAAATGAGCCTTCATCAATCACACCCTCAATTACATCCTTTATATCGTAGGGTTTATTCGGATTGAGTGGAATCAACTCATCAAGACGGGCAGCTTTTGATGGTGACGGCTCTTTCGCCTTCTGCACCGGCACCCGTTCTTCACAATTTTGAGGTATATATGTGATAAGTTTACGGATGTTTTGCAGGCAGTCTGCATCATTTTCTGTGGCAAAATGGGCCACACCGGATTTAATACCATGCGCATCGGCTCCGCCTAGTTCTTCGGAGGTAACATCTTCATGAGTAACCGTTTTAACCACGTTTGGCCCGGTCACAAACATGTAACTGGTTCCCTTTACCATATAGATAAAATCGGTAAGGGCCGGGCTGTAAACCGCACCTCCTGCACACGGACCCATTACCGCTGAAATTTGTGGCACTACTCCTGAAGTCATCGAATTTCGCCAGAATACTTCTGCGTATCCACCAAGTGAACTCACTCCTTCCTGGATTCGTGCACCGCCGGAATCGTTAAGCCCAATCACCGGCACTCCATTCTTGAGTGCCAGGTCCATGATTTTACATATCTTTTCAGCATGGGTCTCAGAGAGTGAACCACCGAATACCGTAAAATCCTGGCTGAACAGGTAAACGGGGCGACCTTCAATTTTAGCAAATCCGGTTACAACGCCATCCCCCAAAATCTGTTGTTTATCCAATCCAAATGCAGAACTCCTGTGGGTTACAAATGCATCAATCTCCTGGAAGCTTCCCCTGTCCGTCAAAATCTCTATCCTCTCCCGGGCGGTGAGTTTCCCTTTTTTATGCTGTGCCTCAATTCTTTTTTCTCCCCCGCCTTTTTTTGCTTCTTCTCGTAATTTGTTGAGCCTTTTCGTTTGTTCGTTTTCAGACATCATGCCAATTAATGATTTACGATTTATACTCAAGAAAATAGGTGTGAAGCCTGTCAGTAAAATCGACCGCTACTTCGCTGTATAGATCAATCCTGTTTCTTGAGAAAATTTCACGCTCAAGAAATCTGGATGCATGTTTCCAGTTGTCATAGTTGATAATTTCTGCCAGTGCAATATCATATGCTGTTTCTGATCCGCCAAAAATTTCATCAATAAACCGCTCACGCTCATCTGCCAGCCAGTTTGATAAATTTCCAAAAGCCTCCTTAAATGGCTCATCATCTTCGGTAAAATCATAAATCGGTGTTTCAATAAATCCGTCTTCATCCAGTAAATCTTCATCATCTTCACTGTCATCAAGCGCAAAAGGGGTATCATCATGAACAACATCCCCCCTGTCAAGAAATGATTTCCACATCGGCACATCTGAATGTGTTTCTGCTGATTTGAGTTCATCGGAATCTTCTTCCAGTATTCCTTCCTGCTCTACTTCGGGTAATTCAGTTGATTGTTCTGCAACCGGTTCCGGTTCAGTGTATTTCTTTACAGCGTCTTCATCATCCGTTTTATCTGTCGCAAACGGTTGTGATTCTTCTTCTTCAAGGTCATCAAAAAGGCTTTTAATCGTACCCGGTTTCTTATCTTCTCTGATAAGGTTTAACTCATCATAAATAGTACGCGGTTTTTTTTCTTTCGCCGGTTCAGAGAATTCGCCTTTCATCTCAGGGTCATCAAATACAAAACGGCTTAACAGTGTTTCTTCCCCGTCACCTTCATCTTCTTCGCTTATTACCTCTTCTTCCACATCATGCCATACTTCATTTCCGGTCTCTGGCGTCTCCTCAGGATCCGTATCAACTTTCTCCTCATCTAATTCCTGGTCATATCTCAGGTTAATATTCTCAATTTCTTCATCTGATTCTTCTTTGATAAACTTTTTGGGAAAAGTACCAACTTCCTCTTCGTCTTCTGCCTCTTCGAGTGTAAAATCAAATGATGTATCAAATTCGATATCTGTTTCGTCTTCCTGGTATTCTTCTTTTTCTTCTTCCCCAATACTAAACAAATCATTCAATCCCATCTCTTTATCCTCCGGGGTGTTTTCTGTTTTAAACCTGTTTTTATCTTCAGGCTCTTCAACAGCAATCTTTGCTTCATCAGTACCGGTTATTAACGATTCATCACTTTCCATATCAGTTTTCTCCCCGGCAATCTTTTCTTCATTGTCTGAAATGGATTCTTCCTCGTGCTGTTCCGGGGATTCAGATAATTCTTCCAGGTCGTCCCGTATTTCAAGTACATCTGCAGAACTGACGATCTCGACAAATTCAGAATTAGAGATGTTATTATCGAGTTTCCTGAACGCTTCTGCTATTCCCGGCTTTCCCTTGTCCGTAAAAAATTCCGCAATCAATTCGGGTGATGCTGAACCACCCGAAATTGCAAATATTGGCGCAAGCAGGTCTTTCCAGTTTAGCGGGTGGTATCCTTCAACCAGTTTGTCATCAATTTTTTTTATGACTTCCCCTGCATGTTCTTTTGTGATCTCTTTTTTTTCCTTTTTTTGAAGATACCTGCCAAGCGCATTTGCAAGGTGACCATTTACCAAAATTACGGAACTCCTCTCCTCTATAGTCGTCTGATCAACTATCGTGTCATCTCTAAACAAAATTTCTAAAACTGCTTTCCTGGGCTGTACTGCAAGTTTTAAATTAAAGGCAACAGCATCTTCAACCATTTCAGCAACATATGAAGCAGGAACTATCACTTCATTTTGAATGGCAATGATATACCTATCCCATGCCTCTTTTGATGTACTGCTCTCTAGATCAGCCCAGATTGTTTCGGGAGGTAACAGACTTTGGGCTAAATTCTGTTCAAGTTCCTGGCGAATTCTTTCTACTATAAATACTGGTAATCCGGCAGCAAGAAGCTCTTTGGTGGTGTACCATTCTTTTCCGGAAGATAGTTTATTAATGAATTCGGAGGTTATGTCACCTGTTATGTGATCCATATTGTAAATTCTGAATAGTTACGAATTGATGATATATGAGAATGAGTAAGAGGAAGTTAATCCTTTTCGATTATCTTAGAAAATTGAGTTCCATTATAAATTTTCTTTTTTTTTGATCGCACCAGGGCTACCTTTTGAGATGATTTCTCTTTATGCACATTCGTTATCCAAACGCTACGGCAATAACCTTGTTTTCAGCGGGCTTTCATTCAAGTCAGAAGCCCCTGTAATTGGTATTGCGGGTGAAAACGGATCGGGAAAATCTACACTCTTAAAATGCCTCGCCGGCCTGGTGAAACCAACATCAGGATCAGTTACCTGGAAGATCAACGAACAAAAATGGAATCGGGAAGAATTCAAAAAAAAACTCGGTTATTTGGCTCCTTATGTACAGCTATACGAAGAATTAACCGTTCTTGAGAACCTTGAATTCATCATGAAACTAAGGAACAAAACAGATACTGAAAATCTTGAGGAGTTGTTAATTTCGCTGGATGCCTCATCCTTTGCTCATTCACAGTTCGGTTCTCTTTCAACCGGGCAGCAGCAACGGGCAAAACTGGCAGCTGCCCTGGTTCACAGGCCACAAATTTTAATGTTAGACGAACCGGGCTCGAACCTCGACCAAAAAGGGAAAAAATCTGTTGAGAATATTGTTGAACGGTACCGATCGCGAGATACCATGATTTTCATCGCCTCAAACCTGAAACACGAACTCGACCTGTGCGACCAGGTCATAGCATTGAACAAGATATAATTTATGTATACACCACAGGACGAAAAGCTTGCCACTCAGCTGTTGAACCATAGTGTTGAATTAAAAACCGGGGAGAATATCATGCTTCAGCTTATTGGCTTAAATGGTATTGGTTTAATCCGTGCTTTGACGGAGAAAATCAGGGAGGCCGGAGCACATCCATTCATCAAAATTGAAGATCCCGAAACCAACCGCCTGCTGCTCGAGACCGGGGATGAACATTTTTGGAATAACCAGGCAAATGTTGACCAGCTGCCACTGATGAAACAGATGGATGCCTTTATTGGAATCAGGGCAGCGGAAAATATTTATGAAAATTCAACAGTTTCTAAAGATGCGAATTCGGCTTATTCCAAACATTTTTTGAACCCGGTACATTTTAAACAGCGTGTGGAGCACACACGGTGGGTTGTTTTGAGATACCCCTCGCCTGCCTTTGCCATGAACGCCAAAATGCCGACCACACGTTTTGCCGATTTCTATTATAAAGCCTGCCTGCTCGATTACAACAAACTTGCAGAAGCCATGAAACCGCTGGAAGATCTCCTGCGAAAAACCGACATCATTCATTTAAATGGAGAAGGTACCGATATAACTTTTTCTGTTAAAGGGCAAAACTGGATTCCATGTTTTGGCAAACGGAATATCCCCGATGGCGAGTTGTTTTCTTCACCCATACTTGACTCCGTGAATGGCTTTATCACATATGCTGCAACTGTTTACCAGGGTAAACCGTTCGAGTTTGTTAAACTTGAGGTAAAAAACGGAGTAGTTACGGATTTTGACTCATCAGATAACAACGCCCTTGAAGAAATCCTCGATACCGATGAAGGTGCCCGCAGGTTTGGAGAGTTCAGCTTTGGCCTGAATCCCATTATCGAAAAACCGATGTATGATATACTGTTCGATGAAAAAATATTTGGCTCCAATCACCTCACACTCGGTAAAGATTATGAGATTGCCGCAAACGGTAACCATAGCAATATTCACTGGGACCTGGTTTGCATCGGCCCTGATGTTTACCTGGACGGGGAACTGGTGCGCAAAGGCCGCTTATTTATAAAAGATGAGCTGACAGGATTAAATCCTGAATATCTTACAGAATAAGGATAAATAACCGGCAATTTTTTATTGGCTGGTCTGTTGCGATAGAGGAAGTTTTGTATAGTGATCTGACTGGTATTTCGAAAAATGTGTCATTTAAGATGACTGGAATGATCCCGGTTCGACACCAGATCGCACTGTCAGGTTGATCCAGTATCCGGCATCCCATGGCCAAACCGCCCAACGCTGTCAGATCCGGTGGGTGCTGACAGGTTGTGGATCCGGCATCCAGCATCCAGCATCCAGATCGCAGATCGTACATCAACCCGGCACGATGTGCGAACTCAGGAATGTTCTTTTTTCATGGGCTTTCCTTTTCCGGGTCAGCCCCGAAGGGATGCCTGCGGCGCGACCCGGGCTACGGTTGCCAGTATCCAGCTCCCCCATCTCCAGATCGCGCAACGCTGATCCCATAGATTGTTCACCAAATCATTCAATATATTATTGTTTTTTTCTTTCTTATTTGGTAACTAATTCCATCCCTTCAATTTAATATAAAATGCAATGGCAGAACTGATATCTTCTGTAAACTGGCTTGCTGTAATCGTGGCCACACTTCTATACTTCTTTTTGGGTGCACTTTGGTATAGCCCTGTACTGTTTGCAAAAAAATGGATGGAACTACGCAATATTTCAGAAAGCGACATCGACGGTCCAAACCCGGTTATTTTTTTCTATTCATTCATATTACAACTTGTGGGAGTTAGCTCACTTGCCCTGTTTATCACAGCCATGGGTATTGATTCCGCATTAAATGGAGCTATTGTTGGCTTTGGCGCCGGTGCAGGAATTCTTTTCACGCTTGCCGGAACAACCGGAATTTTCACTGAACTGAAAATGCAGCTTCATTTCCTCGACAGCGGCTATCATGTTGTTGGACTTACACTTGCTGGAACAATTTTAGGCTTGTGGTAATCTTATTTTTATGAAAGCACTGGTTATTGGAGCTACAGGTATGGTAGGAAGAGAACTGGTTCAGCTCCTGTTGAATGATGATTATTTTCAGAAAATTGTAGTTTTTGGCCGCCGTACTCTCGGAATAGATCATAAAAAACTTGATGAGCATATGATCAACTTTGATAATACGGACGAATGGCAGCACCTGGTAACAGGTGATATTTTGTTTTCTACTCTTGGAACCACACTCAAGCAAGCTGGAAGCAAAGAAAACCAGTATAAAATTGACTACACCTATCAGTATGAATTTGCCGACGCAGCTTCAAAAAAAAAGGTGCCTGTTTATGTGCTGGTTTCAGCTGCTTCAGCAAATCCCGGTTCCAGGTTTTTTTATACAAGAATGAAAGGCGAATTAGAACGTGATGTTAAAAAGATGATTTTTAAGGCTATACACATCATACAACCTGGCTTTCTTCATGGGCACCGTGATAAGGAGCGCGCAGGAGAAAAGTTAATCCTTAACATATTAAATTCTGCAAACTCTATCGGCCTGCTAAACAAATATCGCCCTGTTCACGGAAAAACAGTAGCCAAAGCAATGATTCAGGCTGCACGTTCAGATCTAGCAGGAATTTTTCAATATGAATTGGAAGAAGTGTTTGAATTGGCATCAAGCGAATCACCCTGATGATTCTTATCTTTAGAAACAAATCAGCAATTACAGATTTATCCGTTTTCTTTACCCCAAACACAGAGAATGATCATAAAACGCTATTTTTCCACCACAGGATTATTGGTGGGAACTTTTTTCTTTGCCTTATCCATGACCCCAAGCCTTCTCCCAAGAACAAATCTGTTCCAGGGGCTTGTTTCGGGTTTTTCACTTGCAGCAGGTTACGGTATTGGAGTTCTTGCACCATGGCTCTGGAACTATTTTGAGCTGCCAAATCCTTCGAAAAAAACACAAAAAATCCTGCAAATCATAGCAGCCGTAATTTGTACAATTACAGGATTTATTTTTTTATGGAGGGCTAGTGAATGGCAAAACTCCATCCGTACACTGATGGGAATGGATGAACTGGCCGGCGTTCAGCCAATAATCATTGGCATAACAGCCATCGCGGTATTCCTGTTGCTTCTCTATCTTGCCCGTTTATTCAGATGGACGTTCAGGCTGATTACCCTGAAATTAATTAAATACATCCCGCGGAAGGTGTCGTATATCGTTGGATTGATTACCGCTTTTATTCTTTTTTGGTCAGTATTAGACGGTGTGCTGTTTTCACTCATCCTCCGTTCGGCAGATACTACGTATGAAAGGGTTGATTCACTGCTTGAACCGGAATTTGGACAACCTGCCGACCCTTTAAAGGCGGGAAGTGCAGCTTCCATTTTAACCTGGGATGATATGGGGCGCCAGGGGCGCAGGTTCATTTCAGGAGGACCCACTACCGAAGATATCCTAAAGTTTACAGAGCAGCCTGTGATGGAACCTATAAGGGTTTATGTTGGAATGAATGCGGCTGAAACCTTTGAAGAACGTGCAGAGCTCGCACTCCGTGAAATGATCCGGCTGGACGCATTCGGCCGCGAGTTATTGGTGATCATCACGCCAACCGGTACCGGATGGATTGATCCCGGATCCATCGTTCCGCTTGAATATCTTTTCCGCGGCAATATTGCCAGTGTTGCTGCTCAATATTCCTACCTTCCAAGTCCTTTATCACTATGGATTGAAGAGGAGTACGGCGCAGAAATGGCCCTGGCCCTGTTTCAGAAAGTTTACGGTTACTGGACTAAACTGCCACCCGGACAAAGGCCAAAATTATATCTGCACGGCCTGAGTCTCGGGGCAATCAACTCCGACAAGTCATTTGATCTGTATGATATTATTGATGATCCGTTTAACGGGGCGCTTTGGGTTGGGCCACCATACAGAAAAGAGACATGGAGATCATTCACTGAACGCCGGAATCCGGAATCTCCGGCCTGGCTTCCAACGTTCAAAGACGGCTCAGTTGTCCGTTTTGCAAACCAGAATGGGGGACTTGAAAATGCAGAATCAGATTGGGGCCATTTCCGAATCGCCTATCTACAGTATGCAAGTGATCCAATCACATTTTTCGATTCAAGGTCTTATTTCCGGGAACCGTCATGGATGCGGGAACCCAGGGGCCCCGATGTTTCTTCCGATTTGAGATGGTATCCGGTGGTTACCATGCTTCAGCTCGCAGTTGATATGATATCAGGAACTGAACCAAGGGGTTTTGGCCATGATTACGCAGCCGAACACTACTTCGATTCATGGCTGGCATTAACCGAGCCGGAAGGCTGGAGCGAAGAACAGCTCTCGCTTATGAGAGCCTATTTTTCTGAAAATTATTAATCTCAATTTGCAGCACGCTCTGCGCCATGCATCAGGCTTACCTGCTACTCATTTTTAATTAATTAAGGAAATTGTCAATAGCATTTAGCCTGGTGCTTCATCCGGCCGGGGCCGTCAAGCCTTAATCCGCCCAGGCTTCAGCGTCACTAAATACCTCAGCGAATTCAAGACGGTTGCCGTCTTTGCTAACAGTAGCCTCAAATTCAATGGTTCCCGAATCATCTTCACGCCTGATCAGCTCTTTGGCAAGCTGATTCACAATTTGAGTTTGGATTACCCGTTTCAATGGCCTTGCACCATATACAGGATCATAACCCCGCACGGCAAGCCAGTCTTTTACATTATCAGAAACGGATAACCGAACCTTGTTCCTTAACAGCATGGCTTCTACTCGTCGAAGCTGTATGTCAACAATAGAGCGGATATGGTTCTGATCGAGCGGATGGAATATTACAATGTCGTCAATCCGGTTCAGAAACTCTGGACGAATGGCCTTGCGAAGTTGCTCCAAAAGTTTGGATTGCAGTGCATTATACATGGCATCATCCATTATGCCTGCCATTTTTTCCATTTGCTCCGAAATGAGGTGTGAGCCAATATTACTTGTCATGATAATAATGGTATTGGTAAAATCTACAGTCACACCTTTATTATCAGTCAGGCGACCATCATCCAACACCTGCAGCAGCACATTAAATGTATCGGGGTGTGCTTTTTCAATCTCATCAAGCAGTACCACCGAGTATGGTTTGCGGCGAACCGCCTCTGTCAGCTGTCCCCCTTCATCGTAACCCACATAACCCGGAGGCGCACCAATCAACCTGCTTACACTGTGTTTTTCCATATACTCACTCATATCAATGCGAATCATTGCATCTGCATCATTAAAGAGAAAATCGGCGAGAGAACGTGCAAGCTCTGTTTTACCTACACCGGTTGATCCCAGGAACATAAAGGAGCCAATTGGCCGGTTTTCATCCTGCAGCCCCGCCCGGGCACGCCTTACAGCATCCGAAACTGCCTGGATGGCCTGATCCTGCCCGATCACCCGATTGTGTAGTTCTTCCTCAAGCATTAACAGTTTCTGGCGTTCGGATGACAGCATTTTATTCACAGGAATACCAGTCCACTTTGATACAATATCGGCGATCTCTTCGGTTTCTACCTGTTCTTTTAATAAAGAGCTTCCCTGCTGAATTTCATCCAGCTCGGTTTTGGTCTTTATCAGGTCTTTTTCAAGCTGCGCAATTGTACCGTACCTGAGTTCGGCAACTTTTTCATAGTGTCCTTCTCGTTCGGCTTTATCGGCTTGCATCCTGGCAGTTTCGATAGCCTGCTTCATTTCACGTGTTTTTTGGATCAGCCCTTTTTCAAGATCCCACTGGGCACGCATCGACTTTCTTTTTTCCTCGAGGTCGGCCAGTTCTTTTTCATTGCTCTTTAGTTTGGCTTCATCTTTTTCACGTTTTAATGCCTCCCGTTCAATTTCGAGCTGACGAATCTGCCTCTCGATGCTGTCCAGTTCTTCGGGCATCGAATCAATCTGTAAACGGAGGCGGGAAGCGGCCTCATCAATCAGGTCAATGGCTTTATCCGGAAGAAAACGATCGGATATATACCTGTGCGAAAGTTCGGCAGCAGCTACAATTGCGGCATCGGTAATCCTCACACCGTGATGAACCTCATAACGTTCCTGCAGCCCCCTGAGAATTGAAACGGTATCTTCCACGGATGGTTCACCAACGTATACGGTCTGGAGCCTTCTTTCCAGTGCCTTGTCTTTTTCGATATATTTTCGGTATTCGGTGAGTGTGGTAGCCCCTATCGCGTGCAATTCACCACGCGCAAGCGATGGTTTCAGGATATTGGCTGCGTCCATAGACCCTTCGGCGGCGCCGGCACCTACTAGAGTGTGAATTTCATCAATAAACAGGATCAGTTCTCCATCTGAATCGATCACTTCTTTAACTACAGCTTTGAGCCTTTCTTCAAATTCTCCCCGAAATTTCGTACCTGCAACCAGCGCGCCCATATCAAGTGCTACAATCTGTTTTGTTTTAAGGCCTTCCGGCACATCACCCCGAACAATACGCAGGGCCATTCCTTCGGCAATAGCAGTTTTACCCACGCCCGGTTCGCCAATCAGAACAGGATTATTCTTGGTACGGCGCGACAAAATCTGCATCACTCGACGAATTTCCTGGTCTCGCCCGATAACCGGATCGAGTTTGTTTTTTTCAGCCAGTTCATTCAGGTTGCGGGCGTACTTTTTTAATGCCTCATAACGGCTTTCCGCATTGGGATCATCCACTTTCTGTGAACCTCTCACCTCCTTCAGTACCTTCAGTATCTGCGCCTTTTGCACCCCCTGGTCTTTCAAAAGTGTTGATGTTTCTGATGGAGTAAGCAAAATCCCCAGTAAAATGTGCTCGGAGCTGATATATTCATCACCCAGATCATCGGCCTCATTTTGGGCTTTATCAAATACACCTTTAGAATTGTTTGACAGATATTGCCCTGAAACCGATGCACCTTTAACAACCGGAAATGTCTTGATATTCTTTTCCAGTTTCTCCAAAACCGCAGGCACCGAAACCCCCAGTTTCTTCACTATATTGACGGTTACATTTTCAGAATCACTCAACAGCGCCTTCAGAATATGGGCAGGCTCCACTGCCTGGTGATTCATATTTTGTGCAAGTTCAATAGCCTTCTGTACAGCTTCCTGTGCTTTTATGGTAAACTTGTTGAAATTCATATCTGCTCTGTTTATTCGTTTTAACCCGGCAGTTTTAACTTATTATATAGAACTGTCTGAGTATTGGTACTTTTATAGAAACGAAATGCAGAAATTATACCCGATGTACTTCTGCTGTCGGAATTACAGGCCAAAGAGTTCACTTACGTAAATTGTCATTCAAAACAGATATAAGATGGCAGAATTATGCCGTTATGCAGGGGAAAAAGTACCGGAGTGACAGAATATTGAATAATGAGCAGCGGCCTGCAGAGCGGTAAGTGGATACTAATAGGTGAAAAATTGGTCATTCGATACATCGGTTTATCGCAAATCATGCAGAACCCTCAAAAAAAAATCCGATTGATTCGCTAAATACTTAATGCAAATCAACCGGATTAGGTGGGTGGGTTACAGCCATAAAATTACAGCTGTTCCATAGATTAGCACATTGCAAGGCTACTGCATGTAGACCACCCGCAATGTATACGGATTTTTATTGATTAGATGTGAATTGATCATTTTGCACTTTATCCTGTAAATAGAAAAAAATGCCATCCTGGTATCGTGTATCAATGATTGATAACAGCACCTCAGGCGAGTCGAATTGCCCCGGGTGCTTATAGTAAGACAATGCCAGGTACGCCCTGTATCTTAGTGAGTGGTTATCACCCTCCAGGACAATCCTGCCTAGTTTCTCTGCAACTTTCTCTGAAGAAAAATTCGGATGGGCAATTTTAAAATTAACTGAATTAAAAAGTGAAGATTCAACTACTCCGATAACATCTGAAGAGAGTCCATA
The DNA here is from genome assembly GCA_007694095.1 of Balneolaceae bacterium. Taxonomy (GTDB): domain Bacteria; phylum Bacteroidota; class Rhodothermia; order Balneolales; family Balneolaceae; genus Rhodohalobacter. The sequence continues at coordinate 24,470 of RECI01000179.1, read as the reverse complement.
AATAAGGGCCTTTTCAAATCTGTCGAAGAGTTTAGCTTCATCAGTTGATTGCTTAACCACTGTTGAATCAGTTGTTCCAATGTTAACCGAAGCAGAAAGATCTGCAGAAGTTAACAATGTGCCAAAAAACACGATTGCAATGATTGTAGCTTTTAACGCTTTCATAATTATATATGTTTATTGCGATTTACGTTTGAACTGATACTTTATCAGCTGCAATAAAACTAAGAACATTTTTATTCAGATATCAATATTACAATCAATATAAAATTTGATAATAAATACTATTTAATGTCATAATTGCATGATTTTTATGTGAAAGCCCTTTCAATTTGAGTTTATTAACAATTTCTTAATATGTAGATTTATTTATTATAATAAAATCACTTTTATTTGATCAGAAAAGCCCTTTTATTAATGATATTTCTTAAAAGCGTTTCCATAACAATTACATAATATCTGACAATTAAACATATATTTTTTTACTAAATTATAATTGAAAAGCGCTTCTATTTTTTGAATTTTGATAAACTGTCATGAATTAATTCGTACCAGCTACTCTTTTTTGAGAGTATCATCACCCATTAAGACAATTTTTTTTGGATTTATTAAATAATAATTAACTTAATTAGGTTATGACGGAGAATTATTTAAATAATATTTTATTGGAAGTTGTACAGGGAGATATTACCAGGCAACCGGATTGCACAGCCATTGTGAACGCAGCAAATGCGCAATTAAGAACAGGCGGTGGTGTGGCCGGGGCCATTCACCGAATTGGTGATCCGGAGCTCACAATAGAAACACGAGAATTTGCCCCGATCAAACCGGGAGAAACTGTAATCACTTCCGCCCCTAATTTTCCGAATAAATATATTATCCATTGCCTTGGGCCGGTTTATGGCAGGGATAAACCGGAAGACAAGATATTGCGGAATTGTTACTTGAATGCATTACAAATCGCTGATGAACATCAGATTGACTCCATTGCATTTCCTGCAATTTCAACCGGTGTTTTCGGGTACCCGGTAAAAGATGCTGCACAGGTTGCCATGAATACAGTAAAAGAAATATCAGGCCAATTGAAGTTTGTAAAACGGGTGCGCTTTGTATTATGGTCTGAACAGGATTTTGAGATTCATCAAAGTGTACTTAAAAAAGTATAACACTGCTGGATGTGTCAATGTTAACCCAACTTCAACCCTAATCAATCACATTTCTGATTTGTCCAGTTTATAGTGGTTCGATACTTTAGAGATGGAGAATATATCGCACATCGCACACCAAAGATCGCAGATCGTACATCAACCCGACAGGATGTGCGTTCTGTGATGTGCGATATGGGTTGCCAGTATTCAGTATCCGGCACCATGAACCCGCATAATTCAGCCTTAAACCACACTGTTTTATTCCATATCACCTTTACAATTCAGCACCTGAGGATCATAAATCTCATTTAACACCCCCGCCAGCCTGATTCCGGCCTGAAGCAGCCTTTTGTAGACGATATCCACATTGTAAAACCGGTATGGGTAACCCAGCCTCATATTTTCCGGCAGATCATATATCCTGTCGCGGTAGCTCATGGACTCATACGCCCAATCCCGGATTGTTGATTGCTGCCATTTCCGAATCTGCTCTGGCGTGGCGCGGTTAATTTCGCGGGCAAGTTCGGTATAGCTCATTTCAAGTGATTGAATAATATCGGTATCCCAAACCCGGTGAAGGTTCGAACTACGCCCCATCCATTGAACACGAACATCATTCCCGCCCCTGTCTTCGCCTGTACCTAAATGCAGTGGCTGGTGGATATCCCCTACCATATGCATTACCATCCTGAGTTTATCTCTCTCCTCCTCAATACTCAAACCACCTTGCTTCAGCTCAGAGATCAATGTTTCCAATGCCCAAATAATATCACCGCCTTCATCCTGTTCAGCCTCTTCATACGTCAACCCGTCAGGAATAGTTGCCCAGTGCCAGGTATTTGTATAATCATACGAAGGGTCGGAACGAATGTCATCCATCCAAACCGTAGCAAGAGGTATGGATAGGTTACCCAGAATTTCATTCACCCGTTCTCTTGCTTTTTCTGTCATATGATATTCGGCAATTTCACCGGTAACATAATGGCCGATCTGCCCCCATTTGGAAGAATGTGATGAATAGTTAAAGAGGTAAAGCGCTGAAAAAATAATTATTGCAATCTTCATGATTCAGTTTATTATTTTAGTTCAATATTGATGTAAACGGGTATGGTGTTCTGGCTTACGGGGCAAGATTCGTCATACGGGATGCTTGGATCCATAACCTGTCAGCCTCAAATACCGGCTCGCCTGCACATCTGCCCCGCGGATTTCAATATATGGACTACAGAACTACAGGATTACTCCAGCATCCAGCATACATCCTTTTTCCATTCTCCCCCCAAAAATAGTGAAAAACTATAATTGTACTGCAAAAAGCTTACTTTCTAATCTCTCTTAATTTTTCAAAATGTTGCAATTCTTCTTTCGTCAGGTTCTCGGGCAGTACAATTTCGGTTTTAATGTAGTAATCCCCTTTTATTGAGGGTTTGTTGAATTCCGGTAAACCCCGCCCTGCCAGTCTAAACACTTTTCCGTTTGGAGTACCGGGGGGGATGGTCAATTTCACCTTTCCCTGGAGTGTATCGGCAGTAAGAGTACCCCCGAGCAGTGCTGTATAGAGATCTAAAGGTACTTTTTGATAGATATCATTGCCTCTCCTTTCAAAACCCTCCGGTTCCCTTACACGAATCTTAAGGTACAAGTCTCCCTTTGTGCCGCCTGCCACCCCTTCATTGCCTTTACCTTTTAATTTCAACCGTTTACCATCTTCAATACCGGCAGGTATTTTAATTTTTACTCTCTCTCCGTTTACCCGAAACTGTTTTTCAACGCCTTCCAGGATTTCCCTGAGTTCCACATTAATTTCAGCAACTGAATCGGCACCTTTTCTTCGGGGTGAATGTCCGGCCTGGCTGCTGTACTGTCGCGTTTGGTATTGTGCGCCGCCAAACGGGTCGCCGCCGCCAAACAGGGTTTCGAAAAAACTTGAAAACGGTCTGCCTCCGCCCGAAGTGCGCTGACCTCCCCCGAACAGATCCTCAAAATTGACGTCAACACGCTGGCCTCCCCTCCCTGCATATTGTCCCCAGTTAAAATCGTTCGGATTGGCGCCTGCCTGTTGGTACCTTTTCCATTCTGACCCTACCTGGTCATACAGTTTTCTTTTTTCAGGGTCTTTCAGTACTTCATAGGCTTCACCTATCTCTTTAAATTTTGCCTCGGCCCTCTTATTGCCCGGGTTTTTATCCGGATGAAATTTTGCCGCCATTTTACGGTATTTCTTCCTGATCTCTTCCTGCGAAGCATCTCTCGAAACACCTAATGTTTTATAATAATCCTTGTATTCCATTGTGCTGTAATATTTTAACCGTTATCAGACAACAGGGGTACAGCCTCATCCTCCGGCAAATTGTTACTAGATTGCAATACGCTATTCGCTATGAGCTGAGCGTATTATATTCAAATATAATCAACCAACTACAGGTTCGGTCATTCTATGCCTGTTGCTCAACTTCGGTTTAATCATAATAAATGCAAAAGTAATGCCACTGCCAAGTACCTTGCGAATTTGGCAGTTTATTATGCAAGTGATTTAATAGTAAAAACACAAATTCATGGTGAATTAGTGATATAAACCCACATTAAGCAATAGACGAAAAAGACTTACGAAGTCTCTTTTCATTTTTTAAAAAACTTCGACCTTTTAATCTTTAAGGGTTTCTTGTACAACTCCGAAAGACTTCGGAAGTCTATCGCTTATTCCGGGATATAAAAAACCCCTGCCATTTTTTAATGACAGGGGCTTTCACCTTAACCATAACCACAGGGATAATGTATGTTATAACTCAATTGCTATAAACATGTTTCGTCCCTGCCTGTTTACTCTTAGCAGGGCAGCATCAGTACCCTGCTGTTTTAACGATCTTATAACTCCATAAAATTCATTCGGGTTTGTGACGGCTTCATTTGAAATCTGCGATATAACATCACCACGCCGCAAGCCCTGGCGATATGCCCTGCTTGCCTGCGCAATTTCAGTGACCACCACGCCCTGAGCCGATGAACCAAGATTTAATTGCCTGCGGATGTTCTCAGTCAGCTCATCAACCTGGAATCCAAGAGCCTCAATAAGATCCTCTTTTTCCTCGTTTGACATCGCCGAGGCAACTTCTTCAGGATCCAGTTCCTCCAGTACAATTGTAAAGGTCATTCGTTCACCATCTCTGAGCACTTCAACCGTAACTTCATCTCCGGGACGGCTGTTGCCAATCTCCACACGAAAATCTGTCCAGCTTCTCACATACTGGCCATTCAATCGAAGAACTACATCACCTTCCGCGAGGCCTGCTCTTGCAGCCGGTCCATCCTCTTCCACAGTTCCGATAACAAACCCGCCGGTGCGGTCGATTCCGAGTGCGCGGGCCATGGTGCGGTCAACATCACCGCCCCAGCCGATTCCGAGATAACCCCGGGTAACCCTTCCATCTGTAATCAGTGCTTCCATTACATCACGCACCATATTTACAGGAATTGCAAATCCGATTCCCTGGTTGCCGCCGCTGCGGCTTGCAATTGCTGTATTGATACCGATAAGCTCACCATCCAAATTGATCAAGGCACCACCGGAGTTTCCGGGATTGATAGCCGCATCAGTTTGGATATAATTTTCATATGCATTTAAACCGATAGAGGAACGTCCGCTGGCGCTGACAATTCCTTTTGATACAGTGTGTGCCAAATCCCTGCTCAGGGGGCTGCCAATAGCCAATACCAACTCTCCAACCCTGATTTCATCACTATTCCCCAATGGGATAGCCGGCAGGTTTTGCCTGTTTACCTTTAAAACAGCAATATCGCTGGCCGGATCGGTTCCAATAATTTCCGCATCCATTTCCTCACCCCCGAATAAAATCACCCGGATCTCATCGGCATTATCAATCACATGGTTATTGGTGATGATGTAACCTTCATTGGAGACAATCACGCCTGAGCCGAGTCCGTCACGCCTGTACTCGCGTTCCTGGTTAAAACGCGGATCATCGAAAAAAAAGAACGAGAAAGGTGATTGCTGCCTTACCCTCACAGTCTGGGAGGTAGTGATGGTAACAACGGTAGGATTTGCCTGTTCCGCTATGTTAACGATAGCGTTGTTAAAGTCCCTTAAACTGTTGATGGGTATTGAATCAGCAGGCCTTGCCTCTGTATTGTATGCAGGCAATTCGTTGCTTGTTGATTGAGTCGAACCGGAGTTGTTTTCGGTGGCAAACAACATTCCGATAAAGAATGATAGTGCTGCAAAAAACACTGCAATTCCAATCTTGTATTTATCCATGAGTAGTTTTTAGGTTTCAGTTTTTATATTAATTGCCGCATCAATTGATGATATTGCCCGCAATGTAATTGTCAAAGAAATGCCGGAGGCGCATGTCAATGCAGCTCCGGCGCTAACTAACCTGCTCTCTTTAGGGGACTAAGTAGAACAGCTCTTTACTTAATTTTAATTTGCTTTTTCATTTGTTGTTCACTCTTATCAACGGTAATGGATAGTATTCCATTGTTGTAAGAAGCATTAATACTTTCTGTATTAACATTATCCGGCAGACTAAACGTTCTGCTGAATGTACCATAATGTGATTCTACCCTGTGATATTGCTTGTTTTCTTCTTTCTTTTCAAATTTTCGTTCACCGCTAATGGTCAATGTGTTGTTCTCGATGTTGAGTTCAATATCTTTTTTATCAACACCGGGTACTTCTACATCTATAACGAACTGCTTTTCGGTTTCGGATATATCAATACTTGGAATGAATGTATCTCTTCTGGTTGCCACTGCATCATTGAAAAATTCATCCATAATGTCTGAGAATCTTTTTCCGAATATGTCGCGTCCTGGCTGAGAATATTTAATGAGTGTCATAATGTTGCCTCCATTAAGTTTTTATTTATGATGGTTTATTTATAATGATGCAACAGCAATGCCAAATCAAAATCCTGCTGATTTCCTGTCATCTTTGAACAGAATATCTGCAGGTTTTTCACTCTCAATAACGCAAACAGACCCTTTGACATTGTACAATCGCCAGAGTGTCTTATTATTTCTGCAATGTTGACGGGATACCAGGCGGGAGGAAGAATTTCTTTAACAAGTACAGAGCTGGTATGACGTGTCCCACTTATTCTGTTGTTCGGTTCGTCTGTTTTTCTGTTCTTCTGTTTTTATTTGTAGCTTTTATTCCACTCTTTGGCAACAAGAAAAGCCATCTCGAGACTCTGTTCGTAATTTAAGCGGGGATCACAATATGTTTCATAGTTGGAGCTGAGCCCGTCTTCATTGAGTCCGTTTGCACCACCTACACATTCGGTTACATTGTCGCCGGTGAGTTCGAGGTGAACACCGCCGAGATAGCTGGCTTCTGACCGGTGAACGGAAAAAGTTTCCCTGATTTCCTGCAAAATATCATTGAAGTTGCGGGTTTTTACATTAGCTCCTGTTGCATAGGTATTCCCGTGCATGGGATCACAACTCCAGACAACCGGATGCCCATTTTGTTTTACAGCCCGGATAAACGATGGTAAATATTTCGATACATTCTTATGTCCCATCCTAGTAATGAGTACGATTTTCCCTGCTTCATGACTTGGATTTATCAGATCCAGGATATTGAGCAAGTTGTCAATATCGAAAGGAGGACCTACCTTTATTCCAATCGGGTTCTGGATGCCTTTCAGGTATTCCACATGCGCCCCGTCAACCTGCTGGGTTCTGTTGCCAAGCCATACAAGGTGTGAGCTCAGGTTAAACCAGCCCTGTTTTCTTGGCACCCTGCGGGTCTGGGCAGAATCGTAGAAAAGGTTTAATGCTTCATGAGATGTATAAATATCCACCTTGTGTGTGGTATTGAGCCTGTTTGGCGTAATGGTATCCATAAAGGATATCGCTTTGTTGATGGAGCTTACCATCTGCTCATATTCTTTATAAAACTCATTATTTTGCATGAAATCCAGTTCCCACTGTTCGGGATGTTGTAAATCTGCAAAACCTTCATCGGTAAGCGCCCTGAGAAAATTCAGTGATAAAGCCGCTTTATGATGGGCTTCTACCAGTCTTTTTGGGTCGGGGAGCCTGGCTTCTACGTTTGGATGATAACTGTTGATCAGGTCACCACGGTAATTGAGCATTTTTTGTCCGTCGACCTCCTCATAATCACTTGAGCGGGGCTTAGCATACTGTCCGGCTATTCTTCCAACACGGATTACCGGAATGCCCATCTCATGAATAAGAATGAAACTCATCTGTAGCATCACCTTCAGAAGATTCACCAGTTTTGGTGAAGTACATGCATCAAAAGTTTCAGCACAATCACCGCCCTGCATCATAAAAGACTTGCCCTCACTCACTAGCGCAAGTTTCTCCTTTAATGCTTCAATCTCCCAGGATGTGATCAGAGGCGGCAGGGATTTTAGTTCGCGATACGCTTTTTCAAGTTCTTCATCATCGGGATAATAGGGGAGCTGGGCAATTTCCATTGAATTCCAGGATAGCGGATGCCACCCCTCACCTTCCATAAAATCAGGTACTTCGATTCGGTTTGCCCGTTTGGCACTTATACTCATATGTTTTTACTGCATCGTGATTGGGTTATAAAAAGACCTGAAATATACACATCATTTTTATAAATTCGATGAAAAAATGGGACATAACCTTCACCACTCATTCCGGCGATAGGTTATGTACCACTATATAACGTTCCGGCTGAGTTGATTTGTATGGGTTCCTGGATAAACAACCTGTCAGCACCTACTGGATCTGCCCCACAGGGATCCCAATGGGAACAGCGTTGTGGGATTTGGGTTACGGGATGCTGGATGCTGGATGCTGGCACCCCATATCGCATATCACAGAACGCACATCGTAGATCGCACATCTTGCGGGGTTGATGTACGATCTACGATCTTTGATGTGCGGTGTGCGATCTGGATGCTGATTATATATTACCGGGCAGCAATTTCTTCTAGCCTCTCCCTTATAATTTCGCCTGGCCACCATACTCCGTGAACCATCACCCCTTCCTGGTCACGCACATGTTCGATATTTTCGAGCGGATTCGAATTCAGTAAAATAAGATCCGCGTGGCGTCCTTCCTCAACAGTGCCAAATTCATCCTCCATATCAAAATAGATACCGGCGTTGCGTGTGCCGGTCACAAGAACCTGGTAGGGTGTTAACCCGGCTGTAACCATCATTTCCAATTCGTGGTGAATGGAAAACCCCGGAACATTAAAAAACTGTGGGGCATCCGAACCAAGAACAATGGGAGCACCTCTGTCGTGCAGCTCTTTTGTAAGTTTTTGTCTAAGTTCGACCAACCGCCGGGCGGCATCGGGCTGAAAATCATCCCGTGCCTGGAAATTATGCTTCGATTCCACCCACCCCTCAACAACATTTGCAGGCATGTATTTCATTTCGGGCCATTGTGCCATTTCTTCAGCAGGCACAGGTGATTCAAGGTGCTCCACCAGGCTCAATGTGGGAACATTCCATGTTCCGGCTTCAATCGTCAGCTCTACAGCTTCTGCGATTCGGCTTTCATCAACCAAATCTACCACTCCGCTTCCAAAGAAACCGAGTGTTCGATTGGGATATTCAGGATGATTTTCTGCAAGAAACTCCACATACCGGTCGAGGTGGTCTATAGACGCCTGCCTGTATTGCAATGCATTAACCAGCATCACTTCCTGCGGAATGTGACCGGCAAAAGGGAGTCCAATTTCGTGTGCTGTCTCCGCCATTGCCCTGTATGATTCAAGCGATAAGCTTCCCATTTTCATCAGGTCGAATCCAGCCTCTTGATAACCCCGCACCACTGCTTCGGCATCGGCAGGTTCGGATATGTTATTCGGGCTTAACCAGGGGCTTGCCGCAAAAATTGTCGGGCCTGCTATTTCGTTGTTATTCACACGCTCCCGGAGCTCGAGGTGATAGGGGTGGCCCGCCATGTTTCTCACGGTTGTTACCCCATTCGAAATGTACAGAAAGAGAACATCTTTTGCGTATTGAGGATTATTCGGACCCGGTATATGACCGTGCATTTCTGCAAGACCGGGCATCAGGTATTTACCAGTACCATCAATTTGACTCGCACCGGCCGGAACCTCCACTTCTGCCACCGGACCTATTGCGGTTATCCTCCCATTCTGCACCACAACGGTTTGATTTTCGAGAATAACTTCCTGATTCATTGGCACTACGTTCACATCTGTAAATGCATAAACACCGGGTGTTTCACCTGCTATCAGTTGCGGAGGTGTATCCTGGCAGGAAACCAGGGTAAACAGAGCATAAAATGCTAATACCAATACAATAATTACCGGTAACCGGCCAGAGGTGTTTTCAGATTTTTCCATGATCCATTTATTATTGGGTTAAAATTTCAGATATATGCAATAAGCCTGCCGCATGAAATCACGGCAAGCCAAAGTAAAATTGATATCGTTCCGGCCATTTTAGCTGCCGCCGGTGCAGGCTGGTTCACATTCCATTGGTAAACAGACTTTAGAGTAAACCGGTGAAAAATCATTGCATTCAAGATTGCGGCTCCAATCAGCACAAGCTTTAGCTGGAATGCAGGATTCGATGCCATGCCTGTTGCATCTACCATAAATAAGATAAAACCGGAAGGCAAAACTGCCAAAAAACTGAGCCGGGCCCAAAATGCCAGGTACCTGACGCATTCGTTGACCGGCAGCTTTTTTGAAAAACCGAGAAGTCGCACATCGAACATAACAGCAGCACCAACCAATACGGCAAATCCCGTAATATGGACAATTTCGACTATCGGGTAGAGCCAAACAGACTGCCGGATAAACAAGGCGGCACTGCTGCTTTCCAGCCAGGTTAATATTGAGCTTCCCTGGAGAATTACCTGCATTAACGCAACTCTATCCTCAATTCTCCGATAAAAATACGCTCGGCACGCATTTCATTTTCGATGGTACGGTGAGGATATCCCACTACCCTAACCGTATCGCCAACAGCAAGCATGGCGTTGTCTGTCATTCCACGGTTTCGCATGCGGGTTAACGGAGCCAATACAACCTCCCATTCATCAATTTCAGCATCCTCGGGGTTAATGACTTTTAAATCGATGTAAGTATGAGGGTTTCCGATATCATTGCTCAGGATAATCCCCTCATAATCAAGAACGGTATCCTGGTCATAATTTGCCCAGCCGTGGTGGAGTACCGCACCTGTACTACATAGGGCAGCCACAACTAAAACTGAAAGAAGAGTTTTGAATTTTGATAACATTAAGTTCCTGTTTTGAAGTTTCGGTTTTTATCAATTAAATGTTATTAATATAATCATGGAAAGGAATTTTGCAAAATTAACACATGCTTTTGCCCATTTGGATTGTAAAAATATTTATAACTTCGGAACGTGATGTTCCCCGAAAGGTTTTGTATTTTTGTAGGTTTAATCCAAGTTATTCGATCCATTGCAGGAAAATATTGTCATCCGCGGAGCACGCGAACACAATCTCAAAAATATTGACATCAATATCCCGAGGGAAAAACTCATAGTTTTTACCGGATTGTCCGGTTCAGGCAAATCATCCCTCGCCTTTGATACCATATATGCCGAAGGCCAGCGCCGCTTTCTTGAGTCGCTTTCTGCCTACGCCCGCCAGTTCCTGGGCATGATGGAGCGCCCCGATGTTGACTTTATTGATGGGCTCTCACCCGTAATTTCTATCGACCAGAAAACTACCAACCGGAATCCGCGCTCTACAGTGGGTACAGTAACGGAAGTTTATGATTTTCTTAGGCTTTTATATGCAAGGATTGGAGTTCCCTATTCCTATATTACGGGCAACAAAATGGAAAAACAGACCTCCGACCAGATCGTGGCTGCGATTATGGAGCTTCCGGAGGGTACCAAAGCATATTGTCTTGCCCCAGTAGTTCGCGGGCGAAAAGGACACTACCGTGAACTTTTTGAACAGATGCAAAAACAGGGCTATATCAAGGCACGGGTGGATGGCGAATTGATTGATCTTGAAGGAGAAATAAAACTCGACCGCTACAAAACCCATAATATCGAAGTGGTGATTGACAGGTTTGTGATTTCGCCGAAAAGTGAAAAACGGATTTCAGAAAGCGTTCATCTTGCACTTGAAATGGCAGATGGCAACCTGGTTCTGGGCATCCAGGAAGATGGAGAAATTATCGATAAGGTATTCTCAAAAAACCTGTACGACCCCGATAGCGGTCTGGCTTATGAAGATCCTGCGCCGAACCTTTTTTCATTCAATTCGCCCTATGGAGCATGTAAAGCCTGTAACGGACTGGGCTACAGTTATGATGTGAGCCGTGAGCTAGTAATTCAAAACCCTGAGCAAACAATTAACGAAGGGGCTATACGCTTTTTAGGTGAACCGAGGGATATCTTTGTCTTTAAACAACTTAAGGCTGTATTGGAAAGTGTGGGGTATGATTTCGACACGCCTGTAAGCAATATGGATCAGGTAACTCTCGACCTCCTTTTTGAAGGCGGAGGAGACAAAAAATTTAACGTAAGCTACGATTTTAAAAACAACAGCGTCACTTATAAGCACCGGTTCACCGGCCTTAAGTCGATCATCCGTGATCAGTACCAGGAAAGCAACTCAAACAAGCAGCGGGATAAAGCCAGGGCTTATCTGTCGAAGATTACCTGTCCGGTATGTAATGGCGGACGGCTAAACAAAGAAGCCCTATCCTATAAAATTGATACGTATACAATCCAGGACTTGGTGGAGCAGGATATCAAAAGCCTGCGCAAGACTATTGGGACACTGAAACTAACAGAACGCCAAAGGAAAATTGGTCAACAGGTTTTAAAAGAGATTATCGACCGTCTCGATTTTCTGCTTAATGTAGGCCTGAGCTACCTCTCCCTTAACCGTGAGGCACAAACCCTGAGTGGCGGTGAGGCGCAGCGCATACGTCTTGCCACACAGATCGGGACCCAGCTTGTGGGTGTTCTCTACATCCTTGATGAACCCAGTATTGGTCTTCACCAACGTGATAATATCAGGCTGATTAAGTCACTCGAAACACTGCGTGATCTTGGAAATACCGTGATCGTAGTTGAACACGACCGTGAAACTATAGAACACGCCGATTATGTAGTGGATCTCGGTCCGGGCGCCGGTACCGAAGGTGGGTATGTGGTTACCAAAGGAACACCGAATGAACTTGACCCCGGCTCATTAACAATGAAATTTTTGCACGATGAAGAAACCATTCCATACCCTGAAAAACGAAGGGAAGGAACCGGTAAATCGATTATCATCCGGAATGCAACGGGGAACAATCTCAAAAATATTGATGTCGAGATCCCTCTCGGGAAATTCATTTGTGTAACAGGTGTAAGTGGCAGCGGGAAAAGTTCGCTGATAAATCAAACACTGGTACCAATCCTCTCGAACGAGTTTTACAACTCAAAATCCGTACCCCTGCCCTACAAAACTGTGGAAGGCATCAGTAATGTGGATAAAGTGATTTCCATTGACCAAAGCCCAATCGGTCGAACTCCGCGTTCAAATCCCGGCACTTATACAAAAGTTTTTGACCATATACGTTCGTTATTTGCCGAACTGCCGGAATCGAAAATACGGGGATACGATCAGGGGCGTTTTTCTTTCAACGTTAAAGGCGGGCGGTGTGAAACGTGCCAGGGCGATGGGATTCGTAAAATTGAGATGAATTTTTTGCCGGATGTCTATGTGAACTGCGAAACCTGTAATGGAAAACGGTACAATCGCGAAACCCTCGAAATTCATTATAAAGGGAAAAATATCTCTGAAGTGCTTAAAATGCCAATCAGTGATGCAGCAGATTTTTTTGTTTCCGTTCCATCAATAAAGCGAAAACTGAAAACCCTGAACTCTGTAGGCCTTGGTTATCTCACATTGGGCCAATCCAGCACCACGCTTAGCGGTGGTGAAGCACAGCGGATCAAACTCTCGCGTGAGCTGTCAAAAATCGGCACAGGCGACACCATATATATTATGGATGAACCTACAACAGGCCTCCATTTCCAGGATGTGAGGATGCTCGTAAACGTAATTCAGAAACTGGTAGAAAAAGGGAATACGGTCATTGTAATTGAGCATAATATTGACCTGATCAAAGCGACTGACTGGATTATCGATCTCGGACCGGAAGGCGGAGACGAAGGGGGGGAACTTGTAGCGCAAGGCACCCCGGAACAAATCACAGAAAATGGTCAAAGTGATACAGGGCGCTATTTGAAAATGGAGTTTGAAAGAATCCAAAGCCACTCGTTGTCTCATATTTAATTTCATTAAGCATCTCAATCGCTGTATAAGCTTTTTATATGTATTCCGTTGTCTTCAATGAAGAAACAATCAGACACGAGTCGGCACATGTAAAAACTTACCTCATCACATGGAAATAGCAGTTGTCTGCACGCAGCATTCTGCCTATTTTTAGTTCTCTTATGAATACAAATATGTCATACATTTTCAGGTCCATTGTGATATCGGTTTTGATGGCCGGTTTCCTTGCGCATCTTATACTGCCGTTTTCAAGCCAAGCTCAGAAAAACGCCTTCACGCAATGGCTGAATCATAATGTTGTGACTTCCGGCAGCGAAACTGAAATAAAACTTCGCAACACTATTCGTGAATTACCGGAACAATCACGCGATTTCTGGTCACTTGTGCAGCAGGCTTCCGAACTTGTAGCAACCCATAAAGACGGATTCCGGATTCACTTTGCTTTCACTGACGATGAAGATCAACCCCAAAGGGTAACAACCTGGCTGATTGGGCAGTGGAATGTTTATCAAAATCATAAAACTGCAACCAATGCCATTATTCCGGAAATTATACAGCCGGTTTATAAGTGGATTTCAGCTAACGGCATATCAAGTGCAGTTTTAGCCCAAAATACAGGTGATTATCACAGAAATAATTCACCTGTTTCACTAGCCAAAAATCTGTTTGTACGGTCAATTTATCTCATTCCCTTGGCCGGTGGAACCAGTATCAACGCCCCTTAGTGTGAATAGGCAAAAGTGAAAAGGGAAAAGTGAAAAGTGGAAGTGATTCTGAATTCAATTCAGAATCTCAAATTTTAATCAACTGTCGGGTTCCTGTTTAAAAATCAGGATCACTGAATTTAGACCTTTTCACTTTTCACTTTTCACTTTTGCCTTCTCATCCATCCTTCCCGGAATACGCTTACTGCCGTATTCCCCCGCTAACAAACATTTTTAATTCTCAATCTTTGAAACAATGAAAAAACAAAATAACGGATTTAAAATAGGTTGCATCGTCCTGTTTTTGGGATTAACAATCTATTATCTGTTTCCTACCGTTCAATGGAACCTGGAACAGAGGCATATGGCAAGTATGACAGAGGCCGAACGCATTCAGTACGAAACAGAGAATATGGCTAAATTGCAGAGAATCCGGGAAAATTCGCTTTCTCTCGGCCTTGATCTGCAGGGAGGCATGTACGTAACCCTTGAAGTGGGAACCCCTCAGCTAATCCTTGAAATAGCAGGGGATTTCGCTGATGAATTCCTGGAAGATGTAATTCGTGTTGCTAGGGACAGGGCATTTGATCAACGCACCGATTTTATTGATGAATTTGTCAATGAATTTGAGAGCCGCGACCCTGATGCCATGCTGAGCCGCTATTACCGCTCAGATGCCGAAAATATTACACGCCGGTCAACAAATTCAGAGATAGCAAGTTTTCTTCGAAGGCAGCAAAACGCTGCTGTTGAGCGTGCTATTGAAATTATTCGCTCCCGGGTTGACCGTTTCGGTGTAACCGAACCATCTATCCTTCAACAGGGAAGCAACCGGATTGTTGTGGAGCTGCCCGGAGTTGATGATGAGGAAAGGGTACGTGATCTGTTGCGCGGTACCGCACGGCTTGAGTTTCGTTTAACGCCTGAAACTGAAGAAATCAATGCTGCAAAACAGGCAATTGCCAATTTCTTCAGCCAGTATGAACCTGACGAAGACGAAGAAGAGCCCATCCAGAATCTTCTTGAAATTTTTGATCTGCGCGGTACAAATCAATATTCATTCGGATATGCAGCGGGCCGCGACAGTGCAGCCGTTAACCGGATCCTGGAACGGGAAGAAATCCGTAATTTGATCCCAAGAAACATGACCGTCTTATGGGGAGCAGCACCGTTTGCACAGGACAACGGAATCGATCTCTACGAGATGATCGCTGTCCGCAGCCAGGTGGAACTCACAGGTGATGTTATCTCCGAAGCACGTGTGGCATTTGACCCAAACACGAATGCACCAGAGGTTTCCATGACTATGGATTCTGAAGGAGCACGGCGATGGGCGCGGATTACAGGCGCCAATATCGGCAGGCCGGTTGCCATTGTACTGGATGGCCTTGTTTACTCATATCCTACTGTGAGATCACAAATCAACAACGGGCGCTCATCCATTTCCGGAATGGGCGGACTTCGCGCAGCCGAAGATCTTGTGAATATTTTGATGTCGGGTGCTCTTCCCGCACCGCTTGAAATTATTGAAGAAAGAACCGTGGGGGCATCCCTCGGTGAAGCATCCATACGTGCAGGCCTGTATTCCGTAATGTTCGGGCTGGGTGTAGTGGCAATTTTTATGATTGTTTATTACAGGACCGGTGGAGGCATAGCCGACCTGGCACTACTGCTCAATATTATTTTTATCCTCGGTATTCTGGCGGGATTTCAGGCAACATTAACCCTGCCAGGCATAGCTGGAATCGTATTAACAATTGGTATGGCGGTGGATGCGAACGTACTGATATTTGACCGTATTCGTGAAGAGATGCGGGGAGGAAAAACCCTGCGGGCAGCTATCGACAACGGTTATGCCAATGCGATGAGCGCCATTATTGACGCAAACGTAACCACCTTCTTTGTGGCTGTTATTCTTTACAGTTTCGGTGTAGGGCCAATCAAGGGCTTTGCTGTTACTCTGATGGCAGGTATCGTTGCATCACTCTTCAGTGCAATTGTGATTACACGGGTAATTGTTGATTACCTCACACGTGAAAAAACCGCAGTTGTAAGTTTCGGCTAAACATTAAAGATTTTAATAAGAGGATAACAATATGAGATGGTTTGAATCACCAAATTTCGATTTTATTAAGGCGCATAATATTGCCTACTTTTTCTCCGGTACACTTATTGTTGTATCGATTGTAGCGATACTAACGATGGGCCTGAATTATGGCATAGATTTTCGCGGAGGACAGGAATTTGTTTTTGAGTTTCAGGAGCCCGTGAATGTAGTGGAAATGCGTTCTGAACTAGCAGAACCGCTCGGGTCAGTACCCGAAATAAAACTATTCGGGTCCGACCGTGAAATTCTTCTTAGGATCGACACTGAAGAAGATGTTACTCAAACCCGTGATCTGATACTTTCCAACTTTGCCGTGATGTACCCGGGCAATGAAGTAACCGTTCAAAAAACAGACCTTGTTGGTCCCCGTTTTGCTGAAGATCTCAGGCGCGGTGCGCTCTATTCCATCATCTTTGCCCTGGCCGTTGTATTTATTTACATCTTCATCCGTTTCAAGGGATGGTGGTTTTCGGCCGGTGCCATCGCTGCACTCGCACACGATGTTCTCATCGTTCTCGGTGTATTTACCATTATGGGTGAATTTGCTCCATTTGATGTAAGTATCAACCAGGCACTAATTGCGGCATTCCTTACCATTGTTGGATACTCTCTGAACGATACAGTGGTAGTTTTTGACCGAATCCGTGAAAATTCAATTATCTATAAAACAATGGATTTCACAGATATGATTAACAAAAGCCTGAATGATACGTTAAGCCGAACAGTAGTAACTTCAGTTACGACCTTGTTTGTGGTGAGCGTGCTGTTTATCTTTGGCGGTGAGGTGCTTAAAGGATTTGCCTTTGCTCTTGTAATCGGTGTAATTTTAGGTACTTATAGTTCACTTTTTGTAGCAAGCGCACTTGTTGTTGAGCTGCAAAAACGTGCTATTGCCAAAGCAAAATCATAAATTAAAAAAAACCGAAAAGGGGATTTTATGAGTTTTAATGTATCTGAGCGTTATAATTGTGTCATTATCGAATTTAAAGGTAATGTTATGGGCGGGCCTGATGCCGTCAGCCTGAATGAAAAACTTCATGAACTGATCGAGAGCAAAAAAACCAATATTGTGGTAGATCTTAGCAAGGTGAAGTTTATGAACTCATCAGGTTTGGGTATGCTGATTGGCGCTCTAACCACGATGAGGAAAGCCGGCGGTGACCTGAGAATTGCCAACGCCACCGATAAAATTGAAAGCCTGTTGATTATCACTAAACTCATAACGGTTTTTAAGCATTTCAAATCCACAGATGAGGCTATCGAATCTTTCAAAGACTCGTAATAATCTTTTGGATCATTCAATAAAGAAGTCCCGATTATTTGATAATTTCGGGATTTATAACTAACTATATGGAGGTGTTACTTACACCTCCTTTTTTTTGAAATCATATGGCTGTAAGAATTGTTATTGGCGCCCAGTGGGGCGATGAAGGGAAGGGAAAAATAGTAGACCTGCTGAGTTCCGAAGCGGATTACGTAGTCCGGTACCAGGGTGGAGCAAATGCCGGGCACACGCTTAAATTTGATGACACCACCATTGTACTTCACCTTATTCCATCAGGAATGTTTAATGGCGACTCGAAGTGCATCATCGGTAATGGTGTGGTGATAGATCCTATCGCATTGGTTGATGAAATTAAAGAAGTGGAAGCTCTTGGTGTTAATCTTGAGAAACGGCTGTTTATCAGCAGTTCTGCACACCTGATTCTTCCCTATCATAAAGTTCTTGACAATGTTAAGGAAAAAAAACGGGGATCCGATGCCATCGGCACAACCGGACGAGGAATTGGCCCGGCATATGTAAGTAAATTATCCAGAATCGGCATCCGGATGAATGATCTTACTGATGAAGCCAAACTTGAAAAAAGTATCAAAAAAAACCTGGCTGATATCAATCTCGCACTAAAAAATGTGTATGATGAACCGGAACTTGACGCCGATAAAATGATGGCGGAACTCGCCCCGGCAATCGGGGTAGTAAAACCCTATATCTGTAATTCTACTGAAATTCTGCATCATGCACTTGAAAATGGCGAGTCTATTCTTCTTGAAGGTGCACAGGGCAGTTTGCTTGATGTTGATCACGGAACTTATCCCTTTGTTACTTCTTCTTCTCCAACTGCAGGAGGAGCATGTACCGGCAGCGGCATTCCGCCAACTGCCATCACCCATTCCATGGGAATTACAAAAGCATATTGCACTCGCGTAGGAAACGGCCCCTTCCCCACCGAATTGAATGACGATACTGGCGAGAAGCTCAGGAAAAACGGTCACGAATTCGGTGCTACCACAGGCCGGCCAAGAAGATGCGGCTGGCTTGATTTGGTTGCCTTGAGATATGCCATTCGACTGAATGGAATGAATGAATTGAGCCTCACAAAACTTGACGTGCTGGATGATTTCGATACAATCAGTGTATGCACCCACTATGAACTCAATGGAAGCATAACCAATGTGTTTCCGTTAGATACAGAAAAAGTAAGTGAGGTTAAACCGGTTTATAAAACATTTGATGGATGGAACCAGTCTACCAGAAATATTTCCAGGTTTGAGGATCTCCCCGAAAAAGCGCGTGAATATATCCGGTTTATTGAAGAGTATACAGGAGTTCCGTTTACGATCGTTTCCACTGGACCCAAGCGCTCTGAGACCATCATTATATAGTATTTTCGGATGGGAAATGCTACTCATGTAACGATTGTCTATCAATTGGCCGCAGATAGCCGCAGCCAGGCAGAACAAATTGCAGAAAATATAAGCATTGAACAGTCGGTCGAAATGCCGGCCGGAACGGTTCCCGCTTCAGCATCAGCATCACTGCCAACCATTGAAAAGGTTGATCCGATAGATGAGAATCTTTGGAAGGCTGTAATCCACTACCCTGTTTCCATAATTGATGGCGATCCTACACAGTTTTTAAATGTCCTGTACGGAAATATTTCCCTTCTTGATGGCATCAAGCTGCTGGACGTACATGATCAATATTTTGCTGAACTGCTCAGCGGTCCTGCATTCGGGATACAGGGAATCAGAAAACTGCTCAATGTTCACACACGGCCATTAAGCTGTACCGCTCTCAAGCCTGTAGGATTATCGGCTGTTGAGCTGGCCGGCAGGGCCGGCCAATTTGCCCGTGGAGGAATAGATATCATTAAAGATGACCACGGCCTGGCTGATCAGTCAACAGCCGCTTTTACTGAAAGAGTTTCAAACTGCCTGAAAGCTATCAGGGACGGGGAACAGCATTCTGGCAAGCGTACATGCTACTTTCCGAATATCACCACCTCACCTGCCAGGCTTTTTTCACGGTTCCAGCTTGCTGTTGATCTCGGTGCTGAGGGTGTATTGATTTCACCTCAACTTACCGGAATTGAAGCAATGCACGAAATCGCAAAAACAGCACAGGTGCCGGTAATGGCACATCCTGCTTTTTCCGGGCCTTACGTTATCCCGAAAAGTACCGGCTTCTCTATGGAGCTCTATTATGGTAAACTCTGGAGAGCTTTTGGTGCGGATGCTATCATCTATCCAAATGCAGGGGGGCGTTTTACTTTTTCAAAAGAAACCTGCCAGGCATTGAACCAACAGATCAGAAAAGATTTTTGTATTTTTAAGCCCTCTTTTCCGGTGCCGGCTGGCGGTATAGACCTGGTTTCCATACCTGATTGGATCAAAGAATATGGGAAAGAAACTATTTTCCTGGTAGGAGGCAGCCTCTACAAACAAGACACAGGTATTGAACAGGCTACTGCAACTTTTCAACAAATGCTCGGACCAGATGAATAAGAAATCAAAAGTTTTAAAAGCAGACGGATACAGCTGGACAGGAGTCGAAAAAAAAGAGTACAAAACAGACACCCAGAATTTTAAAGATATTCACCGGTTCACGCTTTTAGGTGATGATATTTCCGAACTTAATTTCCAGACGCGCTATTTTGAGATTGCCCCCGGCGGTTATTCTTCACTCGAAATGCACCGGCATCCGCACAGTGTAATCGTTATTCGGGGCGGTGGTACACTTCTTCTTGAAAATGAGGTTCACCCACTCGGGTTATACGATACTGTTTTTATTTCGCCTGATACCATACACCAATTTCTTGCCGATACGAATGAACCGCTGGGCTTTATCTGTATTGTAGACCGATACCGCGACAAACCCCGCATTCCCGACGATGAAACCATCCACCGGCGAATTCAATCACCCGAGGTATTAAGTAAACTCAAAAAATAGCCACGCATTCAAAAACTACTCAGTTTGATAGGCCCCTAATTTAGCCCCAATAACCTGACAACACCATGAAGAAGGTGACACCAAAAACCTTTGTGCTGCTTTGAGTCTTCGAGCCTTAGTGGCTACAAAACGGTAAGATTTTTTTTCGAATCATCCATAGGAAAACACTCGGCTCCATTACGAACTTTAATCCTCCAAGACATACCGGATTGCTTCCTCCGCCATACGCGACATCAGAATATATCCTTCCCGATTTGGGTGAACCCCATCATATGCAAGGTTTTCTTTCATTCCATTCCGGTTGTTGGCCGTTTCGGAAAAATAATCCAGGTAATAATGTCCATTCATTGCTGCGTAGTAACGAATACGATTATTTAGTTCAACAATTTTCCGGGACGGTTCAAGCCCGGGACGCCATGGATAATCATATACCGGAAGAACCGAAGAGAGAATTACCCGGATACCATGTACACTGGCCAGCTCTGCCATTGAGAAGAGGTTATCTGTAATCATATTGATTGTTGACGGGCCGGTATTCCCGGCAATATCATTTGTGCCGGCAAGGATCACCACAACTTCGGGTTTCAGCTCAATTACGTCACTGCGAAACCGTACCAGCATTTGTGGTGTTGTTTGACCACTGATTCCACGATTCATGTAGGGCTTCCCCTCGAAAAACTCCGGGTAATGGTTACTCCAGCCCTCGGTAATGGAATTCCCCATAAATACCACTCTCCTCTCACCTTCTTTGGGCAGGCCTGCTGCCTTGTTGGCATCTCTGTAACGGTTCAGGTTAGCCCAGTCATCCCTGGTGGCAGACCATTGCTCATATTCCTGCATAATTTGTTCAGCTGATTTACCCGATGTAGTTACGTTTTGAGAATAAATAGGGCTGATCAATAACAATGAGAATGAAATACCAATTAAATAAATACGAATGTGTTTCATCAGCCTTCAGAATGATTTAATAGTTTAAAAATATGAATCTGATTTTCCGGTTTATTTCACTACAAGTCAATCTTTTTTTGTCCCAAACAAATTTCAATCATTTCCGGGCATGTTAAAAAGACAAACCATACTTCACTGCTGTTTCAGGTAAGCTGTCTGATACCCGGTTCAGTGCCCTGGCAGAACAAGATGATACCATCACAATATTAAGCATGAATTCTCCGGAGGCAATTATAAAATCATCCTTCAAATAACTATACTGCTTTATCAGGTTCATCCGGCTTCATATTTATTCCCTTAAAAAATAATGATTAAATAAGGCACTTTAACAGATTACTTCTGTACAATGAGTATGAAAAAATCTAAATTGGATAATGAGATATAATTATCTATTAAAGATAGATTAATCTTAAATCTAACCTAAAAATTATGGAAAAAACTATTCTACGAAAGGCTTCTTCTCTAATTCTTGCCATTGTAATGATCTGCTTTTCTTCTGTACACGCGCAAAACCAGGTTGAGGATGCCATCAAACAAATGTCAGAAGGTAACGTTACCGGGTACTTACAGCCATTTTTAAATGGTTTTGGAGCAAACCTGAACTCAGGTTTTTCGGGTTCTGCAAAAATAGAAGATGGATTTACAATCCGGATCGATGCCGTAGGAATGGCTTCCCTGATTGGTGAATCACAGGAGACGTTTAATGCACTGCCGCCGGCTCCATATCCTCAGCAAAGGGTAAGTTCAGCAACCATATTCGGAGACCAGGGTGCAACTGTCCAGGGACCTGAAGGATTATCGTATAAGTTCCAGAATGGTCAGCTCAATATGGATTATTTCCCGTTGGCTGTTCCACAAATCACAATCGGAAATTTTTATAATACGCAGCTCGTCTTTCGTTTCTTCGCACTCTCAACAGATTCCGATGTGCCGGATATCAACATGATTGGTTTGGGATTAAGACATGGCCTCAACCAATACTTCAATGATTTGCCGGTCGATCTTGCCGCTGGACTCTTTTACCAGAGTTTTAAAATCGGTGAAATCATGAATACCAGTTCGTTTGCGGTAAATGGTATGGCTAGTAAGGAATTTGGAGTCCTGACAATTTACGGTGGTGCACAGTACGAACATGTAAATATGAACCTGAATTACACATTTTCAGGTGCCGCTGAAGAAGAAGATTCAGAAATAGATATCAGTTTTACCAGCGAGAATTTTGCCAGGGCATATCTTGGGCTTAACCTGAATCTGAAATTTGTGCATTTAAGAACAGATATAAATGTCGGAAAAGTGATTGCTGCGAGTGCAACAATTGGTTTCGGTATTTAGGGTTTATAAATCGTGTAAGAAATTTTAACCAATAATTTTCCTGCTATGAAATCGCAAATTACTTTTTTGATACTTATTCCGTTATGGTTGATCTCTGCAATTGGCTGTGATGATATGCTCAGAGACAATCTGTTAATTATAGATTCCGTATCAGCATTTGAGTATGCCATCGACTCCCGTGATGTTACTTATTCCGAAACAGAGCGGTTAAATTTGCAGAGTGTTATTAATGACATAGACGGAGATGTGGAAGATGTTACTTTTTACAATATCACCATGTTTGTAAAAAATATTTATGACAGCTCACCACAAACGTCCATTTCCGGTCAATTAAGGGTTCGGCCGGCAGGTGCATCCCAAAGTGAACCATTAGTAAATTTCAGCAATATAACATTTGAAGACTTTGCAAAGGAACGTTCAATTTTCAGTGGTGAACTTCCCGGAATTACTGTTGTACCCGGTGCTATTCAAACACTTTTGAATTATTATCAACAAAAACCGGCTCCGGTTGTCGATTTTACGGTTTCAGGAACAATCAGCCGTGCGGGCAATGAAGATAATGTTAAGTTCGACTTTGTCGTTAAACTCTATACTCAAATGGCAACCGATCCCTGACCTGAAACAGGAACTCTTTATCTGAAATAAAAAATATCTTTAATACCCTGTACGCAACGTGCAGGGTGTTTAAATCCTGAACCGTTGCCAATATATCCATCGGCATATCAACAGGATTGGAATCCTGTAAAACAGAGAAGCCTTTCTCTTTCTGTCCAGTCAGGCAAAAATTGATCCATCAACCTGTAAAAACGATCTGAATGATGCCTTTCCAGCAGATGTACCATTTCATGAACTACAACACACTCAAGGCAATTTACATCAAGCTTTGCAAGTTCAAGGTTCAGCCAAATTCTCCTGTCACGGATGTTACATGTACCCCAGCGGGTTTTCATTTTCTTTACGCCGAATTCACGTACTTTAACACCCATCAGCGGTTCCCATTTTGATATAAAAACCCGGATCATTTCTTTTAATTGGCTTCTGTACCAATCTTCCATGATTTGTTTTCGTTTTTCAGGTGTGCTTTTCCCTTTTACAAACATCATGATTTCTTCTTCTGAAACGGATATAATCCGTTGAGTTTTTGATGTTTCATAAACCATTAAGCTCCTGCTGAGGCCCCACACCCGGAGCTCATCACCGGTAACATATCTCAGTTCTTCTTTCTGTACCTGATTCTTTCGTTTTTCGAGATGCTTTTTGACCCACTGAATTCGCTCCCTGATAAAAGTTCGGATTTTTCCTTCCGAAACATGCCATGGACACGACAACACTACACGCCCTTCTGAAAGATATACCCTCAGATACATATTTTTTATTTTTTTCCGGTTCACATCAATCGTAATTCCTGATTCTATCAGACTGCTCATCATAAGGATATATTTGTTAATTACTTAAATCTACTGTGAACGGTTATGAATATCGCAGCGTTAATATAAATAACATTAATCAAAACATTTAAAAACAATTACTTAAATTATGCTGGATAAATTAGGATATATCGCTGCCGGTCTTGGGTTTACATCAATTGCAGCAAGCGTGGCCGCATGGTACACAGAAAAAGGAACTGATGAAAGCGAGAATGCCCACGCCGAGAGAACAGGAATTTTCATCGGCTTGTGGCCTCAGACTTTTTTTGCCCTGGCAATGATCTTTTTCA
>RECI01000116.1 GCA_007694095.1 Balneolaceae bacterium | reverse complement strand
GCTCTTCTGCGGGTCTGATACGTATAAGCAGATGTATGTGATTTGTCAAAAAACACCATGCATAGGTTTCCACAGCGATATGCAGGTAGTAAAAGTATTTTTCCAAAAAGAAATCAAAATCTTCTTTTGAAAAGAATATCGGCGCACGACCCGCTCCACGGTTATAGATATGATAGTAGTATCCCTCTTTAATTGGTTCCATTGATATAAAAAATATTTCTCTCTCTTGTTGTCTCGAAAATACTTTTTAGCTATTAATTACTCAAGTTTATTATTTGACCTTATCTGATCTTTCCTTAGAACCCCGACTCTGCCAGGAGGCCCGGAAAAGCACCGGTCCACTCTGGCAGGTCGGTCTCGATCCGGCAATGATCAGTTGAACCAGTAGTTCATCTTGAAGACAACGGCGCGGTTGCGGGCATCCATGGTTTCGGGGAAGTAGTTGTCGGTATATACGATAAATATATCCGAGACGGGACTGTAACGCCACTGGAACCGGCTGTTGATGTTCAGATTGTCTAACTGCTCATTATACTGCACAAAGGTGGTGAAAAAGAGGTTGGTTGTGAAAGTGATGTCAATCTTGGGACCGATCAGCCAGAATGAATTTTGATTCCAGGGAGCCGGCAGGTCGAGGTAGTTGTATGATACAAACATTGACACACTGCCGTAGGGCTGGAAACGGTAGTTCAGGTCGCCCTCCACAAACCAACGGTTGCCGTTAAAAAATCCGCCTGTGCCGGCACCAAGGGTATAGCGCAGGAGTTTCCGGGTATCCGACCTATACTGTGCCAAAACATCATACCAGCTGTAATCTGTGCCTGCCATCAGGAAATTGATCCCTGTATTTGTGGGATCAAAATCCCGCCTGAGTTCCACAAAATTATGGTTCATCATCACATCTACCCGGCTCAGGTTGTGAAAAGTGACGTAATAACCCAGGCTTGTTACCCTGTCGGTATTATTGAAATCAGACGGCGCAAAAAAGCTGTTGAATTGGAGGTTAACTCCATGCTGTTCAATTGATGATTGGCTGGGATAAAAACGGTAGGTGAACCGCGGACGAACCTGAATAAAATCGGTTCTGGGTATAAATCCTGCAGAGGCAACAAAGTTATCACCCACATAATACTGATCGAGCCGGATCTGGTATTTCTGCCGATTATAGTTCAGCTCCACACCCTGGGAGAACTCCGATCCCTGGTCTAAGCCGTCTGTAAATGACCGGAATGCGAAAACCCGTCCTGTCCAGAAATTGTCCTGGCTTGCCAGGTTGAACTGAAGCCCTCCGGTTCGGTTATATGAACTGCCCTCCCATAAATCAGGCTTCCTGATGTTTTGGCGGTCTACAAAGATAGCTGAGATATTGGAACGCGTAAATACCCGTCTCTGTGCGGTAGCCACAAAAAAGTTACTCGAGGGGTTGATGTCTGTCTCTTCCGTATACATATTCATCACACCGATCCTCCAATTCTGGCCGGGGTTACCGCTGAGCCTGGCACCTGCAAGCACGGGAGCATCAATCCCGATACGGCGGGAAAAAAACGGGCGGATGGTCTGTGTACCAAAATTGGCAAACAGGTCGGAATTTTCCAGAAAGAACTGCCTTTTTTCCGGGAAAAAAAGTTCAAACCTGTCGAGATTGGTGATCTGCTGATCCACATCCGCCTGCGAAAAATCGGGATTATAAGTAAGGTCAAGGTTCAGTGATGAAGATAGCGCAACTTTGGAATCGAGGCCAAAATCGGTACGGTACCGTGCTTCTGTTCCTGCTTCAAAATCACGGGAAGCACTGCCAAAAATATATGGGATCACTGAAAGCTGGAGGCCGGGATCAGGGGGCGGTTCATCCCATTGAAGTGTCCCTGTAAATGCCAAGGATGCAGTGGGAAACTGGCGCGGCACCGGCGCCCAGGATGATTTTTCATTAATACTCAGATCGAGCCGTGAAAAGTTAATGTTCCACCTGTCAAGACCCGCTTTATAGCGGATCGATTTGAATGGAATCCGCATCTCAGCCACCCAACGGTCATCATAGTCTCTTGTCACAACCTCCCATTTTGTATCCCAGGCCAGGTCTACTGCAGCACCGTTACTCATGGTGCCATCCCACATGGCGCCTGCTGCGTTCACCCCAAAAGAAAACCCGGTAGTAAGGTCATTAAACGGATCGAGGAAAAGCAAAAAATTATCGTTTGTGCCAAATGAAAAATCTCTTCTCAGGGATTCAACCACACGGGAGGCATCCTCAAGCACATCGAAGAATACCAGGGAAAGATACAGGGCATCCTCATCATAAGTCATCCTGATCTCAGATTTTGCCTCACTGTAGCTGGTATCATAAGGCGTTACCATAAAAAAATTATCAGCCACATCGGCCCGCAGCCAGTCTTCCTCATCTATCACTCCATCCAGTTGAATGGTTCCCTGCATTTTTTGGATATTCAATATATAGTGGCTGTTTACTGAACTTCTGTCTTGCGATGTTGGATTCGTTACGGTTTGCTGAAAAGCATAGGATGGAATTGCAACTATTAGTACTGTCAGGAGCAGAAGAGCCTGTTTTTTCATCATATTTCTATAACAGCCAAACTATTTTTAATAATAATTGTCTTGTGATTACATCCATTTACCTTCTTGAATCTTTCAGTAAGCAATTTTTTGTGCTAATTCACAGATTTATTGTAAGGTAAACATCTCTTTTTATCCAATATACTGCTTTCATCTGCAATGATGCATGATGCTTATCTTTTTTTACAATGTTATGATCACAGGTAATTAGACTGTGCCAAACCAAAAATCCCCAATCGATAGCCACAATTCCATATTTCAATAGTATCTGCACAGCACTTCCGATGGGCAAAAATCAACATCATCACAAAAAAAGGCCGGGTTCACATACAAAAGTAAATGAACACCGGCCAGGGCACTTCAGTTAATTCAGTCAGATTTATTGTTTTGCAATCTGGCTGGCCATAATAAAGAGCGGCTGTCCTTCAAATACGTTGTAATATGGCCGCAGGCGCTCGGTATTGTAGTACTTTTCAACATCAACCAATTTGCTATTGTTAGCAATCACTTCAAGGTCGGTGCTGCCATACTTACCGTTATTTAAAACAACAAGTTTGCCGAACTCACCTCTCATCACAAGGTCGAATGCTATATTACCAAATGCCATTGGTGCAATGCTGTCGATGGCATCAGGGTTGCCTCCGCGTACGGTATAGCCTAATTTTTGGTTAATGACTCCGATTTCTCGGCCGTTATTGTATTTGGCGGATCGCTTTTTAATTTCCGCAGAAACAATATCACCGATTCCACCCAGTTTTTTGTGGCCATATGCATCGGCTTCCTCGCCTTCAAAAACCATATCCCGGCCTTCAATCATCGCACCTTCGGAAATCATTACCATGGAATATTTGCTTGGATGCCTGTTTCGGTCTCTTACCATGATTTCAGTCAAGTGTTCAAGATCGAACTTGTGTTCCGGTATAAGGCATCTGTGTGATGCACCGGCCAGTGTGGGCAGCATGGCAGTAAAACCGGCATATCGACCGAATACCTCCATAACAAGGAAACGCTCATGTGAACCGGCAGGAGTACGAAGGTCGTTTGCCAGCTGGATAGTTCGTGAAATGCACGTGCTGAAACCGATACAGTAATCTGTTCCCGGAACGTCATTGTCCATGGTTTTAGGAATGGCAACTACATTAAACCCTTCTTTATGCAGCCTAACACCATAACTTAGTGTATCATCACCACCTATCGGAACCATCGCATCGACTCCCATGAAATCCAGGTTTTTCAGAACTTCCCCGGTAAGGTCATTAATATCTTCCTTGTATTTGTCTCTATATTGTTCCGGCAGGTCTTTTTTGGCTACCTTGCTCGGATTGGTTCTTGATGAATGAAGAAATGTACCCCCTGTTCGCGCTGCGCGGTTTACAACTTCTTCCGTTAACTCATAAAAATTTTCACGGTTATCAGCATCTTTATCGCGGATAACGTCAATCATTCCGCCCCAGCCTCTGCGGATTCCAATAACTTTATAGCCTTCGCGTATGGCCCGGATAGTTACCCCTCTGATTGCAGGATTTAATCCGGGTACATCTCCGCCACCCGTTAAAATTCCTATTACGCCTTTAATTTTATTTATGTTAGCCATATTATATATCTCTTATGGTTTGGTTGCTGTTACAATTTAGTACAGATAATAAATATACTATTATATGATGAATTATGAGTATTAAGTCTTTGAAAAATTGTGAAAGTAACTATCAATACAAGCTGAATTTACATTTTTGCTGGATTTGGTAATTTTTTTTTGGCCATTTTTATTACCATACTATGGATGAAATCTGCCAAATCTATGAGCTTTCTGAATATTCGCATACCTTTTATGTATGAAGACCTGGACAGCAGCCTCCAAATGCTGAAAAATGACCCGAAGCGGATAAGGGATTCACGCCTGATTGTTGATAAGGCACTTACCGATGGCAATATTTACTATGGTATAAATACCGGTTTCGGAGTTCTCGCAACACAGAGGGTACAGGATGAAAAGCTTACCCAGCTACAAAGAAACCTGATATTATCCCATGCGGTGGGTGTGGGTGATTTTGTTCCTAAAGAGATCAGCCGGCTGATGCTTCAGTTGAAGGTACATGCACTTGGCATCGGCTATTCGGGTATCTCCGAGAAAACCCTGAACAGGCTCATCCTATTTTTAGATGAGGATCTGATTCCTGTTATTCCCCAAAAAGGAAGTGTAGGGGCTTCTGGTGACCTCGCGCCGCTTGCACACATGTCGCTGCCACTGCTTGGACTTGGACAAATCTGGAACAAAGATGGTACTCAGGTATTGGATGCATCTGAGGTATTTCTGAAAAAACAAATTACACCTATCGAACTGCAGCCCAAGGATGGCCTTTCCCTGATAAACGGAACTCAGCTGATGAGTGCTTACGGTGCTTATGTGCTCGAAAAAACCCTGCAATTACTGAAAGTGGCCGATATCGCCGCTGCCATGAGTATTGAAGCTCTGCAGGGCAGCATAATCCCATTCGACAGGCGAATCCATGAAATTCGCCCGCATAAAGGCCAGCAGGTGGTGGCTGCAAATATCAGGGAATTGTTAAAAGAAAGCGAAATTCTTGAATCACACCGAAGCTGCGGAAAAGTTCAGGATCCATACTGTCTCCGCTGCGTGCCCCAGGTACATGGAGCCAGCCGCGATGCTATTGCCCATGCCATTTCAGTGGTTGAGACAGAGATCAATTCAGTGACGGATAATCCGCTTGTTTTTGAAAATGGAGATATTTTAAGTGGTGGAAATTTTCATGGTCAGCCACTGGCACTCGCTCTCGATTATGCAAAAATAGCATTGGCTGAGATTGCCAGCATCAGCGAACGGCGGACCTATCTTTTGCTTGAAGGGCACGACGGGCTGCCAAAGCTGCTGATGCTTGAAACAGGAATTAATTCCGGTTTTATGATTCCCCAGTACACAGCCGCTGCACTGGTATCTGAAAACAAGGTGTTATGCCATCCTTCATCGGTAGATTCCATACCCACAAGCCTTGGCCAGGAAGATCATGTTAGTATGGGCAGCATCAGTGCGCTTCATTTGCAAAAAGTGTATGAAAACGTGCAGATTGTACTTGCAATTGAACTTTTTACAGCAGCTCAGGCACTCGATTTCAGGAAACCGCTGAAACCGGGCCGTGGTGTTGAAGCAGCTCATGAGGCCATTCGAAATAGCATTCCGCATGCAGTTGAAGATCAATATTTCAAGAGTGATATCAATATGGCGATTGATTTTATCAAATCCCGAAAACTTGTCGAGGAACTGGAAAATGCTGCCATTGCAATTCAATAAATAATCAGCACGAATAATATCGAAGTGAAAACGAGAATCATGATAGCCGGGCCTACCGCATCAGGGAAAACAACCCTTTCAATCGCTCTTGCTGAAGCATTTAATGGTGAAATCATTTCCGTTGATTCGAGGCAGTGTTATCGCTATATGGATATTGGTACGGCAAAGCCAACTGCCGAAGAATTGAGAAAAGCACGGCATTACAACATTTCAATTTTAAATCCCGATGAAGAAGATACAGTAGCAGATTTCCTGAAACGTGCTGAAAACTATGCTCAGGAAATCGAATCAAGGGGGAAAAGGGTTATATACTGCGGCGGAAGTACGCTTCATCTTCAATCAATCATACGGCCATTAGACGATGTGCCTCCGGCAGATCCAGGAAATATTGAAAGATTGAACAGACAGGCAGAGCTACAGGGACTTGAAACACTTTTCCATACGTTGCAAGAAGCTGATCCGGACTATGCTCAAAAAATGGACGGTCTCAACCGGCAGCGAATCATTCGTGCACTTGATGTCTGGCATCAAACAGGTAAACCTTTTAGCAGCTTTCATTCTAATGAGCCGATAAATCTGCCCGGAAACCTCAGGGCATTTGCACTTCACCTTAACCGTGAAGATTTACATCAACGGATATCCATCCGGGTTGACAGAATGCTCGAAATGGGTTTATTAAACGAAGTTCGGGGATTGATTGAAAAAGGATATACTTCACAATTACAGGCCCTGAACACTGTAGGTTATAGGCAGGCTATCTCTTTTTTAATGGGGGAGTGCTCCTATGATGATATGGCCGAAGACATTAAAACAGCTACGCGGCGCTATGCAAAAAGACAAATTACATGGCTGAGGCGCCTTCAATTTTTACATTGGCTGGACATGAACATAATGGATAAACAAGAGGCAATTGATGAAATTAGTTCTGCCATACGGTAGATTACCGGGGAACCAAGTGAGATTTTTGCGCTAAAAGAAGTAGTGCGTTTCAACTGTAAAATAGTAAAGGATTCATCGGATGAGTCGAACCTGGATCATCCCAATCATCTTGAATGGCTCATGTTTCAAAAAACCCGTCCGATGACCTGCCCGTCGTTTTATCATTGACGCCACAGTAGTTAACGTTGTACTTCCACATAATAAACTCTATATGAAAAAATTGATTCAGATTGCAGGTTTTTCAATACTATTATTAATCATTGGTTCACAAATTGCAAAAGCCCAGGTGAGTGCCGGTGCAGGTGTGGCTTTTGGAAGTGAGATCGAACAGGTTGGAGTACAGGGTGATCTTCACTATCGGTTTACAAATATTCCAGCCATTAAGTTAGGGGCAGGATTCATTTATTACTTTCCTAAAAACAATCATCATTTTAATGAAGTAAATCTTAATGGCTCCTTTATATTTTACGAGGAGTTTATGTTCAAATCTTATGCTTATACCGGCCTGAACTATGCCCGGTCAAAAGTCACTTCAGGCAATACTTCAATTACTGAATCCGCATTTGGACTGAATATCGGCCTTGGCGCAGAATATGATTTTGGGCCAATAATGGCATTTGGCGATTTGAAATACGTGGTGAGTAAATTCGATCAACCTGTTTTTTCTATCGGTATTCGGGTACCGTTTTGATTGACGTAGCCCGGGTCGCGCCACAGGCATCCCTCTGGGGCTGACCCGGAAAGGGAAAGCCTTCGATTATAATACCCCCACTTTTCGTCTAATCTGCCATACTCTTTTTACCGCAGTATAGTAGCAGCTAACCTGTATAACCGTTAACTTACACGCTTGTAACAAAACCGTAATGACCTTTATGTTTAAAGCAAAAGTTAACATCACCCTCAGAAATTCCATTCTCGATCCCAAGGGAAAGGCGGCCCACCACGCGCTCCAAAATCTGGGGTTGATATCTGTTAAGGATGTAAGAATCGGTAAGTATATTGAGCTGAATATTGATGCATCTTCCAAAGAAGAAGCATACAAACTGGCCGAAACGGCCTGCACCAAATTACTTGCAAATGAGGTGATGGAGGATTTTCAGATTACGATTGAATAATCAGATCGATTCATAATGTTGATTACCGATAGTTTACTTTTTTCAGCTGCCGTGGAAAAAAAATCTCAACCAGAAGTAGAGGTTCTGACAGAAGTTGAGGAAGAGGAAGCGATTGATACCCCCTGGAGGCTCATTTTATATGACGATGATTTCCATACTTTTGATGAAGTAATTAACCAATTAATAAAAGCCCTCGCCTGCAGCTTGCCAAAAGCTGAAGAATTAACTTTGAAAGTGCATTATGAAGGCAAGGCAATCGTTTATGAAGGAAGTTTTGAAGAATGCCTGAAACGAAATGCAGTATTGCAGGAAATACAATTAATCACCGAAATAAAAGGATAATACAGTGCCAAAAAAGATTGGAGTCATCGTTTTTCCCGGGTCAAATTGCGACCATGATGCATACCATGCAATGAAACATGTGATGAATGTTGAAACATCATTCCTGTGGCATAAAGACAATGATGTAAGCGATATTGACCTGCTGATTATACCAGGCGGTTTTTCATATGGAGATTATCTCAGGTCAGGAGCAATCGCAAGGTTTTCTCCTATTATGAATGCAGTTCAGGATTATGTAAAAAAGGGATATCCTGTATTAGGCATATGTAATGGGTTTCAGATTCTGCTTGAAGCGGGATTGTTGCCCGGGGCAATGCTGCATAACGAAAAATTGAGATTTATCTGTAAAAACGTTTATATAAGAGTGGAAAGCAACCGCTCTCCTTTTACAGCCGGGCTTGAAAATGGACAGGTGTTGAATATTCCGGTATCTCATGGAGAAGGGAATTATTTTATTGAACAGGAGGGTGTTCACAGGCTTGAGGATAATGAACAAGTTGCATTCCGATATTGCACGAAAGACGGTGAAATTACGAATGAAGCCAATGTGAACGGTTCGGTTTCTAACATAGCGGGTATCACGAATGAAATTGGGAATGTACTTGGCATGATGCCCCATCCCGAAAGGGCAATGGAGCCGATTTTGGGTTCCATGGACGGTATTCCTTTTTTTGAGTCTGTTTTAAATAAGCTTGAAATTGCCTGAGTACCGAAACCGGATTGGATGAATAACCACACAGACCAGAATTTAAAACTTTACAGCCGGGAGCTTGTTAAGAGCTACCGGAAACGTGTTGTGGTCGACAAAGTTTCCATATATGTAAATCAGGGTGAAATTGTAGGCCTTCTTGGGCCTAACGGAGCCGGAAAAACCACCACCTTCTATATGTTTACAGGAATCATCAGGCCAAATTCCGGCAAGGTTTTTCTGAATGAGAAAAATATAACCCTGAAACCGATGTACCAGCGTGCAAGGATGGGAATCGGTTATCTTTCGCAGGAGCCAAGCGTATTCCGGAATTTAACGGTTCGTCAGAACCTGGAATCGGTTCTTGAGTTTTTATCTCTTAAACGATCTCAAATCAGAGAAAGGTCCGACAAGCTTATTGAAGAATTCGGGCTTCAAAAGGTCATAAACAATAAAGGCTACAGCCTTTCAGGAGGCGAACGCCGGAGAACTGAAATCGCAAGGGCATTGGTCACCAATCCAAAATTTATCCTCCTTGACGAACCATTTGCGGGAGTTGATCCTATTGCGGTAGAAGACATTCAGCAAATCGTAGGGGACTTGAAAAAACGGAATATCGGAATTTTTATCACAGACCACAATGTACATGAAACCCTTGCCATAACAGACCGTGCATATCTCATGTTTGAAGGCAAAATATTAAGAGAAGGGACCGCCGAAGAACTCGCAGAAGATGAAGAGGCGAAAAAATTATATCTTGGGCGGCAGTTTAAATTAGACCGATATTCCTGAACAATACGATGAAAGAGATCACTGCAGAAGAACTGAAACAAAAAATTGATAATGGCGAAAGCTTTATATTTCTTGATGTAAGAGAATTGTTTGAAACATATATCTCTTCTATCGATATCGAAACGGTAACCATTCCTCTCGACGAACTCAGTAACCGGGCAGAAGAACTCGGAAAAGAGGATGAAATTATTGTGATGTGCCGGTGCGGTAATCGCAGTAGAACTGCATGTGAACTGTTAATTCAGAATGGGTTTGTGAATGTTGCCAATCTGAAAGGTGGCATCAATTCCTGGGCTGCACGGATTGATACCAGTCTTCCGCAATACTAACCCGGTTTTCTCACCAAGAGAAATCCGGGCTAAACGGTTGCTGCTATTTGTGCAAACAACTCCTCGTTGCTTTCTGTTCGCCTGATTACCTGCAGCAGCATTTGGATGGATTCTTTCGGCGTTTTTTTAAGTAAAAACCGGCGCACCATGTTTCTCTCCTCCAGTGAATCGGTAATGAATTTGTCCTCATTACGTGTTCCTGAAGCAGCAATATTTATGGACGGGTAGATCCTGTCATTGGCAATATCACGGTCAAGTACGAGCTCCATATTCCCGGTTCCCTTAAACTCCTCGAAAATCAGGTCATCCATTCTGGAATTTGTTTCGATGAGGCAGGTAGCGATAATCGTCAGAGAGCCGCCACCTTCAATTTTCCTGGCAGAACCAAAAATTTTCTTTGGGATTTCGAGGGCCCTGATGTCGAGGCCGCCGGAAAGTGTTCTTCCGGTGTTGATTTGAGCGGCATTATAAGACCTGCCTAGCCTTGTAAGTGAATCAATCAGAAGCACGGCATGTTCGCCATACTCTGCTTTTCGTTTAACGTAACCAAGTGCCATTTCAGAAATACGCACATGGCTTTCTGTGGGCTTATCGTTCGATGAAGCAAATACTTCGGCATTTGTGGAACGCAGAAAATCAGTGACTTCTTCCGGGCGTTCATCAACAAGCAGTATTCCGGTATGAATATCCGGGTAATGTTCAGTAAGACTGCGGGCAATTTTTTTAAGCAAAACAGTTTTCCCGGTTCTTGGAGGGGCAACGATAAGGGCTCTTTGGCCCCTGCCTATCGGGGCAATCAGGTCAATTACCCTCAATTCAAGGTCGTCCGGTTTCAGGCCAAGTTTGATATATTCGTTTGGCATGATGGGGGTTTGAAGTTCAAACCGGTTAATTTTTTGCCAGTCTTCCGGAGGTTTTCCATTTATTTTTTCTATGGAATAGACGTGGCGGTTTCCGCTTTGATCCTGCTCAAATTCTCCTTCCATTACAAGACCTGTCCTGAGATCGTGATGTTTCACTTCTTCAGGTTTCAGAAATGGATCCTTGGGATCATAGCTGAATTCAAAATCGATTTTTCGAATGAAACCGTAGCCTTTTTCATTTATTTCAACAATACCGCTATACCTTCCCCCGATTCTTGTATGTTGATTATGATGAAACTGGGGCACAAATATATTCCGCTTAGTACCCCCCTTTTTTTGCTGTTGTTTCGGAGTTTTTTTCCGTCCCTTATGTTTACGTGAACGTGACATGCACCTTAGTTTTGATGTTTATGTAGTGATTTTTGATTTTTTTGAATGTTGAGAAAAGCTCTACATGTACGTATCGGCAGGAAGAGCTAAATGAAAAGACGTGGGCCTGAAAGAAAGACCGGGTGATGCCATATTTTTATCACCCGGTTATAAAAAGATAAGAAAGGAAATGTAAGAACAAAAAAAATATCTATCGGACCCTGGTGGTTTCATCAATCCAGGCGTAACATTCACTTAAGTTAGCGCCGATTCTGAATTCGTCACCGGTTTCCCAACCTCTGAAAAACTTATCTTCTGCCGAAGGTATTGCACGTTCGTATGTTTGCTTTTCTCTTGCAGCTGCCGCAGCCATGGACGGATCAGCAGATGCAGCCCTATCAAGGTAATCAAGAACGAGCCAGTAAACTGTTCTATCGTCCCTCTCCATCTGCCTTCCTGAAGTACACTGGGAAATAGCCTCTGCATAAATTCGTGACATTCTGATGTACGGCTGTCCCCAATTCCTGTCAAGATTAATAGCCTGCCTTGCATACTGGCGTGCTGTTCTGAGATTACCTTCGTTCTGGTAAAGTTCAGCAATTTCAAGAGTTACATTCTTCCTAACATTTATATCATCAGTAAGCTCAAGTCCTTCCTGCAAATACCGTATAGCACGCTGATTTTGGCCATCAGCCTTTGCATAATCAGCAAGCCTTCTTACATTCGGGAAGGTTTTTTCCGTTTCATAAATTCTTTCAGCGAATTCAATAGCTTTAGCCCTCATTCCCAGGCTTTCGTAGAGTGATGCAAGTTCGGCAATAATTGAAATATCACTGGGATTGGCCTCTAACCTTGATTCAAGAAATCCGATTCTTTCTTCCGGATCGGCAAACAATCCGTCTCTTGCTTCATCAAGAATTCCCATCAGGGCGCTATTAGCCATTGGTTCAACGGCATCTATAAATTCCAAAGCCCTGTCTCTTTCATTGTTTGACACATAACTATTCAGCATGATCTGAATGTAATAGCCATCTCCTGCCTGGATTAACCTCTCGGGATCGAGTTCGAAGGCCATTTCATACTCTTCATAAGCTTTATCCATTCCGTCTCTTATAATACTTTGGTGTTCCTGATAGAACCTGCCCCTGTTAAAGTGCCATGTGTAAAGATCAAAATCATCTCCTTCTTCGAATGTGGCAAATGCATCATCATAGATTGCAAGAGCTGTATCGATGTATGCAGAACGCATCGACGGATCACTTTCCCTTTTTGAGAGTTCAGCATATACATTAATCATTCTTTCGTATTGTCTTGGAAGGCTGAACCTGTTAACTCCCTGAATGGCTCTTGGCTTCTTTTCAAGCATCCATTTACCAAACATCAGAGCCATATCGTAATCTCCGGTTCGATAGTTCTCATAGAATATCGAATATGCCTGGATTTCACTCATTCCATATGGAGGTTCGCTCTGTGGGAATGCCTGTGAAGACACCGCTAATACAAGCGCTAATGTGATTATGTACTTTTTCATTGTTCTGCTTTTTGTTCTGTATTATTAAAACTGTTTAAACCATGGTGTTATTATTGAAATCTTTGCCTGAGAAACATGATTTCTGCCATGTTTAGCGAAATTTTAAAACCCCATATATTCTCTTTAACTAAATTTGAGGATTCTGTTCCCCTGATTCCATAGTGAAAGCTTAAATCTATGGAAGATGCAGACCTTTCTGACATAATTCCAATTCCTGCATTCAGAAAAATTGTTTCAATATCCTGCCCATTAATAGCGAGATGTCCTGTATCATACGTAGCGCCGGCACTGTACTTGAAATTGGAAAAAAAACCAAGCACTCCGTCTGCCCTGTAAGGATGATACTGAAAGCCTAAACCTGCCCTTACCCTGTCTTTGAAGTACTCTTGCTGAGTTTCATTGAAAGTGTATTCAGCATTGTCCCACTTTTGAATCATCAGTTCTGTTGCAACGTTTACAAACCGGTTTAAATTATACGTAAGTCCGGTATTAAATTCCAATGGTAACTTTATAGTACCGTTCCTGTCCGGCATATTTTCATTCAGTTCTATCCGGGTCCGTAGGCCATTTATATTTCTGAATGCTGAAACACTGCGTTCGGCTTCAATGGCAAATGGAAGTGTGATGGTTGCACCAAATGCAATCTGGTCGTTATCGCTAAATAAACCCGAAGTAAAGGCATGGATGCCAAAGCGATGGCTGATATTACTGCCTTTTGTAGAGCTTGTAAAAGGAGTTGTCCTGAATTGCACCTCCGAAAAAATAGGTCTTACTTCTGTATTCAATGACATAATATTTACCCCGAATCCATACCCGAACGCAATACTATTTGTGAATCTGTAACCAAAAGAAGCCTCAATTTTGTTGATTCCACCTGAACCAATGGTGTCTAAAGCATAGTCAACATTAGCGGATGTTACTCCTTCCACGGGTGAAATTCGTCCCTGTTCGCGCTTGCTGAAATCTGCCCGGTACGACGGCGAAAAAGCGAGTGAAAAACCAAGCTCATTTCTCAATATAGGGAATGCAATCTGAAAATTTTGAAGTCCGAAGAAAGCATTTCTTGCAGTTCTCGATAGATCTGATGCCTCGTATTGATTGAGTACAGCCGAAACATTTCCCTGCGAAAAGCTGATGAGTGCCAGGTGCGCAGGATTTGACGTGCTAACAACGGTACCACTGTAGTTGGAAACACCGCTTAATCCCATTCCCATTGAGAATGGCGATAAATTATCAACAGGAGAACCAAAACCTATTCCCGAATAGAAAGAACCCGATGCCGAGCGATCCCTGTCCTGCGTTTGCGCAAGTAATTGAGGTACTAATGCGAACATAAGCACGGTAAACATCACAATGATAAAAAAAGCGGGATTTCGCATATTACTTTAACGTGGTAATTACAATTCTTGGTTTGAGATTGTCCGGAGCATTTGTATCAAAAAATCTTGCGGAAAAGATAATTCCATTGATACTTTGTAATGTGAGGTATGGTTTACGATTTTCAATGCTCCCATAAACTTCATTTAAAATATGCTGGGTAATGTCCATTTTGAACGTTTCCTCATCATCACTCAACACTGCCGTAAATAGATTCGGATTGGTTTGCCCGAAATTAAATATTTCACCCATGAGGTCGGCAGGAGTTTTGTCGAAAACGTGAAGCCTTGTGAGATTTGGCCTTGGCCGTAAAATTCCGGGGAACATCCCTTCCGGCCCGAAATCTTTCGAAAGCACCAGCTGTGCATTTACAATATTTTTTGTTTTTAATAGATCTTTAGGGAGATCAATATCGAGAAACAGCACTCTTTCACCGTTATGCAGCACAATGCCTGTATCATACTCGGGCTCGTTAGTTCTGTTGAAAGAAGCACCCCAGTCTCTTGCATCCAGGCGCACCAGCTCCGGTGCAGCTCCATTTTCCTCATTTTCTTCACCATTATCATCTACGTCAATATTTTCAATTGATGTAGTGTCTACGAGAAAGCTGGTGATAAGATCCCCTTCTTCTTGCTGACTGTGTTTAATGAACCTTATTTTTTGGTTGTTCTCAGATGGCACAATTGCCAGGCCGGGGAAATTATTCCTGTACAGTGAATCCCTGTCGGCAGTTTCGTTGTTAAAAAAACCTGCAAATTTCCTGGTCCACTCCTCACTTAGTTCAACAACAACAGTATCCTGGCCTGCAACCTGGAATTCTGCCACTTTACTGCCGAAATCAACATTAATTTCCCGGTTGTATCGTAACTGTGTTCCCCGCCAGATTTCGCCGGCTTCGTATATTTCAAATTCAGAAAGAGAGGATTCATTACCATATATAAGAGGATTGAAAATGAGCCTCAAAAAAATAGTTGTATTTTCCCGAATGGTATCCACCTGTGCCCTGGAGAGAACGGGCTTGATTAACGCAGTGGATTTAATGGTTCCATATACAGGGTCCTGCAAATAACCGAGGGCTGTATTTGATAACCTTCCGGAAAATGCATTCTCCTGGAGAATATTCAGACCATCGATAACAATTGTGGTTGTTTCGATAGTTTCATCCTCTTTTATGATATCATCACCTACCGATCCCGGAGTTTCACACCCGAGGAAGATAGTTGTTGAAAAGAAGAGAATAAGAAAGGCAGTGATCATGGATCGACTGCCTTTATGTTGATCTAAATTATTAATATGGATCAATTTTTTTTTGAAATAACTTCTATGTCTTATCTCCGGCAATATCCCGGTAATATTGTGCAAATTTTTTAGATACATCTTCGGGCGAACCCTGAATTTTTGTTGGTTTAATATTTAATTCTTCAAAAATGGAATCAAATTGGCCGGCAAGATGATTGCCTGTCACTACATGATCGCTGTACGATAACCCGATTTTCAGGGTATCAACTTTTCCATCAGTCGTTAGGGTATCAATATCAACATCATCTGGCAACCCAAGTAGTTTCAGAATATTATTATCATCTAGTACACCCTTGTTTTCAGGGTGGTGCAAATTATAAACTATTTGTGTGTTTTTGAAGATACTTTCATCTTTGTACTTGGTTCTTACCAATAAAGGTATTAGACCCGCCGGCCAGTCGTGGCAGTGAATAATATCAGGCTGCCAGCCAAGACTAATAACTGTTTCCAGTACTCCTTTATTGTAAAAAGCAAGGCGTTCATCATGATCATCGTAAAAAGCCTGTGTTTTGGGATTTTCAAACAGGGCTTTTCTCTTGTAGTATTTGTCATTATCGAGGAAATAGACCTGTAATTTGGCGTTTGGAATACTTGCAACTTTAATCCTCATGCTTTCTACCTTATCGCCAATTTCAACTTTAATCCCTGAGAGCCGAATTACTTCATGAAGCCTGTTTCTCCTGTCGTTAATAGCACCGTATTTTGGCAACAATATTCTGATTTCGAAACCTTCATCCTGTAAAGATGCCGGAAGGAACCTCAACAGGTCGGCTGTGTAGGTCATTCTTGCGAAAGGTGCAATCTCGGCAGCGGCATATAATATTTTCATAATTAAAGATTCGTTTCGATGATTTTATGGTAATTCTTGTGAAAAATTGGAGTTATTGTCCGGATATAAATTTTTTATTTCGTCGTCGTCGATGGAGTAAAAATCAAAAAGTGTATCGCTGCGTAAACCCAGTCTCAAGGTTTCCAAAGAAATCACTTCGCAGGGCTGAATATTCCCAAGGTTTACATTGCTGCCAAATTTTTTGATGAACCAAACTTGCTGTTCTTTTAAAGGTGCTTCGAAGAGAAGATGTTCAACCGGTATCTGATCTGCAATCTCATCGATTAATCCTGACCTGATTTCACCATTGGGCCTGAAGACACCAACCGTTCCAGATTCTCTTGCTTCGCAAATTACTTTCCAGGCACCGGATTCAAGTTCAGCCTGTATCATTTTTACCCATTTGTATGGAGGGATGATATCATCAGGATTTTTACTTCCAACCTCTGACAGAACTGTAAATTCTTTACTTAAATCACGTATAATATCATTTTTTCTTTTGTCTGACAGCCAAATTGTACCATTCGAAACTTCAACATAATCTATGTTAAATTCATGCAGAAGCTTTACATAGTCATCCAGCTGGTTGCGCAGCACATAAGCTTCGAAAAGTGTTCCTCCCAAGTACACGGGGATATCATATTTTTTATATACAGCTAATTTTTTACTTAGCTGGTTAGTAACAAATGAAGTACCCCATCCCAATTTTACAAGATCTGTGAAGCCGGAAGCAACCTCACAAAAATCTTCTGCCTGCCGAACACTGTACCCTTTATCGAGTGCAAGTGTAATTCCATTATTTCGGGGTTTTGTTGTTCTTTTTGGCAGATGATTTAAATGAAATGACATTCGCCGATTTTATATTTTAATAAACAACGTAAGATACGAAACCATGCTTTTATTAAAAAGCTTCATTGCTTTTTAAGCTGTTCCGGTTAGTTATTGAATCTATTTGATAGTTCTGCAAGATACCGGATTCTGTTCCGGTCTACTTTTTGAAGCATTTCCGGAGTGTATCTCCAAAGCCAGTTATTCTGAACAGTTCCAGGTATATTCATTCTGTGTGTTGTATCAAGATTCATAAAATCCTGTAGTGGGAATATAGCCTGGTCGGCAACGGAAAGCATTCCAAGCCTGATGAGGTCCCAGTGAATCTCCAGACCATTTCCATTCGTGTACTCCCTGGCACGGTGTTGTTCATGATCAGGTGCGGTTTGATACCAGCCAATGGTGGTGTCATTATCATGGGTACCGGTGTATACCACACAGTTTTGAATATAATTATGCGGCAAGAAACCGTTTTTGGAATCAGAGTTAAAAGCGAATTGTAAAATTTTCATTCCAGGAAAGTTAAACTGGTCACGAAGTTTTTCTACGGATGGTGTCATTACTCCAAGATCTTCCGCGATAATGGGCAATTCACCAAGCTGCTCTTTAATAGTATTGAAAAGCTTCTCACCCGGCCCTTTAATCCACTTTCCTTTGATGGCAGTTTTTTCCCTGGCATCAACTTCCCAGTAAGCATCAAAGCCCCGGAAGTGATCTACACGAATTGCATCATAAAGTTCAAACATTTGCCTGAATCGCTCCACCCACCAGGAAAACCCATCTTTTTCCAACACTTCCCATTTGTATAGAGGGTTGCCCCATAACTGACCGGTTTCGCTGAAGTAGTCGGGCGGCACACCGGCAACCAGCTTTCTGTTGCCCTGTTTGTCTATTTCAAAGAATTGAGGGTTGCCCCATACATCTGCGCTGTTATAATCAACAAAAATAGGAATATCTCCAACAACCCGGATGCCTTTGCTGTTTGCCACATTTTTCAGTGCATACCATTGATTGAAAAATTCGAATTGTAACCAGGTTTGGTATTGAATCTCTTCAATATTTTGTGATTTAAATTTGTCAATAGCCCTTTTCTTTTTTTGGGCAAACTCAGGGCTCCACTGATTCCATGGAATACGCCCGTGCGCCTTGGAGCATGCAATAAACAGGCAGTAATTTTCTAACCAGAAACTATTTTTTTTCTTAAAATAGTTTAATTGCTCTTCAGTTTCATTGG
This sequence comes from Balneolaceae bacterium, assembly GCA_007694095.1. Taxonomy (GTDB): domain Bacteria; phylum Bacteroidota; class Rhodothermia; order Balneolales; family Balneolaceae; genus Rhodohalobacter. The sequence goes on along the minus strand of RECI01000116.1, from coordinate 4,915 downwards.
TTATGTTTTCAAAAAAACGATTGCATGCAAGCCTGTATAACCTGTTTTTTAATTCAAATGAAGCATCATAATCGGCCCTGGTTGTAACTGGTAACAGGGCACCATTCATCTCATCGGGTTTTAATAACCCTTTGTTAACAAGAATATCAGGGCTGATCAGGTAATGATTTCCCGCAAAAGCGGAATAACTTGCATATGGTGAATTTCCGTACCCGGTTGGGCCAAGAGGAAGAACCTGCCATATGGTTTGCCCTGTATCTGTAAGGAAACGGATGAATTCAAGCGCTTCATTGCCAAGGTCTCCCATGCCATATTTTGAAGGTAACGAGGTTGGATGCAGCAGAGTGCCACACGATCTCGGGAATTTCATAATTTAATGAAGGTTTGATTCATTTTGTTGGTTTCAAAATAACGCCGCCGAGCGGGGGAATCGAAACATTGATGTGATAGGGCTGGTTATGCCATTCACCCTTTTCGGCACTAACCTTCACCGGGCCTTTATTGCTGCCTCCGTAATGCGTTGAATCACTGTTGAAAATTGCGTGGTATTCCCCTTTGAAAGGAACACCAAAACGGTATACATCATGGTATGTGGGTGTAAAATTAAGAATAAAAACGAGTGTGTCTTCCGGTTTTTTACCCCGCCTGATAAACGATAACAGGCAATTATCCGCATCACTCATATCAATCCATTCAAAACCCTCCCAACGTGTGTCTATCTGATAAAATGCAGGTTCTTTTTTGTATAACGCGTTCAGGTCTTTAACCAGGTTCTGAATACCCTGGTGCGGTTCCCACTGCAATAAATGCCAGTCAATGGACTGGGCTTCTGTCCACTCCTCCCATTGAGCAAATTCACAACTCATAAAAAGCAATTTTTTCCCGGGATGGCCAAACATATAGGTATAGAGCAGCCTCAGGTTTGCAAACTTCTGCCAATCGTCACCCGGCATTTTTGACAGAAGTGATTTTTTCATGTGTACCACTTCATCGTGAGAAAGTGGCAGAACGAACTGTTCTGAAAATGCGTAAATCAGTGAAAATGTGAGTTGATCCTGGTGGTATTTCCTGAAAATGGGGTCTTTCTCAAAATAAGAAAGTGTGTCATTCATCCAGCCCATATTCCATTTAAAATCAAATCCGAGCCCTCCCGATGATGTGGGTTGTGAAACTCCTCCCCAGGATGTGGATTCTTCGGCAAACGTAAGCAAACCCGGGAAATATTCATGCGTCACTTCATTAAATCGCCTCAAAAAATGGATAGCTTCTATGTTTTCACGCCCGCCGTACTGGTTCGGAATCCATTCTCCTTCTTCCCGTGAATAATCAAGGTAAAGCATGGATGCAACTGCATCAACCCTGAGCCCGTCTATATGAAATTCCTCAAGCCAGTAGATTGCATTCGACAACAGGAAGTTTTTGACTTCAACCCTGCCAAAATTGAAAATACATGTACCCCAATCACGATGTTCACCTTGCCTGGGATCTTCATGTTCATACAAGGCAGAACCGTCGAAACGGCGTAGTCCGTGCTCATCTTTGGTAAAGTGGGCAGGAACCCAGTCAACAATCACGCCAATGTTCTCCTGGTGGCACCGGTCTATGAAATAACGTAAATCATCAGGATTTCCAAATCGGCTGGTGGGGGCAAAATAACCGGTAATCTGATATCCCCAGGACGGATCATATGGATGCTCGGCTACCGGCATCAGTTCAATATGGGTAAATCCCATCTCTTTTACGTAGGGAACAAGGTCATCTGCAAGTTCCCTGTAGCTTAAAAAGCCCGGATTTTGCCCTGGTTTTCGTTTCCATGAACCAGGATGTACTTCGTAAACAGACAGCGGTTCTTCGTGGTGCGCTTTCCCGGAACGTTGTTCCATCCAATCTGAATCATTCCACTGGTAAACTGAATTCCAGACGATTGACGCTGTGCCCGGCCTCATTTCACCAAAACGGCCGTACGGATCAGCTTTTTTTACAAGAGCCTGGTTTATATTCGCTTTTACTTCAAACTTGTACAGATCACCTTCGGTAACATGCGGTATAAATATTTCCCAGATGCCCTGTTCATAATATTTTCTCATACCGTGCACCCGTCCGTCCCAGTTATTGAACGAGCCGATCACGCTTACACGGCTTGCACTGGGTGCAGTTACTACAAAATGGGTTCCTTCTACTCCGTCAACAGTTTTTGTATGAGCACCCATCCAGCGGTATGCGTGGTGATGATTTCCTTCTCCCCAGAGTTGCAAATCAAAATCAGTAATCAGCGTTCCAAAACGGTAGGCATCTTCAATTTCATAAGCATCACCCACATATGGGTATACTTTTAATTTATATGAAAAATGATTTTTCTTTCTCGGAAAAATGTACTCAAATAACCCTTCATCAGACAACCTGGTGAGTTCTGTACTATTTCCTGTGTCCGGGATTACAAATATACTTTTGGCATCAGGGCGAAAACATCTTACCACCAATTTTTCATTTCCGTCGACCGTTACATAGTGTAAGCCAAGTATTGAAAACGGGTCACTGTGTTCCCCATTGGATATTGCCCGTATTTCTTCGATTTTTAATGTCACGATTTCGTACCGTTTTGATTAATTTGATAGGCCGCTAAAGATAAAAAATTTAGCGCGAAATTAAGTATCAAAATGAAGTTCTTGATATGGTTAAATACAAATTTATAGAATGAATGTCATTCAATTTATTTCGAGACGCTATCTTTTTTCAAAAAAACACATTTCACTGATCTCGGTTTTAACAACGATCAGTATCGCAGGAATTACGGTGGGTACAGCTCTGCTGATCATCATTCTTTCGGTTTTTAACGGTTTTTTTGATGTAATACGCGGTTATCTCCTTTCGTTCGATCCCGATATCCGTATTGAGATGGCCGATGAGCCCGGTATGCTGTTTAATCCCGATTTAATGGCTCAAATTCAAAACCACCCCGAAGTTGTTGCCATTACACCTTATGTTGAGGGTAAAGCTATGCTCGTTTTTCAAAACGGGCGAAATGAGGTGCTTGGAATCAGGGGAGTTGATTCCGGTGCGGAATCTTTTATCGGCCGTCTTCGCGAAAATATGGGTAGCGGTAATTTCGATTTAACCGTTCAGAACAACCGCCCAGGAGTGATTGTCAGTGAAACACTGGTGAATCGTTACCGGCTCAACCCGGGTGATGAGATTGCCATGCTGAGTCCCACCGGGATGAGACGTGCACTTACCCAGTTTTCAGCGCCAAGGGCAAGCAGGTTCGAAGTGCGCGGAACTTACAATATGCACCAGATCGTGGAAGGTGATGTGGTTTATGTAGATATGGCAGCAGCACAACGACTCTTTAATATGAGGAATGAGATCACCGGCTTCGATATTCAACTCACAGATACTGACAGGGCCGAAAGGGTTAAAACCGATTTGGAAGAAATTCTTGGACCTGATTTCCGAATCGAAACATGGTATGATCTCCAAAAGCCACTCTATGATGTGATGTACCTCGAAAAATGGGGCTCGTATTTTATTTTGATGATTATCGTGATAGTGGCTGTATTGAACATTATCGGTTCACTCACCATGATCGTGATTCAAAAAAAACGGGATATCGGAATCCTGATTTCGATGGGTATGACTCCAAAAAAAATCAAGAAAATCTTCCAGAGCCAGGGGGTTCAGATCGGGCTAATCGGCTGTGGCCTGGGCGGTTTACTGGGCATCGGGCTGAGCCTTGCCCAAAAAGAGTTCTCATTGTTTAAACTTTCATCATCGTTTATCATTGATGCCTACCCGGTTGCCATTCAGTTTTCAGATATCGCAATCATCCTGAGCGGAACCATGGTGCTGTGTCTTTTAGCAAGCTGGTACCCGGCGCTGAGGGCGGCTTCAATTGAACCGGCCGATGCCGTAAGAGACGAATAGTTGTTATGGATCCAGTTACACACGGATTAGTTGGCGCAGCTTCTTCACAATCTTTTTCGGATAGGGGAAAGATGCGTCCTGCCGCGTTTACCGGCGCTGTTGCGGCGATGACAGCCGATCTCGATTTTTTCATCCACATCCCGTCCGATCCGCTTTTCAATATCGAAATCCACAGGCAGTTTACCCATTCAATTATTTTCATTCCTGTTGGTGCATTGATTGTTTCCGCCATACTGTACTGGTTCGTCCGTAAACATCTAGCATACAAAGAAACTTATTTTTTCAGCCTGGCAGGCTATGCCACAGCCGGTCTAATGGATGCAATCACAAGTTACGGAACCCAGCTTTTATGGCCATTTTCAGATACAAGAATAGCCTGGAACCTTGTCTCTGTTGTGGATCCGTTTTTAACCGCAGGATTAATCGTTTTAGTCGGAATAGCTGTCATCAAAAAGAAAAAGATGGCGGTTGTGGCCGCATGGGTCTGGCTTTTACTTTTCCTGGTTGTTGGCCTGGTTCAGAAGGAGCGAAGCAAACATTCGCTGGAAGTACATGCCTTAATGCACGGCCATATACCCGAACAAATGGTGGTGAAGCCCACAATCGGGAACCAGGTTTTGTGGCGGGGAAATTACATTTTTGACGGAAGGATTTATGCCTCAGGGTTGCGGCCGGGTATTTTCAGTGGAGTACAGTTGTATGAAGGTGAATCGGCTGAATTGGTGATAATTGATGAAGATTTTGCCGCATACAAAGGAACCACGCTTTATGATGATCTGAGGAGATTTGAGCGCCTGTCGGAAGGATTCCTGGTGCGTCATCCGAATAAACCCCGCATTATCGGGGATGGCCGTTATGCGATGCTGCCAACATCGCTAAGCCCGCTTTGGGGCGTAAAGGTTGACACAACCGACGTGTCAAAACACCTGCCCTTCCAATATTTCAGGGATTCGGGAGAAGAGATAAGGGCTGAATTTTTGAAGATGTTGTTGGG
>RECI01000066.1 GCA_007694095.1 Balneolaceae bacterium | reverse complement strand
GAAATTGTGGTGTAATTCTTTTTTGTAGAGTTTTAAATAAGCCATAGGTGGAACAGTGATAATTTTGTGAGTTGGACAGTATGTCAACTACAGTTGTTCACTTTTTTAAGAGTCTCATTTCGAGGTATTTATTGGTAAAGCCAAGCTTTTCATAAAGGTATCTGGCAGGGTTATCAGGTTCCACGTGCAAAGCAATGTTGCCCTCGGATAATTTTATCACTCGTTTCATCAATTCTTTTCCTATTCCGAGGCCCCGTGTTTTGGCGTGAACCGCAATATAAACAAGAATGTTTTCCGGTATATAATCGCCCATATTTGTTTTGTTCATGATAACGGCACCAAGAATTTCATTTTCTTGATGGGCTACCAAAACAAAACCGTCCTGGCCGGGCTGGTCACCATAAGCATATCCGATACATTTTACTATCGCGTGCTCTTTATCGCCATATTGTTCAAGGTGATTAAACAAAAAATCGGCAATTTGCCGCCTGCTGAATGGCGGTGAGTCTTCTTTGTCATTGTCTATCTTTGTGTAAGTAAGTTTCATTTTATCGTTTCCTGTTTAAAGGTAATAAGACTGACTGTTATAAATGAAATTGCCGACATACTCATTCCAAATACATTCGGATCGAGTGAATATGGCAATTCTAAACCGGCATATCTCAGGATAATTGTAACGGATCCTCCAACAATCATGGCTGTTAGTGCGCCGGCCGGTGTGCTTTTCTTCCAAAATAACGCTCCCATCACCGGTATAAATAATCCAGATACCATAAATGCGTATGAGTCGAGCATAAGGTCGAGAACGTTGGTCATACCTGCAGCAAGTAATAATGCAAGTATTCCAATCACCAGTGTGATAACCTGGGATATCCGGATGAACACTCTGCTGTCTCCATCAATTTTTTTAAATTTTCCGATAATATCCGATACAACATTCCCGGAAGAAGCCATAAGGCAACTGTCGGCAGTTGAGAGGATAGCCGAAAAGTATGCAGCCATCATAATGCCAAGAAATCCGACAGGCAATACGGTTCTCAATAACATCGGTAAACCTGTTTCAGGGTCGGTTTCGGTTGCATCTGCCGCACCCAAAAATTCAAACATACCCTGGTCGGCTGCTACTCTTGCAAACAGGCCAAGCAGAACCCCAAGAAATGCCATTACAGGCCATTCAAACAGGCCTGCAATATACCATGCCTTTTTTGCGGTTTTTTCATCTTTGCAGGCGTAAATTCTTTGATATAAGGTCATTCCCACAAACCAAATGGGTATAATGGTTACCATCCAGAAAACAATATCCTGCCATAATACATTTGTAAGCGTCAGCATCTCAGGATCTACGGTTTCGCGAATGGCTGCAAGCCCGCCGATTTCAAAATAGGCAATTGGAACACCTACGAATAACAAGCCAGTCATGAGCAGTGCCCATTGTATGGTATCGGTATAGATTACGGCTTTAAGCCCGCCAAGAACAGTGTAGAGAACGGCAACCGACCCCATTATGATCAGTGCAGTATGATGTTCTAATCCAACAAATGTTCCGCTCGCCAATTTTGCTCCCGCCAGTAATTGGGAACTTGTAAAGCCGGTATAACCTATTGCGGAAATGATAGCCGCGACAAATGCAACCCTGCCATTGTAATAGTGCTCAAATAGTTGTGGAAAAGTAAGGGCATCATCAAAAAATGAATTTCTTTTTATTTTCGGTATTAAAAATACGGCTGCCAGCCATGCCCCCAGTAAGCCTGTAAAAAGCATCCATGAACCTGAAAGTCCTATCACAAAGCCAAGTCCGCCAAGGCCAATCGAAAATCCACCCCCTACATCGGTTGCAACTACCGATAAGCCGACATGATAACTCTTCATGTTGCGGCCGCCAACATAGAAATCTTCGCCGCTTTTGTTTCTCCTGAAAAAGAAATAACCGAATGCCAGTAAAGCGATGATATATATGATGAACAGGGAAAAATCAATGGGATGCATCATTCATCCGACAACTTGAAAGAAAGGTAATTATGTTTTTTACTGTTAGTAAAATTCAGATTTCAATTCAATTGAATAACTGACTGTTTATTCCCTGTCAGGATAATTTTCTTAAACCAGTAAATATACATTGTTTGATATGTAAGTATTATTATTAGCTATATTTCGAGTACCTAAAGGTACAGGATTAACCAGCGATCATCAAGTTCTGGGTATATTGCAGGTCAAATCTATTCAAATTGCTGGCGAAAATTTACCAGGATATAATGTATACTTCGGTCTTTTCAGATCTATCTATTATATTATATTCATGCTAGTATCATAATAATAACTAAGTTTAAGATTATGAAAAATTCGCTTCATTTGTGGTTCTTCTTTTAACAGGTGATTAAGGGGAATACTCATATGAGCTTTTTTTTAAGCTTATCAACAATTTTATTGTAATTGGAGTTGTCCGGACACTTAATCGAATAAATACTTGAAGACGGGAAATATTATGCAACATAAGCACGATGATTATCGATGGCGCCCCTTATCCTTTGATTACCTGATCTCACAATTTGGTATCAAACATAGAAATGTACTGGGGTCATTTGTCGGTTGGATAATTCTTACCGGTATTTTGGTCTTTCTAACTATTTTGCTTCATCAAATCAATGCACTTAACCTAACGGCAGATGAGGTTGACTTGCTAAGTATCGTAGCATTTAACCCAATTTACATACTTGGAATTCTTCTTCTTTTATGGTTTGGATTTGAATGGGGCTTTATTCCTGTTTATATCAGTACGTTTGTAGCATCCATTCTGGCAGGGGTATCCATTATTTGGTCTACAATCATATCGCTGGCATTCGTATTAGGACTATTGTTCTTTGCTCTTGCTTATCACAGTTTCGGCTTTTCCTATTCTTTACGCTCAATAAAAAGTTTTTCCATTTTTATTGTTATTTCTTTTTTAGCTGCCCTGGCGAGCTCACTCGGTTCATTTATATGGAGTTTTTTTCATCAGCTTTCAGCACCCGATACACTGTTATATTGGAAAAGATGGTGGACCGGTACCTTTTTTCAATCATTAATATTAGCCGTTCCTCTGCTTTACCTGTTCACCCCCAGTGTTGAGAAATTTAAACGAAGATTATTCAAATTGCCTCCGGGAAAGGAAGTTTCCATAGGCTGGATATACGGATCAGTAACAACAGTTGCTCTAACTTTGTTTGTATTTATTTTTTCCAGCTATTTGCTTGGCCGAATAAGTCTGAATCAATTTATCGAGAGCAGGAATATCACTACGGCCGCTGAAATAATTGGTGCACTGGAAGCCTTCGAGATTATCGCGTGGACATCCATCGGGTTAATTGTTATAACTGCAGCTTCAGCTTTTTACCTCTTAAATAACTGGAACCGTTCACTCAGGTATGAAGTTGAAACAAGAACACATGACCTGAACGAAAACCGGAAAAAGCTCCAGCAATCTCTTAAGGAGAAAGATATCCTTTTTAAAGAAATTCAGCACAGGGTTAAAAATAATCTTGCACAGGTACATGGGCTTCTTGAGCTCCAGGAAGCAATGAGTGAAAAAACTGAAATCTCAGAACTTCTAAAAATCTCTAAATCCAGAATCAGAACCATGTCCCTGGCTCATGAAGCTCTTTATAACTCCGAAGATTTTTCAAAAATCAGCTTTAAAAAATACATCCAGCGAATTGGCGATATTACCCATATTTCATTTAAGAACAGCAGTAAAGAACTTGCATTGATTTATGATATAGAGGATTTTGATATTGATATGGCCAAAGCGATCCCGCTTGGCCTGATGGTAAGCGAAATACTGATAAATGCTCACAAACACGCCTTCGACAACAGAAATAAAGGCTTAATAGAAGTTCAGTGTAAAATAGCAGAACCAAATATGATGCTGCGGATAATGGATAATGGGAATGGTTTTCCGGCCGATTTGGAGATTCGTAAATCAAACTCTCTTGGAATGGTTTTGGTTGACAGTTTTACCCAACAATTAAAAGCAGAGCTCGATATTACAAGCAACTCCGAAGGGACAAGTTTTTCATTTGCCATACCTCTTGCATCGATACACGACAGATAGTTTTTGCAGGCAATATATGTTGTGGAGATTCAGGATTTATCTTCTGTCTTACTTAACAATCTGGAACCCGAATCCTGCAGACCGTACCCCGCAACCGGAATTAATTTTCAGATATTGATGGAGTGATGGGAGGCCATGTTGAAAGAAATTCAGTTCATAACAATAAAATAATTTGTGCAAATTTGGTAAAAGCATTAATAATTATTTGATCACAATTCATTTTTTAAGACATTGAAAATATTTTACTTAAAAGAAATTAGATTTTGTATTAAAAATCAATAGAACATTGACATGCAAAGGGTTAGAGTCTATTTTTATAGGTGTTCATGGCTGCGGAATTTGGAAACGCTTTTTTTATAAAGAGCTTAAAAAAGTTATACAAATAAGTTGAAATGCGTTTATTCTTGTGCTAAATTAGCCAATCAACCGAAAAGGTTGGCTTTTAACCAAGCACTTAGTATTTGTGAAGGACATAACATCCAGAACATTTGCGTATCTTTGTGATCTTCGATTATCTAAATAAGGTTTTAAATCTTAACACATCTCATCTGAAATTCTTAATGTCTTTCCGGGATTGGTATATGAATTTTAGAAGTATTTTTAAACCAAAACAATAACCTATGAGGTCTTATATGAAATATAAGCTACTGACAATGTTAGCATGTGCCTTGTTCTTTTCACTGAATGCGTATGCACAGGTGAATATTACTGGTACAATAACAGACAGAAATACTGGTGAATTGCTTCCCGGTGTAAATGTTTTTGTACAACAATTACAGCGCGGTGATGCCACCAATGTAGACGGCGAATTTTCGATAGCTAATGTGCCATCTGGTACATATACGCTGGTTGTAACATTCATCGGATATGAAAGATACCAGACCAGTATCACCGTTGGGAACGTGGATCTGAATCTTGACATTGAACTAACACCAACCATCACCGCTCTCGACGACATTGTGGTTACCGCTTTCGGTATTCAGCGTGAATCCAGAGCGCTGAGTTACGGTGTTTCGCAGATAACCGCTGAAAGTATTGGCCGCAGAACCGAGTCGGATGTGGTACGTTCACTTTCCGGTAAATTACCCGGCGTAAGCATCACGAACACAAGCGGTGTTACAGGAACAGGCACAAACTTCATTATCAGGGGTTTTTCCTCCATTACAGGTTCCAACCAGCCGCTTTTTGTGGTTGATGGTGTTGGGTTTGATGGAAGCGATAACTCATCAAGTGGTTTTGCCATTGGTGGCGGGTCACTTTCCTCTCCAAACCGCTTCCTGGATATCGATCCTAAAAACATCGAAAGCGT
>RECI01000200.1 GCA_007694095.1 Balneolaceae bacterium | reverse complement strand
TGAAGCGTGCGCCAGCACCTCCAAGTGTTTGAGCGAAGCGGGGAAATGTCCATCTGATCTGGTGGTAATTTCGAAAAATCCTCTTACCGAAACGTCCGCGAAAGGGGACTTGATACCTGTCACCTAATTCATGGTGTTTGCCCGCTTTACTGCATTGAAATTTCGCAGAGCAGGCTCAACTACGGTAAAATCGAAGATGCGCTGAAGCTTTAGCATAGGTGTACTTCGCAGAGCAGGCTTTTTGGGGCAAAATGAGTGGCTACCGGTAACGATATTGCCCTACCATTCTCCGGCAGACAGCCGGATGTAAAAACAGAAAATTTGCACCATAAGTGTAAGCATTACAAATTAAAACAGAACAATTGTTTTGAGTGCCATTTCTTTTTTCCGCAAATTACAAGTATCTAAAAGGTACAATTCATGACTGGAATTAACCCCGCATATTCTACCGGTTACTGGTCTGCACTTGCAACCACTATGCTGGGGATGGTTTCTGGGTTTTGCTTTACTGGCAGCTGCTCCGCTATTTTCAAAAAACAGGCTGGAACTTTGGATCAAATGGCTTATGGTCATGTATGCTTTTCTGGGTATTGTGAGCTCTGCCGGCTTTTTAGCTGCCAGCCCGGTTTCGGTAGCCGGTTTTATTGCATGGGGATTGGTACTTTTTCTCATAACCGGATTACTTGCAGTTTATTTCCGGCGAAATTCACAAGTGAATGCCATAACAACATCGACTGACTAAAATCAACATTTAAGAAGCTATCCAGATAATACAGTAAAAGAGCATTACAAAGCATAAAAATTGAAATATTCTATCATAAGCAACTTTTAACAGAGGAGGATGAAATGATAAGTACGAAATCTGGTATCATTTTTATTATTTCGGCACTGTTTCTCGCTATTGGCACCATACCTGCCATATCTCAAGATGTAACGGAGCACCCTTTGATTCGTCCCTTCCCGGACTCGATTTTAGATGAAAGACGCTCTGAATATCAAAGTTTTGGTGAGTACGATTTTCGTGTGGGAACGGCAAGAAATTATGAAGTACATACCATTATGGGAGAATTTCGCAGCCTGCGATACTTGTTATATAATGACGATGGTTCGCCAAACAGGGAAGTTTCGCAACTGGAATATGTTGAAAATTTCAAAACTGCTGCCCTTGAAAGAGGGGGGGAAATCAAATGGGAAGACAGGCATTACGGCCTGGTATTTACCATTCCACGGGAAAATGGAGGTATTACATGGTGCCGGCTAACAGCGACACCTGCAGCGGGAAGACATGATCTTTTCATTATCGACGAAAGCCCGCTGGAAACTTCCCTGGAATTTGGCGCGGCCCAAATGAAAGCGGCACTGGACAGCGATGGCAGGATAACTCTTTATGGTATTCTTTTTGATTATGATAAAGCCACACTGCAGCAATCATCTAATGATCAGCTTCAGGAAGTGCTCACTTTACTACTTCAATACCCTGAACTTTCACTTGAAATTCAGGGGCATACCGACAGCGACGGAAGTGAAGCATATAACTTGCAGCTTTCTCAGCAGCGTTCTGAATCCGTTCTCGGCTACCTGGTACTTTTTGGGGTAGAATCATCCCGGCTTCAGGCAAAGGGCTATGGTGAATCTACACCAGTTGCCCCGAACGATACCGACGAGAATAAAGCAAAAAACAGGAGGGTCGAACTCCAGCGGATAGATTTACAATAAATCCAAATCCCGGTTGCGCACCTGGTAGAGAAGTGATCACCGGCAAATGATATTATTCAACCTCTTTCAGTAATGCGGTTTGGTAAAATCATTAAGACCAAAAAAAGCAATATTCATTTTTTAAAATCAATTTATGAAATTAATCACAAATCATAGATTATGGTGGAGTTTTCTGATGGTCGCTACATTGATAGTATCTGTTATTACCTCACAAGAAATCACTCTAACCGGTATCATCATTAGCATGTTGGGGCACCTTGTATTTGCGGTTGCCGTGGCAACTCTCCCATGGATTGTTTACTGGTTAATCAAAAAACCGTTGAACACGGAACAAATGATGACTGCAATCACTATCGGCTGGCTGATACTCTCAGTGGCAAATTTATCAGTTATGCCATGAAACATTTTTTGCCCTCAACAGGAATCGTTCATATTATGGGTATAATTTGCGTCATCATTAATTATCAACATTTGGAAAAATAACATGTATAAAATGATTCAATTATTCATGATTCCTTTATTGATATCCCTCATACCCGGTATCTCCGGAGCCGATCAGGATGGCGATAAAGAACAAATAAGTGAAGCAATAGGCTACTATTTTCAGGCACATGCAACGGGGAATGGTGAATATTTGCGTCAGGCATTTCACCCGGTCGCAAAACTCTTTTTTGTCCGTGATAACAGCCTGGCCCAATTTACACTCGAAGAATATATCTCTCTATTTGACGGCACTCCGCCGGCCGACGAAGATCAAAGGTTTAGAAGTATCGACCGTATAGATGTTTCCGGAAATGCGGCTGTGGCAACTATAACACTCGACTATCCGAATGCAGTTTATACCGACTATATGTCGATGCTTAAAATTGACGGGCAATGGATGATCGTGAACAAGACATTTTATTTGGAGCCCAGATGATCTCGTCAACATAACCGCTGAGTTGAAATCAATAAATCAATACCTAACAAAATGAAAGTTGTCAACACCTTATTTTTATTATTCCTGTTCCCGACCCTGATCTGGCTTTTGCCAGGGTGCAGCGACGAGACTTCAAATCTTACAGTTGAACAGAATAATTATGACAGAATACAGCCTTACCCATCAAATCCATATTACTGGCAATATAAAGGTGAACCAGTGCTATTGATCGGTGGTTCCTGGCAGGACAACCTTTTTAATCATCCCACAATGCTGGCTGAGCACCTTGATGTGCTGGTATCTGCAGGCGGCAATTACGCAAGGAATACCATGAGCCATCGCAATGTTGGAAATGTGTTTGCCTGGGAGCAGAATGAAGAGGGGCTCTATGACCTTAACCGCTTTTATGATGAATACTGGAATCGTTTTGAACATTTCCTTGAACTGGCTTTTGAGCGGGATATTATTGTTCAAATTGAGATCTGGGATCCATGGGATCTCCACGAAGACCATCAATCGTTCGGAGGCTGGTCGTTTAATCCTTTTAATCCGTCAAACAATATTAATTATACACCTGAAGAATCCGGATTGCCCGTCGAAGCCGACTATCCGCCGCAAACAAATCCAACCGATCACCCTTTTTGGAGAAGTGTACCTGAACTTCATCATAATGAACTTCTCCTCTCCTATCAGAAAGCATTTGTTGACAAACTTCTCTCCTACTCCCTGGAATATCCCAACATCCTTTACTGCATGAATAATGAAACGGGAGAACCGAACGAATGGGGTGATTTCTGGGCTGATTATGTACAAGCCAGGGCTGAAGAAGCTGGTGTCAGTGTATTTATTACAGATATGCGCCGAAATGAAAATATCCGCAGCGCAGACCATTTGCATATTTTCGATAATCCGGAGCGCTATACATTTGTCGATATCTCTCAGAACAATGCGTGGTCAGGCCTCGGGCAGGCTCACTATGATAATATCCTGTATGTAAGAGACCAGATATCAGGCCAACCCCGTCCAATCAATAATAATAAAAACTATGGTGCTGCAAGGCACGGTGAAGATGAATCGGTGGCCCGGATGAGCAGAATCTTTTTTGCAGGTGCTGCCAGTGCGAGGTTTCACCGGCCGCATCCGTATGAAGATCCCGCATATATGTATGAAAAAAGTGATTTTGGCCTCGGGCTTAGCCCAAGAGCACAGAAGGTGATCCGTTCATTACGAACTGTTTTTGATGAAATCGCCTTCTATCAAATGGAACCCCGAAATGATCTGCTTGGAGATAGGAATGAAAATGAAGCCTACCTGCTGGCTAACCCGGGAAATGAGTATGCCATCTATTTTCAACAAGAAGGTTCTGTGACTCTCAATACAGATATTACCGAAGATATTCTTCATTATCGCTGGATCAATATTGATGAAGCTGAATGGAGCCAACAGGGGACTCTGGACACAGATTCTGAATTGCGATTTACAACACCGGGTCCAGGCCAATGGATTGTTGTCATACAAAAAACACAATAATCTGTTGTTTGCGGTGTATTCGACATCATTTCATTCTATGAATTTGTACCACTTTGGACTCTGCAAACTTAATAATTTGATTCTCAATATTTATGATTTCCAGGATTATTAACGTATTCATTCTTGTGATTTTCATATCAATAACCGGATGCACTCAGAAAGTTCAGGAATCGCCGATTGACTTGAATCACGAACAGTATCGAACCTGGCACTCGTTTCTGGGTGATAAAGAAGGGAGCCAGTATTCATCTCTTACTCAAATCAACAGGGAAAATGTACATCAGCTTGAGGTGGCTTGGGCTTTCTCTACCGGTGATCTCATTGATGGTGTGCGAACTGAAATACAGGTTAATCCCCTGATTATTGATGGTATTTTATACGGCACATCTCCCCTTAAAAAAGCTTTCGCCTTAAAAGCAGATACCGGAGAGCTGATCTGGAAATTTGATCCTTTCGAAGGTGAAGAGCCTCGGTCGAGAGGCGTAAACCGCGGATTCGCGACCTGGAGTGACGGTGATGGCCATCGCAGGTTGTTTTATGTGGCGGGACACAGGCTATATGCCCTCGATGCAGAAACCGGCCTTCCGGTTGAGGAGTTCGGTGATCAGGGATCCATTGATTTCTCGATTGGCCTGGATCGGGATGCGCTGGACATCAGGGTAACAGCGACAAGCCCCGGTGTGGTGTATGAAGATAAACTGATCCATGGATCACGGGTGTACAATCTTGCCCCCGGCCATATCCGGGCTTTCAACGTACGAACCGGCGAAATAGAATGGATATTCCGAACGATTCCGTATCCCGGAGATTACGGCTACGAAACCTGGCCGCCGGATGCCTGGACTCGCGTTGGCAATACAAACAGCTGGCCTGGAATGAGCCTGGATGCGGAACGTGGTATTGTCTATGCACCGGTTGCTTCACCGGGACATGATTTCTATGGCGGCGACCGGCTCGGTGAAAATCTCTTCGGAAGCTCACTGGTCGCTTTGAATGCGGCTACAGGTGAACGGGTATGGCACTACCAGTTTGTACGGCATGATATCTGGGATTACGACCCACCTGCAGCCCCAAACCTTATTACCATCAGGCGAAACGGAAGGTGGGTGGATGCCGTTTCACAG
Organism: Balneolaceae bacterium; assembly: GCA_007694095.1. GTDB lineage: Bacteria > Bacteroidota > Rhodothermia > Balneolales > Balneolaceae > Rhodohalobacter. The sequence goes on along the minus strand of RECI01000200.1, from coordinate 18,124 downwards.
ACAACCAAAACCGGGTTTGTCTATGTCTTCGACCGAGAAACCGGCGAACCGCTATTCCCGATGACTGAAGAAGAGGTCCCTCCTTCTGATCTTCGCGGAGAAAAAGCATGGCCCAGTCAACCGGTACCTTTAAAGCCCTTGCCCTTTGCGAGGAGACAATTCAGCGAAGATGACATCAGCACCGTAACTCCCGGAGCGTATGACGCCCTTTTGCAACGATTCAGGGAAATCCATACCGATAGCCCATGGGACCCTCCCAGCACCCAGGGTACACTCATTTTCCCCGGATTTGATGGCGGGGCAGAATGGGGCGGCGCAGCTTTCGATCCTGAAACAGGCATTCTCTATGTAAACAGTAATGAGATGCCATGGATCCTTGAGATGGTGGAAACCGATGCGATGGCTGCAGGAATGCCCCGTGCAGAACAAATTTATGCCATTAACTGTGCCATTTGCCACGGCTCGAACCGCACAGGCGCCCAACATGGTGCAAATCCATCACTCGTTGATATCGGTGAAAGACTTTCTACAGACGAACTATATGAAGTAATTCACGACGGACGGGGTGTGATGCCTTCATTCAGCTTTTTATCGAAAAACGAGTTAGATGGCATCATAAAATTCTTACAGGATCCAGATGCCCCTGAAGTTACACCTATCGAAATCACCATGAGCCGTGCCCCTCAGGTTCCTTATTCCAATACGGGATACAACCGATGGTTTGATCCGGAAGGTTATCCTGCCATTAAACCACCATGGGGAACGCTAAATGCTATAGACCTCAACACCGGTGAGCATGTATGGAATATCCCACTCGGCGAGTTCAGGGAGTTGTCTGAACGGGGAATCCCCCAAACCGGTACGGAAAATTACGGTGGCCCTGTAGTAACAGCTGGCGGACTCGTTTTTATCGGTGCAACTGCCGATGAAAAATTCCGTGTCTTCGATAAAGCCACCGGGGAACTGCTCTGGGAAACACAGCTTCCCGCTGGTGGTTATGCTACACCTGCTGTTTATGAAGTTGACGGACGCCAGTACGTGGTAATCGCCGCAGGTGGTGGAAAAGTCGGAACAAAATCGGGCGATACGTATGTAGCATTTACCCTGTCTGGAGAGTGATTCCGCCTCCAACCTGGCAGAGTGCGAACAGCGTGAGCTCCTGCCCTGTCGGGGTCGGCCCGGAGGGCAGAAAGGCTTAACGGCTTTTTTGGGTTTAACTCGTTCTGAATTCCATAAAGAATCTTCTTACATTTATAAGATAACCCGTAGTTTCGGGATCGATCAATTAAATAAAACTGACCAAAAAAACATTTCCATGAAAACCTTACATACTTTCATTTGCCGCCTGTTTTCAGTATTGATTACAGCCGGTTTCCTGATTTCATGCGATGCCCAGACTTATGAGCAAACAACAGCCAATTCCAACTCAAACTCAAATATAGAATCCCCAAATCTGAATATCCCTGAAGAATTTAAAATCGGCGGTTTTGCTGTAGGTACTCAGGCGTATACATTCAACCGCTTCACTGTTTTTGAAGCCATCGAAAAAACAGCGGAAGCCGGCGGGCGAATCATAGAACTATACCCCGGACAGCGTTTCAAACCGGATGATGATACACCGATGAATGCGCTGTCAGATGAGCAGATCGATGAGCTATTTGCCAAGCTTAATGAGAATGATGTTATGCTGGTAAATTACGGAGTGGTTGGATTGCCAGATCCTGAAACCGCACGTCAGGTTTTTGAATATGCTCAAAAGCTCGGCGTTCCGGCCATCACATCAAATCCAAACACGCAGGAAGAAATGGATTTTATCGAGGAACTTGTACAGGAGTTCAACATTATGATGGCAATACACAATCATCCGCGTCCGGAAGATCCCGATTCCGACTACATGATCTGGGATCCACATCATGTAGCCGGATTGCTCGATGGCCGCGATCCACGCCTTGGCATTTGCGCCGATACCGGCCATTGGGTCCGTTCCGGTATCTCACCGGTTGAAGCGCTCCGGTTATCAGAAGGACGTATCATATCCCTGCACCTTAAAGATGTAGACCGTATGGAGCGTGAAGGTGAAGACGTAATTTTCGGAACCGGTCTTGGCGAAGTAGCCGGTGTTCTTGCTGAACTCCGGCGACAGAATTTCGCGGGTCACATTTCCGTGGAATACGAATCAAACTGGTACAATAACGTACCGGATGTAGCCCAAAACATCGGCTTCATCCGTGGCTGGTCTGCCGCGCAATAACGTTTGACTACCAACCAACCTGGCAGAGTGCGAACAGCGTGAGCTCCTGCCAGAGTTGAGAGGGTTCGGCACAAACACCCCGACTCTTTCAGATCTCAAATCACCTTTGAGCGTCCGAAGGTCCTCAAAGCGAGTGAAGTTATGGCCCCAAATCACAAACCTGACAGCATGCCGGTGCTTTTCCGGCTTCTGACAGCGTTTGATCACAGCTGTGAATGTGGAGTATGCGAACAGTGTAAGCTCCTGTCAGCGTTCTACATTCCCGGCACAAACACCCCGACTCTGTCAGGACCTGACGGACTCTGACAGGTCTCCACCTGGCAGCGTGAGCTCCTCTCAGTGTTGTGGATTTCCATGCCCACAAGCTTCCGCTCTTTGAGCCCTTAGCCCGGATATCTCACCAAGAGATTTTTTTCCGAAGGCTCCAAATATGTTTCTTATGAATATTAATATCATAAAGTTACATCAAGTTTTACTTAATATCTGTGAGATATCCGGGTTAGAGTTATCATTCCTTGATGGATGCTTATGCAATTTGTTTTTGGTAAATTGATTCCTCTGATTTTTAAGTATCAACTTAGTGTCATGTCATGGATGAAGTTACGTATAGTCATCTGATGAGTTTTTCGTAAAATAAACCATTTGAGCTGATTGGGATGATCCCGGATCAACTCATCAGATGACTTTCCCTTCATTTTATCGTTGACGCGACATAGTATTCAAAATTCATGTTAAAAAAACTCTCTTGGTCGGTTATGGCATTACTTGCAGTTGGAGTGGCAGGTTATGCAATTGCGATTACGTTCATTCCGGCATTGCAATCACCTTTTGTAAAGAACATGATGTCCAATACACCAGTAAGTGCTGCGGGCCATTTTATCGGCGGCGCCATTGCCCTTACCACAGGTGCATTTCAGGTAAATTCCCGCTTGCGTAACCGTTATCTACATTGGCACAAAATTTTGGGAAAAATATATCTCTTTGGTGTAGTTGTTGGAGGTTTATGCGCTTTTATATTGTCTGTTCAATCATTTGGCGGCTGGGCAACTCATACAGGATTCGGACTCCTTGGCATTTGTTGGATCGGTAGTACGATAATGGCATATTACCATATCAGAATTGGAAATATAAACAATCACAGAGATTGGATGTTTCGCAGTTACGCACTAACGCTTGGAGCTGTAGCACTCAGATTTTACCTTCCTGCATCACAAATTGCCGGAATTCCATTTGAAACCGCATATCAGGCAATTGCATGGCTAAGCTGGGTACCCAATATACTTTTTGTAGATTGGTTTTTTTTGAAATGGTACCATAAACAAACTGGCTGAGTGCGAACAGCGTTAGTTCCTGCCCCATCAGGATATCTGCGGGGCCAGAGGGGGGGTACGGCACAAACACCCCACAACCTGACAGATCCAGTGGGTGCTGTCAGGTTGTGAATCCAGCATCCATTATTCTCACAAATTACCCAAAAAGATCACTGTATGGCTCAATTAGTTGCGACCCGGAATTGCGTGCATTGTTCACCTCGGTTCCAACCCTGTAATAGAGTATACCGTCATCCGGCCAGGGACGAAGTAAATCCTGCAGGTAAGTCAGATTGTGTTCGGACGGATTCAGCCAGCTCTTAATTTCTTCTGGAAGCAGCATTGCCGGCATCCTGTCATGAAGCCCTCGTATAGTTTCATTGGCTTCCGTGGTAATGATGGTAAAACTTGATATTATTTCCCCTTCCCTACCTTTCCAGATTTCATACAGCCCAGCAAAATTTATCAGGCTTCCATCCGGTTTGGTGATGTAATGTGGTATTTTTCCTGAACTGCTTTTTTTCCACTCATAAAATCCGTTTGCCGGAATGATGCAACGCCGGGATTCGAATGGCTTGCTAAACGAGCGTTTTGTCGACAATGTTTCTGCCCGTGCATTAATCATGGTGTATCTGGTATTGGGGCTCTCAGCCCAGGGTGGCACCAGTCCCCATCTCATGGATGAGATTTTCCGTGCTTCATCTCTCTCCAGAATAACAGGCATGTCGACAGAGGGGGCAACATTATAATTTGGTGCAAATTCAAAATAACCGTCTGGAATTGCTCCATACTTTTTTTCAAGTTCCTCAATATTTGCCTTTAAAACATATCTTCCGCACATAATTCGTTCTTTATACCCGGTTATCTTTACCTTTTTTACATATTGAATCAATCAAAAGAATAGCTACATTTTTTAAAAAACTCTACTGATTTCATATAAGTAAGTTGCAAACATGAATAAAATTAGGCCCCTAAATATCTTGAAACTGAATGGAAAAGCGATTGAACCTTATATCACTTCTCTTGCATCCTTAAGGATTCAGGTTTTCAGAGAATTCCCGTACATCTACGATGGATCGGTTGAATATGAAAAAAAATACCTGTCTGTCTATGTCGGTTCTACCAATAGCATTGCCATACTTGTTTTTGATGGTGATGAATTGGTTGGCGCGTCAACCGGCCTCCCGCTGGCTGATGAAACCGCGGAATTTATAAAACCGTTTCTCGACAACGGTATGGATCCTCAAACCATATTTTATTGTGGCGAATCGATTTTACTTTCGGATTACAGGGGACGCGGTATTTACTCACGTTTTATGAACGGAAGGGAAAATCATGCCAAAAACCTTGAGAAATTCAGTACCATTTGTTTCTGTGCGGTACAGAGGCCGGAAAACCATCCACTGCGTCCAGAGGGTTATCAACCGCTCGATCCTGTTTGGAAAAAATTTGGCTACACAAAATTTCCGCAACTTAAAACATATTATTCCTGGAGAGATGTAAACGAAAAAAAAGAATCGGCAAAAGAAATGGTTTTCTGGTTAAAAAAATTGTAACTGGTATTTGGTTGCTAAAACCGAGATTTTCTATCCATGTCGAAACAGATACCGTTTGCATTTGATGTACCAACCGTTTCGGAAATCACGGATAAAATTAAGGTATTATTCGAAACAAATTTCCGGGATATCCTTGTTGAAGGTGAGATAAGCAACCTGAACCAAAGCAGAAATGGACATTATTATTTCACCGTAAAAGATGCTCAAGCACAGTTACCATGCGTAATCTGGAGAAGCACCGCACTCCGGCTCGGAACCGATCTTCGGGACGGGCAGCAGGTTATCTTAGGAGGTGATATCCAGGTTTATGCCCCTCATGGACGATACCAGATGATCGTGAGCCTGGTTCAGCAGGCAGGGGCCGGAAGGCTACAGCAAAAATTCGAAGAGCTGAAACAAAAACTTGAAAGTGAAGGCCTATTTGACTACCAATATAAAAAAACGCTCCCATCCTACCCGATACGGATTGGGGTAATCACTTCCGCGACAGGAGCGGCATTTCATGATATCAGGTCCACTTTCGAGCAGCGCTGGCCGGTTGCCACACTATACCTGCACCACGCAAGTGTACAGGGATTACAAGCCGCCGGTGAGCTGGTAAAAGCCATCGAATATTTTGATAATGCCTTGGATCCAGTAGATCTCATCATTATAGGAAGAGGCGGCGGTTCACTGGAAGATTTATGGCCATTTAATGAAGAGATTCTTGCACGGGCAATTTTTAAATGTTCCATACCGGTGGTAAGTGCGGTTGGGCATGAGGTAGATTTCAGTATCTCCGATTTTGTTGCTGATGCAAGAGCTGCAACCCCAACGCAGGCTGTAGTAATCGCCACACCTGATATCAATGAAATGAGATATTTGATTGATGATTATACCAATACGTTTGTTACTTCTATCCGGCAAAAATTAAAAGACTGGCGCGAGCATGTTAACAGGCTTGCTCACTCCTATTCACTGTTGGCTGTTCAGGAAAAAATCAGGTTTGAATATGCAAAGATCAATAATCTGTCACAATCGCTTCGTAACGAAGTTACACAAATCATGATGGTAAAAAAGTCCGCTTTCAATCAGGCTGCCGGTTCAATGACAAACAGGAATCCGATATATACAATAAACCATTACAATCAGAACATCGCACAAAGTACCGAACGCCTGCATACACGATTTGAGCGTTTAATCAGTTATCGTACTGCCCGATTAGCTCAAACAAGCCATCAGCTTGACAAACTGAATCCAAATGAACCGCTCGATCGCGGTTTTTCACGAATTTTTCAGGAAGGCAATTGGATCAGAAGCAAGGATGCATACAAAAAAGACACCGCAACCACTATTGAATGGAAAGACGGCACAGAAAAAATCAATCCCCGATAAAGTTCTGAATTCCTCAACTCCCAGTAAGATCAAATATTAAAATTCGTAAGATATCACTCATGAATTCTCAGGTTTTATTAGATTCATACACGAAAATCATAAATAGGTTAGCTAAAGGATGAATACGCTGATTGCCGGGTTAAAAGAAGATTCCAGAAACATTATTTCTGACGCACTGCGGAAAAGGAATCATTATTTTGTGGTAGAAAAACCGGGAAAACTCGCGCTGGAGCATCTCGATCAGAAAAATTTTCCCCTGATTATCCTCAGCGACTATTCCGAAGAAGCTGTCACATTTTGCAGGCAGGTTAGGGCCAGGGAACACGGACGAAAGTATACGATTTATGCTGTAATAAGCACTGAAGAAGTTGAATATATTTATACCCTTCTTAATGCCGATATTGATGAATATATCATCAGGCCTCACTCTGATGATAAGGTTATTGATGTAGCCCTTGAATTTGCCGAAAAACTTGCACGGAATAAAGAAGGGCAATTTTTAATTGAACAGAAACTAAGGGAAAGCGAGGCACGTGCGCACAGTATTTTAAATACAACAGTTGATGCAATTATTACGATAGATGAACGGGGCTCGATTCGCTCATTTAATAAAGCTGCGGAAAAACTTTTTCAGTATTCCTCATCCGATGTATTCGGAAAAAATGTGAATATCCTGATGCCTCAGCCATACCGCCGGGAACATGACGGGTATATGGAAAATTATCATACAACCGGCAAGCGAAAAATTATCGGAATTGGACGGGAAGTTACAGGGAGAAGGAAAGACGGAACAACGTTCCCGATGTACCTTGCCGTGAGCGAGGTTAATGTAAATGACCAAAGGTTATACACAGGAATAATCAGGGACATAACTGAACAACGCCGGCTCGAACAGGAAGTTCTCCGAATCAGTGAGCATGAGCGCCACAGAATTGGGCAGGACCTTCATGATGGCCTCGGGCAAATGCTGACAGGAATTTCACTGATTAATAATAATATAGCAGCTTCCCTCAGGGATGAAGAGCACCCTCTTGCCGATGATGTGAAAGAGATAACCACACTGGTAAAAGAAGCTGATGAATATGCACGCGACCTGTCACGCAACCTGATTCCCGTTGAACTGGACAGCAGCGGGCTTACCGCTGCGATCTCCCGGATGACCTCCAATGCCGAGCGTTTGTTTAATATTGAGTGTACACTACATAATTTAATGAACATACATTTTGATGACCCCACTAGTCTCACCCATCTCTACCGTATTGTTCAGGAAGCAACCAGTAACGCTGTAAAACACGGCAATGCATCAAAAGTAAAAATCAGCATGGCAAGTGATGAAACCAAGCTTGTACTTAAGATTGAAGATAACGGCACCGGTTTTTCAAAAAGCTGGGATCAAAATAAGGGCCTTGGAGTTCGAATTATGAAATTTCGATCCCGATTAATTGGTGCCAATCTTGAAATTGAAAAAAGCAGTATGGGAGGAGCCGCAATTATTGTTACATTACTCACCGTTGGGTCACCTTTCAGAATATTAGAATCGTAATATCTAACAAATCCAATTTTTTCAATTAATGGCTACAAACAAAAGAATTTATATTGTTGACGATCATCCGCTGATGCGAAAAGGGCTCGCTATGACCATTGAAAAAGAAATGGGATTTGAAGTTTGCGGGCAGTCGGAAAGTGCAGAAAAAGCACTTGGTGAAATTATTGAAAAAAAACCGGATGCTGCTGTTGTGGATATTTCCCTACCGGGCATGAATGGTATTGAATTGGTAAAAAACATCCTTCATCAAATTCCCGATTTAAAAATCCTGATCGTTTCGCGCCATGATGAAGAATTATATGCAGAACGTGCACTCAGGGCAGGAGCCAAGGGCTACCTGATGAAACTCGAAGCAGCTGAGATACTTGTTAGCGCTCTTCGCCAGATTCTTAATGGTGGGATCTACCTGAGTGACAAGGTTGGCGCTAAGATGATCATGAAACTTGCCTCCGGTAATGTAGCAAAAAGCGACAATCCTCTCGACCAGCTCAGCGACCGGGAACTGGAAGTTTTTGAACTCACCGGGAAAGGCCTTTCAACAAAAGAAATCGGTAAAAAACTTCATATTTCTGTTAAGACAGTAGAATCTCACCGGGCAAATATCAAAGACAAGCTCCAGCTTGATACTGCAAACGAGTTAATGCGGCATGCAGTGCGATGGGTTGAAGGAAGCTCCAATAATTAATCTCGCTGCAAACTCTCAATACAAAATTACCATTCTTAAATTCTGAAAAGAGATCATCATTGTTCATCATATCTAATTTATTCTCAAGTTTAAACTATTTAATATTTTATTAAACAGAGAATCTATTCAGATTGCGTGCAGTATAGGCTTTTACCCCGAATTCAGTAGGGAAAAACCTTAATCCGGTCAGGGGAATCCCCCAAATGATAAATAGGAGTATCCCCTCTTAATTTATCTGCGATCTCTTCCCATATTTGTACTGTCGATTTAAGACTACATTACCTTTTTATATAACTGTCTACTAAAATAATTTTTTTAACATCAACTACTAAACCCTGATAACATGAAAACACTACTAACAACCCTTATTGTCCTGCTCCTGTCCATCACAATCAAGCATGCCGAATTAAACGCACAGGATAACAGAGACCTTCAATACTATCGTTCACCCGATCAAACCGGCCTCAATATATTTGAATCACCGAAAGAAGAAGGTCCGGAATTTGACGGTGTTAAAGTTCGTTTAGGCGGTTCCAACACCCTGCAGTTCCAGGCACTCGACCATGAAAATGCAGGGCCATTCAGAATCGGTACAGACGAAGCGGGCAACCCAATTATGGGTAACATATTCGATATTGGCCCGAACTTTAACCTTGCAACCTCCAACCTGGACATCGATGTCCAACTGCACCGGGGTTTGAGGATGCACCTGAGAACCTATCTCTCTTCACGTCACCATGCCCAGCCATATGTGAAAGGTGGTTATTTACAGGTTGACCGCCTCGACTTCATCCAGGATGGTTTCGCTGATGGAATCATGGACAAAATTTCCATCAAAATAGGTCACATGGAAATTAATTACGGTGATGCCCATTTCAGAAGAAGCGACAATGCTCAAACCATATTCAACCCGTTTGTTGGCAACTATATTATGGATGCCTTTACTACTGAAGTTGGCGGTGAAGTTTTGTTCAGAAGCAACGGTTTTCTTGCAATGGTTGGTTTAACCAATGGTAAACTGAATCAAAGTGTACGGCTTGTACCTGAAAACCAGCTCGAAACACGAGTATCTTTTGTAGGCAAGATTGGTTACGACAGCCAGGTTAGTGAAGATTTAAGAGTAAGGTTAACCGGATCCATTTATACAACAGGCCAGTCGAACAGAACAGTTTTATATGCCGGAGACCGTGCAGGATCACGATATTACAACATCCTCACCAACAACCCCGGTGAATTCAGAACACCACGGTTTGATCCCGGATTTATCAACGAACTCACCACTATTATGATCAACCCATTTGTTAAATACAAAGGCCTGGAATTCTTCGGTGTATATGAAGTAGCGAGTGGCAAAGCAGCAGCCGAACCCGATTCACGCACCTTTACACAAATCGGTGCAGAACTTCTCTACAGATTTGGTAATAATGAGAACATTTATCTGGGTGGAAGGTATAACCTTGTATCAGGTGATACTGCCGCAGGCGAAAGTGTAGATATCGACAGAATCAATATCGGCGGCGGCTGGTTCCTCACCAAAAATGTACTTGCAAAAGTTGAATATGTTAAGCAAACTTACGACGGTTTTAATTCAGGCACTATCTTTGATGGGGCAAAATTCAGCGGATTAATGCTTGAAGCTGTGATAAGTTTCTAAATCAACCAAATAAATCTTAATTTGCAGGGTTATACCACATAACCCTGCTAATAATCTTCAAAAAATTATGTACTCAAAAAAAATCATCACAACTATAACAGTACTATTATTTGTATTCTCCTCCGCAGTAGCGCAGGATGTAACATATACCCTGGCTGATGTTAGTGAATTTAAAATTGACGGAGATTCCAACATACGAACCTGGGCGGGCGACATCAATGAAGCAGATGCAACATTGGTGCTTACAGGTGTTGACAATCTTACTATTGAATCGCTTACACCCGAGGCTTTTAAATCACTACATATCAATATTGCAGTTTCAGGCATCGAAACCGATACCGACCGTCTGACAACGAATCTCCGGAATTATTTAAAAAAAGATGAGCATCCATATATTACTTTCAATTTGAAAGAGATTACACAAATTGAAAAAGTAAACGGCAAAGCAAATATTACTGCTAAGGGAACCATCAATGCTGCCGGTGTTGAGAATATAGTAACCATGAATGTTGAAGCATCCGTTCAGAATGATGGTAAGATCCGATTTGTCGGAACACAGGATTTGTTAATGACCAGTTTCAACATAGATCCTCCAACAGCATTATTCGGTACAGTCAGAGCCCATGACGAAATTCAGATAATATTCGATGTAACCTTCGCACGCTAATCATTTCAGTATAAATTGTAAGCATGAAATACTTCTCCCGATCAGCATTTTTTCTGTTCATATTAATGATTTTAACAGTATGCCCGGGGGAATCCATTTCAGCACAATATATTACCTATATCCCGGAAGAAGTGAGTAAATTATGGATTGAAGGGCGATCTAATATCAACGAATTCGAATGCCAGGCAAATCAATATTTCGGTGAAGCTACCCTTTTTGATAATCCCGGCCCGGTTGAATTCTCACAAAGTATGCAAGAGCGTGTTTTTTTGCAGGTTGAAATCCGGGTCGATGGTTTTGAGTGCGGGCGAAGCCGAATGAACCGGGACTTGCAGCAAGCACTGAAATCGAATGACTTCCCCGAAATAACATTTTTATTTGACAGTGCCAATATGATCGAATTTCCTGAAAGCAACAATGGTGCTTTCAAAATCCTGGTGAAAGGCACCTTAACCGTAGCCGGTAACACACGCGATATTCAATTTGTAACAAATGCATACTATCTCGAACCAACCAGGGTAAGAGCTATCGGTAAAACCACCATTCGCATGACCGACTTTGATGTTGAACCTCCTACTGCTTTGATGGGGCTCGTAAAAGCTGATGACGAGCTTACCGTTAGTTTCGATCTTGTAGCTAAAGAAACAGATCAATTGTGCCAACTCTGTCCTGCAGCGCGCAATTAGCCCAACGAAACGATTACAGTGGATATGACAGCAGCTTGCTGATATCAACTAATATCTCCAACATTTAGGCGCATAGAGCGTCGTTAATACCAAGTTGTTCAGCATTTGATTTGCGATGAATAGAATGACCTATTTACGATTAGGAGAAAAAATCGGTCATTCGGTTTATCGGTTCTTCGGTCTATCACAAATCATTTAAATACTTATCCTCATCGCTCGCCCCAATGGGATCCCTGCGGCGACGGCACTTTCTCATTCATCGATACCGCTACCCTGCCATTAGGGAATATCCTTAGCAGCGAATCAGAATTATACTCTTCTCACTTCTATAGATTTCTTTTGATATTGATGGTGTATAAGGTTCATTTTGTGTTAAAAATATTTTTCAGGAATAGTATGAGAGAAACTAAACAACTGTAAATTATGAGTATAAATAATATAATTCTTGCAGTTTTAATAAGTTTATTCACTTCTTGTTTCGTATCAGCACAAATAAATGAGCTGTATTTAACACACATTGACAATTTTAAAAAAGAAGGGGATTCAAACGTAAGAAAATGGGATGCATCCATCCCACAGGCAGAAGGCACTCTGATACTTTCTGACTGGAATTATTTGGATGATATGATGATGACCGATTTTAACATCACACCGCCAACCGCGATGATTGGAACCTTCCGCTTTTACGATGAAATAACAGTTCGATTCAAAGAAATCTTCTCATCTAATAATTGATAGACTTATTCTGAGGACACGTAAATATTATGAATAATATGACCAGGGTAAACCTGTTGGAAAACTGGATACAGGGAATCCGTGAAAATGATAACTATTATTGTTTTGACACTTGGAAATATCGCTTGTCGGGTACTGTACTTGAACTTTCTGTAATCCCGGCCAATACCAGAAATCGAAATATTTACCGCTGTTCGGCTATAACCATTGGCCAGATCCTTAAAACACTGAGTTCCCATATCGAAAACGAAGGTTTGCATTTTCATATACAGAGTTTCCCGAATATCGAAAACCCGGAGATTATCGCGGCCATACGGATGGATGAAAACAGCTATCACTTGCCTGAAGTATTTCCAAAAATCGAGAACAGCGAAAAGTTAAAAACATTCCGTGAATGGTTGTTACACCTCTCTGATAATTACCAGTTCAAACTTGAGCCAACTCTAAAACCAGAACACTTTACTTCCGTTTTTACTACAAATCAACCAGTTGCATGGTATGCTCTAACTTCAATATCCGACAATCCATTTACATGGCTCAATCTTGGATATTGGAAAGAAACAATTCTGACAGAGGCAAAAAAAATATTTCCTGAAACCGAGTTGATTATTCACGACTTCTGTAAATACCGGGATGATACTTTAAACCAAATGGATAAATCCCCCGGCTCTATTCTTCAAGCCTACATCACTTTTACTTTATAGTGCAAGGGTTATCCTTTTTCGATCATAGAGTCAATTTCTACTTGATTTAACAGAGTTTTATGAACCGGGCATTTCTTGGAAATTTCAAGAAGACGGTTCATCTGATCTTCTTCAAGGTCTCCTTTTACAATAATTTCTTTTTCTATTTTATCGATTCTCGCTTTCGGATCTTCACAATCTTCACAATCTTCTGCATGCGCTTTATAATGGCGTAATTCTACATAAATATCTTCAACCGGCCACTTTTTTCGGTTTGCATACATCCGCATGGTAATTGCAGTACAGGAACCGAGCGCCATAAGAAGATAATCATATGGATCCGGTCCAAGATCTTTACCTCCGGAGTGCTCCGGTTCATCAGAAATAAGCTCATGACGGCCGGCTGTCATTACCGTTTCGTAGTTATTTTTATCTAAATGGATATGTACTATTTTTTTGGAATCAGACATGTTAATTCTATTTTTGGCGCTTAGAGCACCGTTAATACCAAATTGTTGTTCATCTTTTAATTTGCGATGAACAGAATGGCCTATTTACGATTAGGAGAAAAATTCGGTCTATCGCAAATCATTTAGTGTCAATAAAATTAAAAACAGATGAAAAATGATTCCAACATTTTGGAATTTGGAATTTGGAATTTGAAAATTCTTGTTTATCCGGGTTAGTTGTATTTCAGTTCAATTACTATCGAATTAAATGATTGAGCTTCCGCTCCCTTTCATATTTTTTTTTGCAAACTCAAGCTCGAAGATGGTTCCGTTATCAACACTGTAAAGCCGGCTTTTTGCGCCCAGTTGCTGCGACAAAATTGAGATAAGATTTTTCCCCAGGGTATCTGTATCACTTATATTAAAATCATCCGGCAGTCCGATTCCATTATCTTTGATACTTAAATAAATTTTACCTTCTGATTCATTTAATATTATGTTAATCTCACCAGTATCAAGGTTTGGGAAGGCATGCTTATAAATGTTCGTGATCACTTCATTCACAATAAGTGAACAAGGGATCGCCTGATTTATATTTAGCTCTATGGATTGTTCATCAAATGTGACCTTGATATCCTTTCCACTACTCAAGGTGGTTTTTACATTATCTATCAATTGGTGAATGATTTCCGAGAATTTCAATTTTGAAAACGTTCCGGACTGATACAGAAGTTCATGGATGGTTGCCATGGTTTGTATCCGGGTTATACTATCATATAATTTGTATATAACTTTATCGTCATGTTCCATATGGAGCTGTAGATGCATCATACCGGAGACTACCGCAAGATTATTTTTTACCCTGTGGTGAATCTCGGAGAGCAGTACTTCTTTTTCCCTGAGAGACTCTTTCAGCTCTTCTTCATAGCTCTTGGTATCCGAAATGTCCCTGCCTATCACAACCCAATGCGAATGCTCTCCATTTGCATTGCTCACTGGTACAAAAGAAGCGTCAATCCAGAGGTATGTGCCGTTGTTTCTGTAAAGTACCGATTCGAATTCACAGGGCTGCCACTTATGCATGGAGATTTTTATTTTTTCAATTTCCTCGACATCCGTCTCTTCCCCAAACAAAATATTGAAATGTTTACCCAGTACATCAATGGCTTCATATCCCATTAATTGTGTGAATGCTTTATTTGTATATACAATTTTTTTCCCGTCAGATGCTGCAGCAACACCCTCAAGAATTAATACAAATTCAGCAGAATTTGTAATGACCGATTCCAGCAGTTTCAGACGTACTTCTTCTTTACGTTTCTCGGTCACATCCCTCACGAGGCAAACCCTGGCTTTTCTCCCGTAGTAGTCTATTGTGCTCGCATGAATTTCAACAATTATGACTTCTCCATTTTTTTTAATGTGCCTGTGCTCACCCTCCAGTGTAATATTTATGGCATCAAATGTATCCCGGATAATTTTCTTCGCACCTTCGATTTCATTTTCGGGTTTAATATCCATCAGTTTCATCGAAAGAAATTCCTCTTTACTGTAACCATAATTAGTAACAGCAGCTATATTTACATTGAGAAATTGATAAGTTTCAAGGTCAAAAAGCATCATCGGTTCTGGAGTTAACTCGAACAGGTCTCGATAGTTCTTCTCTGAATCTTTAATTTTTTCGGCGTAAATATTACGTTCTATGGAATATGTGATACTTTTGTAGAGCAGAAAGGAAGTTAGGTCATCTTTCAGCAGGTAGTCTGAAACACCAAGTGTGAGAGATTTCACACTGAATGACAGGTCAGAATACCCGGTTAGTACGATGACGGGAATACTCGAAGA
This sequence comes from Balneolaceae bacterium, assembly GCA_007694095.1. Lineage (GTDB taxonomy): Bacteria > Bacteroidota > Rhodothermia > Balneolales > Balneolaceae > Rhodohalobacter. The sequence goes on along the minus strand of RECI01000200.1, from coordinate 2,683 downwards.
TACACTCATGATCTCGCGAATCAGGCTTTCACCATTGCTGTCTGGCAATGTAAGGTCAAGTAAAATGGCATCAAAAGGATCATCGGAATTTGAAAGCCTGTCTATTGCCTTTTTTGCCGTATTTACATGTGTTAGCAAACAATTGGAAAAATGCTCACTCAGATATTCCTCTACTAAAACATAATCTCCTATGTTATCTTCTACAACCAGAATATGAAGTTTGCGGTTGTCTTTCAGCATACCTTCACCTTTCGCCTGGAAGAGTTACTAAATGAATCCAGAAGTATTCGATACTGGTTATTACTTTCAAAAATGTCTCAACATCAATCGGTTTTGTGATAAAGCAATTGGCATGTTTCTGATAAGATGAATAGACATCTTTTTCTGAACTTGATGTTGTAAGCATAATAACCGGTATATGTTTTAGCTTGTCATTTTCCTTTATATATTCCAATACCTCAAACCCGTTTTTCCGTGGCAGGTTAATATCCAGTAAAATGATGTCCGGAGTTTGAACATCTTCAAAACCTTCCCGCTTATTCAGGTAATGAATAGCTTTTTCACCATCTTTTACAACAAATAGGTCATTGATCATCCTGGCATCTTCAAACGCTTCTCTGATTAGTAAGATATCACCCTCGTTATCTTCTACAAGAAGAATGTGCATTGTTTTCATAGATCACTTCTTTAATGTAAATGAAAAAACAGATCCAGCGCCAGGTTCAGATTCAACAGATATAGTGCCCTGGTGCTGCTCAACAATTTTTTTGCAAATCGCCAAGCCCATTCCGCTGCCACGATATTCCCCTTCGCTGTGAAGTCGGCGAAATTTCATGAATATATCTTCAAAATACTTTTTTTCAATACCAATTCCATTATCAGAGATTAAAAATTCCCAATAGTCAACAAGGTCTTCGCTCCTGATTATTATCTGTGGTGTATTACCGGGTTTTTGATATTTTAATGCATTACCAACCAGGTTTTGAAACAACATTTTAACCAAAACCGGATTTGCTCTTATTACAGGTAGTGAATGATAATTGATAATGGCATTTTTTTCTTTTATTTCCGGCTCGAATAACTGAATTACCTCATCAATAATTTGCCTGGTATCTATCTCTTGTTTCTCCGAATGAAGCCTCCCAACACGCGAGTACTGTAGCAGGTCATCAATTAAAGTTCCCATTTTCCTCGAGGCATTATCCATAAAAGAAATATACTCCCTGGCCATTTCATCAAGCTTATCTCCATATTTCTTTTCAAGTAACTTCGAAAATGAGCGAATCATCCGCAACGGCTCTTTTAAATCATGTGATACCGTGTATGCAAATTCTTCGATTACCTGTTGTGCTTCCTTCTGTATACTTATATCCCTTGCAACAATCGTATACCAATCATCATAACCATTTTTGCTTGATTGATAATAGGTGAGCAGAGATACTGGAATTGGTTTTCCATGCGCTGTTTTTACTTGAATTTCACCTATCCATTCTCCAGTCTTTTCCGCTGTTGCCAGGGCAGATAAAAAAACTGATGAATATTGATCATCAGCAAAAAAATCTGATATATGTAATTGACTGATATTTGAATCCTTATCGATATTTGCTGTGTTTCTGAGCCGGGAATTCAGGTAAGTTGGCGCACCCAACTTATCAAAGATACCTATCATATCAGAAGTAGCTTCAATTATGCTCACCATTCGTTTTTTTTCGGCTTCAGCCTTCTCAATCTGGTTGCTTATAACCTGAGCTTTTAATAATGTTACGAGTGCCACGATTAAAACAGATGCCAATGCCATGATAGATAAGACAAGGGCTTCATTTATCGGGTAATTTGCCCGCAGGTATAGTTGCATGGCACCTCCGGCCAAAATTAAAAACGCAGTAAGCGGAAGAAATACCCGTAACAACCTTGCATGGGTACTTCCCCCAAAAAACAGGTTTAGCGGAAAAACATCACGACTAAGTATATCAAAAAGAGCAACTGTAATTAAGAAAAAACAGATAGATGTACTCAGTGCAACAGGTATAATTTCCTGTCCGTAAAGCAGCGGTGAATTGTACAGGTAGCCTATTAACAGCACAAGTGTAACCGTAAAAGCTATCGAATTAAGGACACCAGCTAATTTTTCAAATACGTAACGTCTTGAAGTAATGGCCATCACAGAAATTACACTCATTAGAAACAGAAAAGATGTAATCGGAGACATTCTGCCTGTTGGCACCTCTCCAATCAAATCAGGAACCTTAATCAGCTTTTTTTCAATCTGAATAAAAGAAATCCCGACCCAAGACAGCAGTAGGTCAACTAAGAAAAACAGAATGAACAACCCACATGCAAAAACAACCAATTTCTGCTCTGGTTTATAAACATGAAACAGGATACAAGCTCCAATCAGCAATAAACATATAGCTGTCAGGGGTGCCATTGGAATGAAGTTATAATCCAGTCTTTCAAGAATATTATACTGACTAAACCATCCAAGTAATGAAAAAAATGCTACCAAAAGAGTTGTAAAAACTGATAACAAGAGCACAGATTGTTTCATACCCTACCTTAAAAATTATTTATTTATCATTGAGTCCCGTTTCCTCAGTATTCTGGTATTTTTTGGAAGAAGTATTATCTGATAGCAGATAGCAGATAGCAGATAGCAGATAGCAGATAGCAGATAGCAGATAGC
>RECI01000124.1 GCA_007694095.1 Balneolaceae bacterium | reverse complement strand
GAAACGGCACGGGCTGCACGGTCATCAAGGATAAAATCACTGGAACCCATCCCCTCGATGTTACTGTCGAATGCCAGGCCTACCACCTCGAGATTGATATTTACAACTGGCGAGCCGGAATTACCGCCGATAATATCATTTGTGGAAACAAAATTGACCGGTGTGGAAAGGTCGAGCGTAGCCGAAGGCTCCTTCCATCGCTCCGGCAGAGCCCATTGCGGGTCTCCGTAATGCGAATAGGCGCGATCATACAGTCCGAAAAAGGTTGTATAGACCGGAGCAATTGTGCCGTTATATTCATAACCGGAAACCACACCATCCGAAATTCTAAGAGAAAACGTGGCATCCGGCGGGATATCGGTGCCATATACAGCAAACCAGGCGCGTCCAAGTTCACCCATAATTTCATCCTCTTCTGCCAGCAGTTCGCTGTATTGTTCCTGCGAATTGAGTACTTCAGGAGCTATGAATTTCAGTATCTCTATGGCCGGGTCTCCTGAATTCAGAATATCACTTTCAAGCAGATCTCTGGTACCCTCTGAATTTCGGAAAGCCGTTCCGGCAATGATTTCATCGGCCATCTCTTCTGCCGATTTTCCTTCCATGATATCCAGAGTCATTAAACCTGAATCCTCGTAAATATCCCGGATCAGTTCAAAGCGCTGTGTGAGCATAAACCTGTCAAATTCTTCAGGCCGGTCATTGATCCCAATAATCTGTTCTTTAAAAGATCCAAGAAGTTCCGCGGGGATGCCTTCTTCTAAGTAGGTAGCATAAATAAATGACATAAATGCGCGCTGCATCACCGAAGAGGAGAAGTCAAGATTGGGAGCAACCCCAAGAAAAACATGGTAGCCTTTGGAGTATTGAATTTTTTCATACTGAATGGCCTCCAGCCTTTCGAGCAAAGGTTTGTAACTTTCACTCAACTCAGGATCTGCGGCAAGCTGAGAATGGAAACTGTTATCATTATATGTTCTGCGGCCCATCAGAACAGGATCGCGCAGTGCTTCTACCTGGCCGCCAAAAAATTTTTGCGCGTTTTTCAGTGAAAATATAAAATTTCGCAGATCCCATGTATCGCCCTCATCAGGATCAAATTCGTAATAGGATTCAAGGCCTTTGATGGCACGAGAATAGAGGTAGTACTGGTAAAGGTCTGAATGCAGCGAACGATAGGCAAGCTGTGTTACCGTCTGCAGCCGGGATGTGCTGCCCGGGTTGCCGATCAAAAAAACAGCATCACCCGCTTCCACTCCGGTTTCTGCAAACGGAAAATAAATGGGTGTTGAGAGCGGTTTATCACCAACGTATACCCGGTAAAACGTCATGTCGAGGTTATAGCGGGGAAAGGTAAAGTTATCATCATCGCCGCCAAAATATCCTATCTGGAGTTCGGGAGCCATCACCAGCCGCACATCACTATAGCGCCGGTAAATGTAGGCCGAATATCGTCCACCATTATAGAGTGAAACAACTTCCACCAGGTCGGTATCCGGGTTTTCAAGTGTACTGCTCAAATCCTCTTCCAGCTCACGAAGAACTGATTCACGTACCATAGCGCGTTCTTCCAGCGGGGCGGCATCCACAACATTCATCACCATGCTGGTTACATCACGCACTTCAATCAGCTGGTCTACGTAATAATCTTCGATATGGCGTTCATCAGACAATGTTGGTGCATAAAAACCATAATCCAGCAAATTTTCATCATCCCTGCTCACCTGGGTTATCTGTTCCCGGGCACAGTGATGATTGGTGAGAACCAGGCCGGATGAAGATACAAACGACCCTGAACAATTTGGCAGGCGCACCGAACTGATTCGGGCATGACTAAACCACTCCTCATCGGGATCAAAATTGTAGGTTTCTCTGAAATAAGTAACGGGCGGATATTCAAAAGTCCACATTCTGCCATTATCAAAACGCCCGGCAGTTACCGGTTCATATCGGGGAAGTAACGTAATAGCCGGGGAAGCGGCATATTCCTCGCTGTACGTTTCGATAATTTCTTCAGCTTCAACAGCCGCTTGCTGTGTACCGGTGCAGGATGTTATCAAAAAAAATGGAAAAACCAGGGCTGCTGTAAAATGGATAATACTTCTGATATTCATTCGGGAAAAAATTGGAATTGCAAGTTTTACGTTCGTATCGTCGATGCCATTCATAACGATTACTGAAGTTACTCTTTTATACCAAGATTTGCTTATTCTTTGAATGTTGCCGTGGCTGCAGATTCTGTGTCAGGTGCGGTATTCCACAATATGTTATTTTTTATCCCATTGCCAGTTCCAGGTCGTCAATAATGTCCTGGGGGTGTTCCAGTCCTACGCTCAGGCGGATCAGATTTTCAGGTGTTACAGAGCCTTCACCTTCGCTGCTTTGGCGGTGTTCCCAGGTACTTTCAACTCCTCCAAGACTAGTAGCCCGCTTGATTAGTTTAGAACGGCCCACAATAGTCACCGCTTCCTCCTTATTACCGTCAATCAAAAATGAAATCATACCGCCATAACCTGACATCTGTTTTTTGGCAATTTGATGCCCGGAAAACGTCTCCAGCCCGGGATAGTAAACCTCAGCCACTTTTTTATGGCTTTCGAGATACCGTGATATTGTTCCGGCATTTTCATTGTGCCCTTTCATGCGATATGCAAGGGTACGGGTGCTTCTGCTCAGCATCCAGCAATCCTGGGGTGAAGGAACAGCTCCCCCAAATCGCTGAATAATCCGCACCTTTTCAAAAAAATCATCATTTTTTTCTGAAATTACGATACCGCCAAGGATGTCGCTATGGCCGCCAAAATATTTCGATGTTGAGTGAAGAACGATGTCTGCACCCAGTTCCAGTGGCCGCTGATTTACCGGGGTAGGCCAAGTGTTGTCCACCACCGTCAGAAGACCATGTGATTTTGCAAGTGCAGCCGTTGCTGCAATGTCTGTAATCCGCATCAGTGGATTGGATGGTGTTTCAATCCAGATAAGGCGGGTATTGGGTTTGATGTTGGCATCGATGGAACCGGATTCTGTGATATTGATAAATGAGGCTTCCAGGTTCCAGTTTGTCATGATTTTTTGAACCATCCTGCGGTTACCGGAATAAACATCCTCAGGTATAATGATATGATCACCGGGGTTAAGCGACTGTAATATGGCCATCCCAGCTGCAATTCCGGACGAAAATGCCGCTGCCGTTTCTCCCCCTTCCAGGGCGGCAGCTACATGTTCAAACTGCAGCCTGTTTGGATTGCCAAGCCTTGTGTAGTGAAAATCATCCTCTTTTTTCCCTTCAGCATCAATTTCAAAGATTGTACTCGGAGAAATTGGCGGAATAATGGCACTCGAAGGATTTCCGATTTCCAATCCCGCATGGATTGCCCTGGTTTCAAAGCGCATAAAAATCTGGTTTGGTTAAAAATAAAGCTGAATATAACAAACAATTTGTCAGTGATTCCCGATGAATTTATCTGAACCAGTCAGATTTATGAGCATGGTTCGCAGATAAGAATTATCACCTTTAGCCACCAGTTTCGTGTCATTTGTTAAATAGCAGGGAGTCACCGGACGAGAAGATCCGGGATTATCCCAATTATCATTAATGGCTTATTTTCTAAATAACTCTTCCGCTGTCCCCTCCTTATGGGGATGAGTTTGCCGTCGTTTTTTTGTTAACGCGACACCAGAATTTTTACCTCGGGTTCAAACACGATCTCCGACTTAATTGAGCGTGATATGAGGCAAATTTGTTCAGCTTTTTCAAGCAGCCTGTAAGCCTTTTTTTCTGAATTTTCATCCGGTATGGTTAAAACCGGTTTCAGGGTAATTTTGCTCATCACAAATTTCCCGTCAACTTTACTCATAGTGCCATAAGTTTTCACTTTCAGGCTTTCATATTCAAATTTCGAGTAGTCGGCAATAGCAGTAAATGAAGTCATCAGGCAGCTGCCTACCGAAGCCACAAACAGGTGTTCGGGCGACCATATTCCCTCTACACCGCCGGGAAATTCAGGCGGGGTTGCCACCTCTATCTCCTGCCCAAGTACTTCCGAGTGCATAAGTCCAACCCGTCCTTCCTTCCAGTCAATCGTTACATCGTAAATGTGTTCATCAAAGTTCTGCATGTTCTTCCAATTTCTGATTAATGATTTGCTCCAGTTGTGCTGCCTGCATCACACCGGCTTGTTGCCATAAATTGTACCCCTTTTTAAAAAGGATGAGTGTCGGGATTCCCCGAACCTGATAATGAATCGCCACGTCTGGATTTCTTTCCGTATCAATTTTAATGATATGTATAGCATCACCCATACGGCGCTTTAAATCCTGAAGAACAGGGGCCATCATTTTACACGGGCCGCACCAGTCGGCATAAAAATCTACAAGAACGGGCTTATCCCCTTTAATAAGTTCTGAGAATGTTTTTTCCTTTGTTGTAGTTGCTGTCATTTTTCTGTTTTTATTTCTTCAAATTCGATGTCATCAATACTTATATCCGAATCACCTCGTGATTGCAGTTCCGGCGCACAACGCCCTGCAAGGCAACCTGTGTTGGTAATTGCCTGAAACAGGAAAAAGAGAGAGAGAAAGCCGGAGAGGGGGGCTGTGTTTATAAGCCAGTTTAAACCAAGGCCGATACCAAATATCAATGCAACCCAACGCATGGGGTGCCAGTCTGTAAAGAGTTGTTCTTTCATGTACGTTACCATTAGCTGTTATATTTCATTTCAGCTAAATGTAACTACAAGTATCTACCAATTTCAGTCACTTTTGTTACAGAAGAGTAATACGGTTGCGTCCCAGCTCAACAAGATTCTCTTTTTCCATCTGCTTCAGCAGGCGGGAGATTACCACACGTGCCGTTCCCAGCTCATTGGCAAGTTCTTCATGTGTGATTTCAATTTCATTATTTTTGTTGATTACTGATCTGTTTTTCAGAAATGTAAGCAGGCGTTCGTCCATTTTTTTGAATGCCACTGCATTAACAACATCCAGTAATTCTTTAAAACGCTGATAATAAACCCGGAAAATATACTCCGTCCACTCCGGGTAATTTTTAAGAAGCAGACCGGCTTTATAAACCGGCAAGAGCAAGATCTCACTCTCTTCATTAGCAATGGCCTTCAGTTTGCTTTTATCATTAAATAATCCGCCAAGAAAACTCATGATGCATGTGTCACCCGGTTTCAGGTAATAGAGTAATATTTCACGATAGTCCTCATCAACCTGGAAAATCTTTACACTCCCGTTGAGTATTACCGGAATATCCCGGATGGCCATTTCCTCCTGAAATAACAATTCACCTTCTTGCAGCCTCTTTATGATTCCATGTTCTTTCAAACTGTCAATCAACTTTACTGATATTGCCGGCTTGTGCCGATCATCTGTATCGATCATCTGTAAATTTTCTGATTCATTTTTTAACTTAAAAACCTTACCACATATGGTTCAACCACAAATAAGCATCTTTTATGAAATTGTAAATTTTTTATTTGATCTCTATTATTATTTGATATTTTCAGATACAAATACATTCAAAAGATTCTACTACTTTAAGAAAGTCAGTGTAACGGAATGCAACAATTTTCAAACGGAAATTTTTTTGTTAGTAAGGGGCAGTTCATATATAAATGGCAAATTACAAAATATCTTATAAGGCATTAACCGACCTATTCAAGGAATGTGAAAGTCTGCTTACTAAGAACATCAATATTGATGGCAACGATAAACGTGAATTACTCGAAAAATTAACTTTCATTCGTAACAATTTAACCGGGATATCCACATTAGAAAATGCACTTCTTTATCGACTTATTTTTGAGGAAGCACCTGTGGGAATTGTCCAATACAATTCGGAAGGAGTTATTACTACTTGTAATTACAGATTTATTAGAATCATAGGTTCGAGTGCTGAAAAGTTGATCGGGCTAAATATGCTTAACCTGCCCGATCAGGATGTTGTGAAAGCTGTTAAAAAATCACTGAACGGAAAAACAGGCCTCTACGAGGGGAACTATAAATCAGTTACTGCTGAAAAGACAACTCCCCTGCGTGCTAAATTTACCCCAATTGGTTCCGGGATCAATAATAATCAAGGTGGCATTGGTATCGTGGAAGATGTTACTGAGAACTTCCTGGCATTGGCTGCTCTGTCTGAGAGCCGCTCCCGCTATCAGACACTTTTTGAGAACAACCACTCGATTCTTCTGATTATAGACCCTGTCACCGGATTCATATTTGATGCAAACCCCGCAGCGGAATCGTTTTATGGCTGGAATAGGGAAACCCTCAGAAATATGAGTATCAATGAAATTGATACAAATCCGTATAACGAAGTTAAATCCAGTATCAAAAATTTTGCATCATCTCCGGAAAATTATTCTCAGGCAATCCACCGGTTATCCGATGGAACAACCCGTCAGGTTGAAATTGCAGGTGGGGAAATTAATTTTGTAAAAAGAAACCTTGTTTATCTGATTGTTCACGATATCAGTGAGCGTGTTCAAATGCAAGAGAGTCTAAGGAAGTTTGAACTAGGGCTCGACCGTTCTTCACATCCGGTTTTCATCACAGATATTGAAGGAAAAATCCAGTATATCAATGCTGCATTTGAAGATCTTTACGGATTTTCAAAAAAGGAAGCAATTGGCAAAAAACCAAGTATTTTAAAATCAGAAAAACAATCGGATGAATTCTACAAGGATTTTTGGGAGACTATACTTTCAGGAAAAGTTTCTTCCGGGGAAATAATTAATAAAACAAAAAATGGTGACCTAGTCACAGTTATTTATTCGAGTAATCCAATTATCAATGAACATGGCAAGATCATTGGCTTCATCGCCATCCATGATGATATCACAGAAAGAATCAAAATGGAGGAGGCGATCAGGCAGTCATTGTACGAGAAGGAAATCATGCTGGCGGAAATCCATCACAGGGTAAAAAATAATCTTGCATTGGTTTCTGCAATGATGGTGCTTCAGGCTGAAAATTCTGACAATAATGAATTAAAAGGCAAACTTCATGACAGTGCTAACCGTATCAAAGCAATTTCAAATATACACGAGCATCTGTACAGCACTAGCAATTTCGCCAGTATTGATTTTATTGATAATACATTTAAACTAATTGAAAATATTTTAAGCACACTCCAAACCGATACTGAAATTACGATTGAAAAACGCTCTGGATCTGTATTCATTAATATAAACCAGGGGGTCTATTGTTCTTTGATTATCAATGAAGTGGTGACCAATATCGTAAAACATGCAATGCGTGGGTCTAGAAAAGGTACCATCGGAATTAAAGCCAAAGAGAAAGATGGAATTGTAATAGTTGTAATTTCTGATGACGGACATCCACTTCCTGAAGAATTTCAATCGGAAAATTTCAGTTCTCTGGGAATGGAACTCATCCATATTTTAGCCCGGCAACTTGATGGTACATTTGGGTATAATTCAATAAATGGTGAAACTCACTTCACTCTCTCATTCAAAAAAGCAGACAATCCAAAAAAAAAATTCAGTTCCGGCAAATAAGACGCTACTCTTAAGTAACGTTACGGTAATCAGGATCTGAAATCTTCTTCTCCGGGAGGTGTATTCAAGAGGATTTCTTCAATCCGGGTCATCACCTCATCCGTCATAAGTTGTACTTTTGCAATAGACTTCATGTTTTGACGCACCTGTTCTGGTTTTGACGCGCCTGTTATTACAGTACTTACATAAGGATTCTTTAAACACCAGGCTATAGCGAGTTCAGGTAATGAAAATCCAATTTCCAGAGCCAATTCTGCAAGCTTTTTTACTTTTTCAAGACGTTTTATACCTTCTTCCGATTCAAGCAGGCTTTTTCGCAGCCAGTCGTATTTTTCAAGTGCAAGTCGGCTGCCATCTGGTACGCCATCGTTGTATTTACCAGTAAGCAGCCCGCTTGCCAACGGACTCCATATTGTTGTTCCCAGCCCAAATTCTTCATATAACCGCAGGTATTCTTGTTCCACCCTATGCCTGTGAAACATGTTATATTGCGGCTGCTCCATTAATGGTGTGCGTAAATTTTCCCGTTTTGCAATATGTACAGCTTCACGAATTTGTTCTGCAGTCCATTCACTTGTACCCCAATAGAATGCCTTACCTTCACGTATCACCTGGTTCATCGCCCATACTGTTTCCTCAATAGGTGTATACTTATCCGGACGATGGCAAAAAATCAGGTCCACATACTCCAGCTGCAACCTTTCCAAAGAAGCGTTAGTCCCTTCGGCAATATGTTTATATGAAAGGCCTCTGTCATTCGGTCCCTTGCCACCCCAAAATATTTTGGTCGAGAGAACGAGATCGGAACGTTTCCAGCCTGCTTTTTTGATGATGTTACCCATCATTATTTCCGATTTTCCTCCCGAATATGCTTCAGCATTGTCAAAAAAATTAACACCTGAATCATACGCTTCTACCATACAATCGTAAGCAACCTGTTCATCAACCTGATCGCCAAAAGTTACCCATGAACCATATGAAAGTACTGATACCTTTAATCCTGATCTTCCAAGAAATCTAAACTCCATCTTGCCTCCTTTACTTTTTTAAGTAAGCATTCTTTATACCCAAACAACTTCAAATATCTGGCCGTTCTGTAAATAAGGATATGAAAGTTTAATGGTCCAATCCTAAGTTAACAACTAAGCCGGGCCGATTTTCTTTAAGTTCGGATACCCCCTCTCCTGTTACATTGGTTTGCCAAAGGTATATTGATTTTAATTGCTCAAGTGCCGATAGATAGGTTAGCCCCGAATTGCTTACTTCGGTTCCATATAAATTCAGGTATTCCAGATGATCATATGAACTAATCCACACAAGATCACTGTCTGAAACATTAGTATTTTGAAGGTAAAGTCTGGTAAGATTTTTAAAATTTGACAGAAACTGAAACGCACCGGGAGTCAGCGACATCCTGTTTAAATTCAGCCATGCTATTTGCTCGGAAATCGGCAGTAAAAATTCCATGTCTTCCATCGTAATTTCTTTATTTGACTGCTGAAGACCAACCTGTAAAAAAGCCATTCCTTCGGCAACCGGTGAAATCCGAAAACCACGGTTAACAGCAGCCTCAACGAGTTGAATATCTGCATGTGGAACGGTTACCCTGTCAAAGAAATGCTGCCCCGCCGGGGTAAGGCCCACAAGTATATTTTCAATTTCTCCCGTTGCTTCAAGTTCGGTTACAAGAGTTTCGTTCGGTGCGCCCATTTCAATCCACCATCCGATCAGTTTAATTTGATCGGCAGTTAATTGGGTTCTGCCACGCGGAGGCATCCTCTCTTTATCCCTGTCGGGCAGGTGAAGCCGCCTGTAAAGATCGCTCTCTTCCCTTTGATATGGTTCGATAACAGGGCCGCTGTCACCTCCGGCCATAAGGTATGTGAATGAGGTCATCAGCAGATTCCCCTCAGTCCGGTCGGGATCATGGCAACTCTGACACCTTGCCCTCAAAATCGGTTCAATCACGTGCGGATAAACCAGTGCTGTTCCAAGATCTTCAATTAAAGTGATTTGTTCGGGTTCTTCATCTTCAATTCCAAACCAGCTTCTTGCCGGCTCGGGCATGTATCGAAACAGGTAATCGGAACCGTGTGTGAGGCTGCCTCCAAAATGTCCGGCAGCAATCAATACAACCGCCAACACAGTCAGCAGAATTCGAAAAATACGTTTGTAAAATGGATCTTCGTAAACCGTAATCCTTAACAGCCAGGCTGCAAGTGTCAGAATTACAACACTGATTCCCAACCATTTGTGCAGATTGAGCAGATCTTCCCCATACCCGCCACCATCGGAAAGCAACAACCCGGTGATCATGGAAAAAAGCCCGCTCAAAAAGCCAAGTAAAAGCACAAACGGCACAGCCTGACCAAGGTATTCATACCTTTTGATGAGGCTCACAAATTCCATAAGAAACGCCATCAGTAGAAAGCCGATGGGTAAATGCACCAAAACCGGGTGGAAACGGCCGATAAACAGGGTAAGGTCTGATGAAAAAAAAGCCAAATACTGGACAACCACTGAAATCATGCGATGATATTATGAACAACTTCGCCGTGAACATCAGTGAGGCGGAAACGTCGGCCTTGAGCGCGATAGGTGAGCCGCTCATGGTTAACGCCCATCAGGTGCAGGATGGTAGCATGCAGATCATGAACGTGAACCGGGTCTTTCACCACATTGTATCCGAATTCGTCGGTTTCACCATAAGTAATTCCCTGTTTTACACCGCCACCGGCCATCCATAAACTAAAACACCGTGGATGGTGATCTCGGCCATAGGTTTGTTTGGTCAGTGCCCCCTGGCAGTAGGCAGTACGGCCGAATTCACCCCCCCAGATCACAAGCGTATCTTCCAGCAGCCCGCGCTGTTTCAGGTCTTTGACAAGGGCAGCCGAAGCCTGGTCAACATCCTTGCACTGGAGGGGAAGCTGATTAGGAATTCCGTCGTGCTGATCCCAGCCCATGTGGTACAGCTGAATAAAACGTACGTCGCGTTCAGCAAGCCTTCTCGCCAGCAAACAATTGGCGGCATAAGTACCAGGTGTGCGCGCATCTTCACCATAAAGTTCATAGGTTGATTCCGGCTCATCGGATACGTCCATTGTTTCTGGTACCGATGTCTGCATCCGGTAGGCCATCTCATACTGCGAAATCCTTGTGGTGATCTCCGGATCGCCGTATTCATCCAGGTGAAGCTGGTTCAGATCTTTGAGTGCGGCTAGCATATTGCGACGGGTCATCTGCTTCATACCATCCGGATTGCGCAGATTCAGTACCGGTTCGCTACCGGCGCGGAATTGAACCCCCTGGTGAAGTGACGGCAGGATTCCGCTTCCCCATAACCGTGAATAAAGTGGCTGGTCGAACGGACGCCCTGTTCCCCGGGAAATCAGTACGGTAAATGCGGGAAGGTTTTCATTTTCCGAACCCAGTCCGTAACTGATCCATGAACCCATGCTTGGCAGGCCGGCCTGGTTTGTTCCAGTCTGGATAAATGTGATTGCCGGGTCATGATTAATCTCAGATGTATAAACGGTTTTTAAAAAACAAAGTTCATCAGCAATTTCAGCTGTATACGGCAGTAAATTACTGACCCATGCACCGCTCTTTCCATGTCTTTTAAATTTAAAACGGGACCCTGCCATTGGGAAACTGGACTGGTTTGCGGTCATACCGGTAAGTCGCTGCATTCCCATGATCGAGTCGGGCAGGTCAGTTCCTTCCAATTCGTTGAGTTTAGGCTTGTAGTCAAACAGGTCGAGCTGAGACGGGCCACCGCTCTGGAACAAAAAAATGATCCGTTTCGCCTTGGGAATTACATGCGGCGCGTCGAGCGCCCCGGAGAAGGGGTCCGGTTTCCGGGAAAAAAGCATCATGGGATTGATCAGCGAGGCGAGTGCAGCCGCACCGATACCAAGACTGGTTTTCGACAAAAAGTGCCGCCGGTTCATGTTGCAGTTGCATTTGTAAATTTCATCGGACATAGCTGCGGGGGTATATGAATTAGTGTTGTATGCTTACATGAAAGAAAAACCAAATTTCAAGTACCAACTTCCAAAGATCACATAAAAAAACCGGCATAAAGCTACCATACGCGAGTTTGGGATTTAGAAATTGAAATTTGTCATTTTCACCATCAAAGTTTGGTTATCGTTTCATCCAGGTTAAAAATAGCATTAGTCAAAATTGTCCTCGCTGCTACATCAACCGGACTGAGCTGCTTGTCGGCAGGAAATTCGCCCACTTTAAGTAATTGTTCTGCAAGCCCGGGATCATCTTTGTAGGTTTGATATTCCTCTTCAAATAATTCACGAAGGATATCAAGCTCTTGCCTGTTCGGTTTTCGCGAAACCGCAGCCCGGAAGGCAAAAATGATCTGTTCATCCAGACTTTCACCACCCTCCCTCAACATCCGTTCGGCCAGCAGGCGTGACGATTCTATATAAATCGGATCGTTTAGTGTGTGCAATGCCTGCAGCGGGGTACTGGTGTGTTCGCGCTGAACCGTTGGATGGGTACGCATGGCTGCATCAAACGTAGTCATTCCGGGAGGTGGTACCGTTCGTTTCCAAAATGTATAAATGCTTCGGCGATACAGATTATCACCGCTGTCCTGGTAATAGGTGGTTAGGTGCCGCCCGGATGTGGTTTCTTCCCATAAACCCTCCGGCTGGTACGGAAACACACTCGGTCCGCCGATTTTATCTACCAGTAGACCGCTGGCAAGCAAAGCATTGTCACGGATCATTTCAGCAGGCAGCCGGTATCGCGGACCTCTGGCAAGCAGCCGGTTATTCGGATCAAGTTCTCTCATTTGTGGTGTCATTACTGATGATTGCCTGTATGTGGCCGACATCACCATTGTTTTGAGCAGGTGTTTCAGGTCCCAGCCACTTTCACGGAATTCAACCGCCAGCCAGTCGAGCAGTTCCGGGTGGCTGGGTATTGAGCCCTGGTTACCGAAATCATCAGGGGTATCCACCAGGCCATTTCCGAAAATCATCTGCCAGTAGCGGTTTACTAACACGCGTGCTGTGAGCGGATTGTCATCATGCATGATCCATCTGGCCAGTCCGAGGCGGTTTTGCGGAAATTCATCAGGAAATTCCATGATACTGGACGGCACGCCGGGATATACCACCTCACCAAGCTGATCATACATGCCCCTCTCACGGATATAGGATGTTCGACGGTTCAGCCGCTCCTCCATCACCATTACTTCGGGCAGGGTATCTTTTACACTGCTCAGTTCAACACGATAATTTCTGAGATCTTCTTTTACGGCATCGATATCAGGAGCGGCATGCAGCAGGTAATGACTAAAGAGAATATTTTCCTGGCCTCTTGTAAGCTCATTGGAATTCAACGCAAGAAGTTGATCCAGCTCAGCCCGTTTGCCGGATAATATGAGGGCTTCGGCCTCACTGAGCCGGCGTTCAAATATCCGGATTTCATCCAGCCGCATTCCATCGTACCGCAACTGCTCAAACGACTGCCGGTGGCCGAGCAGGAAATCCTGGTAACCGTATCGAGGTTCATCTGACGGAATCATAATGTTTTTGAACAGCGTGTCGTGTTCAACGTGTACTGTTTGGATTTCTCCGTTTATGAAAATTTCAATTCCATCGGCTCTGCTTGAACCGTTGTAGGTTACTGTAATGTGGGACCATTCACCCGGTGTTAGAGGCTCTTCGGTAAGTACCTGGATTGCGTTGAACGGCCAACCATGAACCAGGCGCATCGATACGCGATGATCAAACAGGAAAACATCGTAACCCGGATGCCCGATGAAGATCATCCCTTTTTTCACAAGCATCGGCACCTCTCCGATTGATTCGGGTGGATACACCCAGAAACTGAGTGAAAAAGAATCGTTTCTCTCAAATTGTGCGAACCGGCGGGGCAGGTTCACGGCATTGCCGTGGCTGAACTCTATCGCATTGCCATTCACCCCTTCAACCAACTTCAAACTACCCGAAATGGATCCGGTTAGAACCGAATCTTTCACCTGGACAATGATGGCGCTGTCGCCACGGATGGTGTTAAGGTCCATACTCGCATAAAGCCCCTTCGTTTGCGTGTTAAACTTCTCACGCAAACCGGGCTGTTGAAGCCAATCGCGGAAATCATTTCTTTTATAAGCCTTCTGATTTTCAAGATCACGTTCGGCAGCCGAAATCCTGTTTTTGAGGTAACCGATCAGTTTTTCGGTTTCATCATCATGCAACAGTATGGTTGGGCCGGCTGCACCTTTGTTTGGGATCTGCCCGATATCATTGATATTGTCAAAAAATGCTGCAAACTCGTAGTACTCCTTCTCTGAAACAGGGTCGTACTTATGATCGTGGCATCGGGCACATTGCATGGTCATGCCCAGGAAAGCCGTTCCTGTAGTCATCACGCGGTCGGCCACATACTCAACACGGTATTCCTCTCCAATGATGCCACCCTCCTGGCTCTGCTGGTGAACCCGCCCGAACCCGGTCGCCAGGCGTTGTTCATGGGTCGGATTAGGCAACAGGTCACCGGCGATCTGCCAAACCGCGAATTCATCGAACGGCATATTCCTGTTAAATGCATGAATCACCCATTCACGCCATGGCCACATATCGTTGGCACCATCGTCCTGGTAGCCGTGGGTATCGGCGTAGCGGGCAACATCGAGCCATTCATTGGCCAGGCGTTCACCATAAGAATGAGAGGCGAGAAGGCGGTCTACTGCATTTTCATATGCATCGGCTGATTCATCCGCAAGAAAACGGTCCAGTTCCTGGATGGTAGGCGGAAGGCCGGTCAGGTCAAATGAAACTCTTCGCAGCAAGGTCTCACGTGCAGCACGGGACGATGGTTGAACCCCTGCTTTTTCAATTTTTTCGAGAATAAATTTGTCAATCTCATTTTCAGCCCAATCTCTGTTTTTTACCTTCGGTACTTCAGGCCTCTGTGGCGGAATAAAAGCCCAGTGTGGTTTGTATTCTGCACCCTGTTCAATCCATCGCTTGATGAGGGCGATCTGCCGGTTTGTGAGACTCAGGTTGGATGTGGGTGTTGGCATTACGTAATCCGGATCGTCCGAAATAATACGCCTGAACACTTCGCTGGCATTCGGATTGCCGGGTATGATGGCGTATTTGCGGCTATCACTTTCAAGAGGGGCAAAAGCACCTTCAGGTGTATCGAGTCGCAGTCCGGCTTCACGTGCCATTGCATCGGGACCGTGACAGGCAAAACATGTATCTGATAACACTCCCCGGATATGCTGGTTAAAATCCACAATATCCGGCAGCGGCTCTTCTCCTTCGGCAAGCCGAATGGAATCAGAACGGCATCCCCCAAATGCAAAAATTATCACAATGCCGGCCAAAACAATGCACCTTGAAACAGAAAAAAAACGAGGGTATTCAGAGACCATCAAAACCGGTTAAATCATGTTGGCTATTTATGCAAATTTAGCAAAGCAAGTATCCTAAATACGAAATAAGGAATAAATATCGAAATAATTTTCCTGACTAATATTGCAATATTTCATTAACCTGCCACCAGTTCAAATGACAACCGATATATGTGAAACCCTGATTTTTTTTATGATGAAACAGTTGTAATTAAAAGACGCCAGTGAAACACTAATTTTCCATAATTTACTAAAATTGATTAGCAACTTGGCCGTTATTATTTCTGTAAACTGCAATTTTGTATCTGTACATGATAGATAAGCTTTGAAATCGTTAGTTCATCTGACATATATATCATCTGTATCACCTTCACAATAAATCATTGGATAAATGGATAAAAAAATTTGGACCAAAGGATTAACCCGTCGCGATTTTATGAAGAAAACTACCATGGCCGCTGGCGGCGGATTTCTTTTGGGAAGTTTGCCTGTTGCCAACAGTGCTTATGCCTCGGGAAGTGACACGCTGAAAGTGGCCGTGATTGGCTGCGGGGGTCGTGGAACCGGTGCGGCAAACCAGGCGCTCAACGCCGATCCGGGTGTAAAAATCGTTGCTATGGCTGATGTATTCCGAGACAGGCTTGACTCCTCATACAACGCCCTTGCACAACGCCACCTTGCAACCGGAAGACTTGATGTGCCAGAAGAGCATAAATTTGTCGGATTCGACGCATATAAGAAGGCCATACCCCTAGCAGATGTTGTGATACTGGCTGCTCCTCCGGGATTCCGTCCCGCTCATTTTGAAGAGTGTGTGAAACACGGCAAACATATGTTTTGTGAAAAACCCATCGCTACCGATGCACCCGGTGTCCGGCGTTTTATGGCTGCAGCCGAAGACGCCAGAAAGAAAAAACTGAATATAGTACTGGGTTTGCAGCGAAGGTACCAAAATAATTACCGTGAAGCCTACAAGCGTGTACAAGATGGTGCAATCGGTGATATCATCTCCGGACAGGTTTACTGGAATGAAGACGGCGTTTGGGTACGCCATCGTGAGCCGGGCATGAGTGAACTGATGTACCAGGTTCATAACTGGTTCTATTTTGTATGGCTAGCCGGGGATCAGATCCTCGAACAAAACATTCACAATATTGATATTGCCAACTGGTATATCGGTGAGTACCCGGCAACTGCCCAAGGGATGGGTGGACGTGAAGTACGAACCGGCAAGGAATACGGACAGATATTTGATCACAACTTTGTTGAATATACCTACCCAAGTGGTGCTATAATTTCTGCTCAATGCCGGCACCAGCGAAATACCATGTCGAGAGTGGCAGAGGTACTTCAGGGTACACGGGGCACTGCGTCACACGCCGGTTTTACCAGCAGTGCAATTATCCGAGATCGTAATGGCAACGTAGTATATGATCATGACGGCACAAATGATCCAAACCCTTACCAGCAGGAGCATGATGAGCTTTTTGCTGCAATCAGAAATGGCGGATATATTGATGACAGTGATTACGGTGCAAAAACCACGATGACAGCAATCATGGGTCGGATGGCCGTTTATTCAGGACAGATGATTCATTGGGATGATGCGATCAATTCGGATGCACAGCTCATGCCATACGAGGTTACCGATGACACACCTCCACCGGTACTTCCAGATGAAAACGGATATTATCCCGTTCCAGTGCCGGGCGTTAGTCCTCCGCATTAACAGGGAAAATTTACGGTATAACTCCGGGGCTGTGCCGGAAAGGATAAACCATTGAAATGGGAATATAAACTGAATTATCGGATTCCGGCTTGCAGGGATTCGGGCTTCTTGTCGTGTATAAACCATATCACACGTAATTGAACGCTACCCTGGTGTTGTGACATCTGTTAGGTACGTTACTTTTTACACTGGCCTTGGTTTCGTACCATAACCCTTCCGTCCTTAACTCGCCACGGTTGTCCCGGGGGGATTTTTTTTGATGAGATCCTTCGGACTCTTCAATGTGGCTGGGTTACACAGAATCCAGCATCTAGCATCCAAAAATATCAACATAGAGCCAAGATATTAAATCCAGTCGATCAACGCCGACGATGTAGTACTCATATCAACGTAACGCTCAAAAATCTCACTCAGTGAAGAGTCTTTTTGAAGTTCACGGCGGGCTTTTGAATCAAGATAGGCAACGATTTCGCCTTTGTTCAATATCGCAATATCATCACAAAGGTTTTCTACCACTTCAAGGATATGACTGGTTATAAAAATGGTTGTCCCGCGCTCTTTAAGTTTGCGAATTACGTTCTTCATGCGTCCAATTGAAATAACATCCACACTCTCAAAAGGTTCATCCAGAAATAAAATTTTTGGATTTACCAGAATAGCCGTACAAAATGCCAGTTTTTTTCTGCTCCCTGAAGAAAGCTGCTTTGTTTGAACATGACGATAATCCTCGATTTCAAAATATTTGAAGAGTGAATTAATTTTTTCATCAAGGTCATCGGGAGTTTCCCTGTACATTTTGCAGATGTAATTGATAAACTCGTAACTCGTAAAATTTTCGAATAGCAGGGGGGGTTGCAATACAGAGGAGATATCTTTTTTTATTTTTATTTCATTAGCCCGGTTCAACTCTAACCCATTCAAGATAATCTGCCCCTCATTATAATTAAGTATACCTGTTAGTATACCAATCAGGGTACTCTTTCCTGCTCCATTAGGTCCAATTAAGCCAAATATGGTGCCAGCCGGAACTTCAAGCGCAAGCCTGGTCAAAACAGGTTCCCTGCCGTATGACTTGGTTAGATTGCTTATGGTCAGAGCTCGTTCCATAATTTGGGAATCACTTTTTCTTTAAATGGTTCATAAACCGAAAGCAGTTTTTTTCTCAGAGACAGATATAAAAAAATATTTACCACAAAAAGCACACTTATGTGATACCAGATAAACCGCTCAAATACAATAAATGTAAAAACACCAAGAATCATTACTATAAATACCGATGTAAATGTGACAGATGCGGGAAGCACCGGATTCGATACAGACATTACGCTTACTTCTTCAATTTTTTTATAGTTATCTATACTGCTTTTCATTATATAATGGAGAAAAACAAGAGATATCAGAATGATGCCCATATGAACCTGGATCATAACGGTAATATCGGTTATAAAAACCGGAACCAAAATTAAAACAATCGAAGAACCTGCAAGAGTTATAAGCAATGCGGCATTCAGGCGCTGTTTCACCAAATACTCAATTTTTACGGGTAGCTGCAGAGATAGAAGCAACTCCCGGTTTTCGAATCCAAACAAGTTTGTAAGCATAACAAGCAAAAAAATAACCGGTATCAATGTGAGAAAAACGCCAATTACGTAAATACCATCACCCAAAATTACGATATAAGGGATTACAAAAACGTATGTGATTAAAAGCTGTATTTTACTGTATTTGTGGCTCCAAACCGTAAAAAAATACTTTCCTCCTTCATGCCCCAGCCAGTATATAAAATTCGATAATTTACTCTTTTTTACTTTATGTGAAGACTGTTGAACCGGTGTCAGCAGAGCTGCTTTGGTGTTCATAATCATATCTTTCATTAATAAGAACAGCAAAAAACTTAGTGTACATATAATAAAAATCAGAATTGCAGTATTTGATTCAACTGCAAACACATAGAAAAAAACATAGCCGGGAGTGTAAATAAGCCAGGGGGTAAAAGATTCGGCCGCTACAGCCGGAGAAAACAGGTAAGGTGAATAGTCGTGGTAATGAATAATGA
Organism: Balneolaceae bacterium; assembly: GCA_007694095.1. Taxonomy (GTDB): domain Bacteria; phylum Bacteroidota; class Rhodothermia; order Balneolales; family Balneolaceae; genus Rhodohalobacter. Next base: position 4,805 of record RECI01000124.1, on the reverse strand, counting down.
GCATGAAAAAAACCACGATGGTAATCACTACCGCACTTACATATTTAAATCGTTCAACTGAAAAAATCCTGAATCTCCATTTTATGGAGTTTAGCACTGCATAATTGGCTAAAATCAACAGCACCGATGCTGTTATCTGTAATGCTGATTCAGCCAGGAAACTGCTATAGGTAAGCCAGAAAAAGGTAAAAAGAAGGTTGAGAGGGTGTAAAAAACCGGCGAAATTCAAATATTTTGATAACCGGTTAACCCCAAAACCATATGTTAACAGCTTTCTGTTTTCATTTAAGTTAAATCTGTTGATTTTTGTGAAAAAAACCTGATTTATCCAAAGTACATTCACAAAAACAAGATGAACAAAATATTGAATATCCCCGGTAATCCAAGGGTAAAATTGTTGGGCAAATTCAATATCATCAGTAAATAACAATATGATAAGTAAACCCATGAACTGGCCGGCCACAATCAAAATGAAAATGGAGTAAAAAATCATTGCAGCCAGTTCTATTCCCTGGATGGAGCGCCACCATATTTTTGCATTTATTTCAGCAAACAGCCTCAGCATGATCATGTAATGTTATTTAAGCCGGGATATCCTTTGTTACAAGCTGCAATTCACGAATAAAACACCTGACCGAAAAAGGCACTCCCGGTGTCAAAATCGAATACCAGCAACCAGGGAAAGATAACGATGTCTGAAGCGGACCAAATCCCTTATTTCTGGCTCATCTCTAAATACATTGGAAGCCCCAAAAGAGTTTATTATTTGTGCAGAAAATGTAGTATTAAAAAGATTTACATCTACACCAATGCCTGCAACTGCTGAGATATCTGCAGTTTTTGTCCTGTCGTCAAGATCACGGCGTTCATCATCAGCGCGAACTCTTTCAGCATTTACCATAAATCCAATTGACGGGCCGATCATAACATAAGGGGATACAAAATCAAGCACTTCGTATTTGAATTTCACGAGTACTGGTACCTCAATGTAATCAAACTCAAATACCACTCCACTCAGGAACTGAGGATCTGGATTTTCAAACCCTTTTTGTGAAAAGAAAACTCCCGTCTCAATACCGGTATGAATGTCATACGGCAACATAAAGGGGGTGGAAATATCAGCAGATAACCCAAACGAAATACCATTCCTGGAGGCAGACCCAAAATCAGCTGCAAAAACATTTGCCGAACTAACACCTGCTAATACTCCAAATTTTATACCCAGTCTGCCATCGGTACGCGGAACTGTCGGCAACTCTTCACGTACAACCGGTTCTTCAGAAGGCCTGGTTTCAATTTCTGGCGCCTCCGTTTCATACCAATCAAAATATTCATCCTCTGATACCTGTTGTAATGCCTCAACCCGCGTTCCGGTTTCGAGCGATAGCAAAATGTCACGGCCGTTTATATCCGGGTATGTATCTGTTTTAAAAAAAACGCCTTCATTCAGATAAATAATAACTCCCACACCGTTTTCAAGTTCGATCAAATCAATCTCGCGAATTTGATCGAACTCAGTTATCGGAATTACACTAGAGACTGTAAAGCCCGGAGATGATAGTTCCATTAAAATCAGGTCTGCCCTTGGCCGTGCGATATTAAAATCCTGAACCATTCCCGTGAGGTGATATCTCAAAACATACCCGCGTGAGTCTGCTCTTTCAACAATTGAAATACGCTCGAGCCTTGGCTGCGCCTCAATTAAGGAAAGTCCCGTTAATGCATAAATTAGTATGGCAAAAATTACGATGGTAAATTGCCTCATCATGGAGTAATCGCTGTAGGGTAGAAATTTTTCACAAGGTTTAAATATCAGCAATTTTTTTGAACTTTCTTATTCGACAACAGTTGGCCGAAAGTTTATTTTGTATAGATTTAAGAATTTTGTTTCACATTACTACTAATTTTTTACTGAAAAGGTATACAAACCCGGTTACTCAAGAATTTCTTTCAGGAATTTCCCGGTATAACTTTTTTCGATTTTCGCGATCTCTTCGGGTGTTCCGGTACCTACAATTTGACCACCACCAAAGCCGCCCTCCGGACCGATGTCAATAATCCAGTCGGCCGATTTCATTACATCAAGATTGTGTTCTATAATGATTACCGAATGGCCATGATCCACCAATGCGTTGAACGCCTGCAATAACTTTGCTATGTCCTCAAAATGGAGGCCGGTAGTCGGTTCATCGAAAAAGTAGAGTGTTTTTTCAGCACTGGATTTAGATAGAAATTTGGCCAGTTTTACCCGTTGGGCTTCCCCACCGGAAAGTGTAGTAGCACTTTGGCCAAGCCGTAAATAACCCAGTCCTACATCTTCCATTGGCTGAAGCTTTTTGATAATGGTGGTCTCATCCACAAAAAATTCTATGGCATCGCTGATGTTCATTTCCAGTACGTCATGAATATTCTTACCACGGTATTTCACCTGTAAAATATCTTTTCTGAAACGTGTACCGTTGCATTCCTCACAAACAAGCTCAATGTCGGCCATAAACTGCATTTCAATTTTTTGAATGCCCTCACCCTGGCACGTTTCACACCGCCCTCCGGGCACATTAAAGGAAAAATGGCCCGGGGTATAACCCATAATTTTGGACTGCCGGGTGCCGGAAAACAGGTCCCTGATTCCATCAAAAGCCTTGGTATATGTTGCCGGGTTCGAACGGGTGGATCGCCCGATTGGGCTCTGATCCACCATCTCCACCGATTCAATATTGCGGATTCCGGAAATACCACGATTTCGCCCGACTTTTTCTTTCCACATACCCAGCCTTTTTTGAACAGATGCGTAAAGTGTGTCATGTACAAGCGTGGATTTACCCGAACCTGAAACACCCGTAACGCAAACCAGCATCCCGAGAGGGAATTCCACATCAATATTTTTTAGGTTGTGTTCGGAGGCACCCTCAACCAGCAGTGATTTACCATTGCCGTTACGCCGTTTTTTCGGGATGGGGATTTTCATTCTTCCGCTCAAATACTTCCCGGTAAGCGTATTTGATTTCAACAAGTCGTTGTAAAGCCCTGAAAAAACCACCTCTCCGCCATGTGTACCTGCAAAAGGGCCGATATCGATCAGATTATCTGCCGCTTTCATCATTTCCGGATCGTGTTCAACTACCAGTACGGTGTTTCCGATGTCACGCAGAGATTTAAGAATACTGATGAGACGGTCGTTATCGCGGGGATGCAGGCCTATGGTAGGCTCGTCCAGAACATAAAGGCTCCCAATAAGCGAACTGCCCAGGGAATTGGCCAGGCTGATTCGTTGCGACTCACCACCGCTCAGGGTATTGGTGAGCCGGTCAAGGGTAAGGTAATCCAACCCAACCTCGTCGAGATACTTAAGGCGTTTGCGGATTTCAAAAAGAATCTGACCGGCTACAGAAAGTTCAAATTCGGAAAGTTCCAGTTCGTCGAAAAATTTTCGGGCATGGCCGATTGTCATTTCCGAAACTTCTCCTATATGCAGTCCGGCTATTTTAATGTAAAGCGCATCGCGGCGCACCCGGTATCCCTCGCATTCCGGACACCTGCTATATCCGCGATAGCGCGAATAAAGCACCCGCATGTGCACTTTGTAAAACTGGTTTTTAACCTCCTCAAAAAAACCGTAAATACCGGCATAGTCATCTTTACCGTACCATAAAACTCGTCTTGCGTCCTTATCGAGGTCTTTATAAGGCACATCGATGGGAATCTTTTCATGGGAGGCAACCCGCACAAAATCCCTCAGGTATTTACCGAACTTTTGTGAATCGAAAGGGGCAACTGCTCCGCCTCGTATTGTTTTATCGTGATCAGGAATAACAAGGCCCTCATCAATTCCTGCAACCCGGCCAAAGCCCTCGCAGGAATCACATGCACCAAAAGGGTTATTGAAGGAAAACATCTGTGGTGTTGGCTCAATAAACTCAATCCCGTCACGCTCAAACCTTTCGCTGAATGGGAGTTCATCTCCATTCCTTATTTTGATGAGACAACGTCCATGACCTTCCCGAAATGCCGTTTCAATAGATTCAGCAATACGGCTTTTTGTTGCATCATCTTTCTTAATGGCGAGGCGGTCCACCAGCACCCTGTGGGTTTCAGGTGTTATTGATTCCGGGTCGAATTCATCCCGCGTCAGATCTGTGATCGATTCATCATTTACATCTAAAAGCCGTGTGAGCCCTTTTTCCTTCAGCACTGCAAACTGTTCTTCCGGCTTCCGGCCTTTTCGCAGTTCGTATGGATAGAGTACATAAAACCGTTTCTGCTCTCCGAAAGCTTCGAAGAGCTCATCAATAATGGAATCGGGCGTATCTTTCCTTACCTCTTTGCCCGAAACAGGTGAAATGGTTCGCCCGATTCTGGCAAACAGAAGCCGTACATAATCGTAAATTTCTGTTGATGTACCCACAGTGGATCGCGGGTTGCTGCTGGTTGTTTTCTGTTGAATGGCCATTGCCGGGGAAATGCCGTGCATGTAATCTACATCGGGCTTATCCATTCGTTCTAAAAACTGGCGCGCATAACTCGACAAGCTTTCAACATACCGGCGCTGGCCTTCGGCATATATTGTATCGAAAGCCAGGCTGGATTTACCGGAACCTGATACCCCGGTTATCACGGTTAGCTTATTCCGGGGAATTTCAACATCAATATTTTTTAGATTGTGAACCCGCGCACCTTTTACCACGATTGGCCGCGCAGAAGCAGAGGTGCCATTTTTTGGTATTGTTTCTGTTATTTGTGTGTCAGTTTTTGACATAACCCGGGTTCCGTTCAAATCTTGAAAAGTACAAAAATTAGCCCTCAAA
>RECI01000067.1 GCA_007694095.1 Balneolaceae bacterium | reverse complement strand
GAATGTGGACTCATTATGACTGAGTAGTTGGTATATCAAGCGTTTCAACCGACTGAAATCGTTGAGTATCCTGTAGTGCGTTAAAGCCCAGTCGGTTAAACCCCAGACCGTTAGCTTTCTATTTAATCACATATTTAACAAATTTTAGAATACCTGTTGGTATGTCTTTTTGCAGAACTCAGATTTCTGTTTTTTGAAGTGTTACCTGTTTAGGATTTGTACCAAACAACAATTTTTACCGTTGTATATGTAGCACATTTAAGCTACATTAGTATCAGGTTAACCAAATCCATTGTTATGACTAAGAAAACTGCAACAGTACGAGCCCGTATGGAACCGGGACTTAAGAAAGAGACGGAACGTATCCTGGATCAGCTTGGACTGAACACAACAGAAGCAATACGAATTTTTTTTAAGCAGGTGAAACTTCAGCGTGGCCTTCCATTTGAGATGAAGATTCCCAATGAAACAACACACCAAGCTATTGTCGAGGCCAAATCAGGTCAAAAATTGAAAGAATTTGAAACCACAGAGGAGTTATTTGAAGATCTGGATATCTGATGAAAAAGATTTCCCGTACAAACAGATTCAAAAAAGACGTCAAAAAAATGAAGAAGCGTGGGAAGTCATTTGACGTTTTCAAACAGGTTATTCAACAATTGGCTCATGGCGAACCTTTGGAAGAAAAATTTCGGGATCACAAGTTAACAGGCAATTATGTGGGTACTCGTGAGTGTCACTTAGAACCGGATTGGCTGCTTATTTATGAAGATCACGATGAGGAGTTGATCCTGATTCGTACAGGTACCCATTCAGATTTATTTGGGTAGAAAGTTAAATCAAGGCAGCGGTTGACGCTCGTCGCATTGCGAATATTTTCCAGAAAATACTCGCGAGCCTGTTTCTCCAGGTTGATAGAACAGCCGTGGCTATTACGGTCAAACCATGCCACCCATTTCGCTTCGCGGGGAAAAGATGAGCGGAGCAGGCGATGCCACTTTTCACAATGGTCAGTGCGCTGCATCCTGTAAAGCAAAACAGGCAGACACGTTTTTGGGTTGCCGTGGGATGAATCGGGTTACACTGAGAACCCGAACCGCCTACAAACGGATCACTCTTACAGGGTATGTCGTTATGTTTCATGTACCAGACATCACATCAAGAATCACTCTCCCAGAACATACCATGAAGCAACGTCAACCTTCTAAATAACCCGGATTTCAGATATTCTGCGACATAGTTGAGGGAGTGTATTCGTTGTGGAATTGTATGTTAAGTGGCTCAATGAAAATTCCCTTTTGCGTTGAAATGTAAGTACATTGTAATTATATTTCCATCAGTAATCATTTAATCTTTATAGCCATGAAAACAAAACTTATTCGCATTGGCAATTCTCAGGGTGTCCGAATCCCAAAACCTTTGATTGAAGAAAGTGGGATAACCGAAGAAATAGAGATGATCCTAAGAGACAATGAAATTGTACTCCGATCTGCTGAAACAACACGGAAAAATTGGGAAGAGGCATTCGAAAAAATGGCAGAACAAGATGATGATACTTTATTGGATCAAAAAGAAATTGAAAAACCATCCGAATGGGATGAAGCTGAATGGACATGGTAGAAAGGAAACCGGTTCAAAGATTTGAAGTTCATCTGATTTCACTGGACCCTGCAAAAGGATCTGAAATCCGAAAAACCCGTCCCTGTTTAATTATTTCGCCCAATGAAATGAATAAACATATCCGAACCGTGATCATTGCACCAATGACTTCCACAATCAAAAATTATCCAACGCGGGTCACAACCACGTTTCAAGGCAAAAAAGGGCAAATTGTTTTAGATCAAATTCGTACAGTTGATAAAAGTCGTTTGATCAAAAATCTTGGGTCAATTAGTAAAGCAGCCGAGGAGAAAGTACTTAGTGTAATGCAGGAAATGTTTGCACCGTAGATTTGTAATACCCCCCATTTCTCAGACCAATGGTTAAGGATTATTAGTTAGAAGTTAAGCTATTCTGCGACATAGCCGCGGGAGTGTGTTCGTCGTGGAATTGTATGTTATGTGGCTTACTCTCTTGCAATATCACCCCTTTTAAATTAGTTTCATATTTACACCATAACGAAACTTTAAAGGTTATGCCAAATATTACAGTCAAAAATATACCAGAGCCCATTTACAAAAAGCTAAAGCAACAGGCCCAGGCACAACATCGAAGCATGAACAGCGAAATTATAGCCTGTTTGGAGCGATCCGTCGAGCCGAAGCGTATTTCTTCTGATGAGATTCTCCGTCAGGCTCGGATCATGAGAAAAAAAGTGAAAGGAAGCCTGTCAGCTGAAGAAATTCAGGATGCCATTGATCAAGGCAGACCATGATTGTATGTTATGCTGACTACACTAAAGACTTGACAATATGTACGGAATGGCGTTGCAAAATCAGGTTCTTAAGGATGTCATAGATAAAAACCTTTAGTACCAGCTGAAAAACGGGAGCTGGTGGATTATGCCCATCCCAACTTCGTCGGCCAGCAAGAACCGGTTTTGATTGGACTGCATCACTTTTTCCAGTACCAAAATCTGATGCGGTAGTGGAATTAAGCTACTTTCATGATGAAAGATTTAAAAGCGTTTTGGCAATGGCATCACGAAGCTTGGAATGTACCTCCACTTCATTTGCATATTTTTTCCATTGATTTACTGTTTCATTGATTTCATCAATAATTTCAGAAGCCTTTTTACAGCGAATCGATTCTCCAATTAGGAGTAAATCAGACTTCGTGATGTCTTTACGTTTGCCATTCACACTCAAGGCATGCTGGCTCACCCACTCACTGCCGGGCCGATATGCATGACAAATATCATACGCCGGAGCCAATTCCCATTCACTGTCTTTTTTCAGCAGGAAAGAAACATTCTTTGTGTGATCATCGCAATTTCGGGCAATTACGTTAAAAACCATTCTACGGAACATCTGTTCTGCATCGGCATACGATAGTTTAAGTTCACGCATGCACTGAAAGAGTTGTTCATAGCTGAAACTATTCACCAAATTGTAATCGAAGTGCTTTAATGCACAAAAGGTTTGAATGTGGTGCTTCACATCGCCATCTTCACGGTCGAAGCGTTTGGTCATAAAATGCGCACGCCCGTTTTCTTCCAATAAACGACAAGGCATCATCTCAATGCCACAGGCTCTTGCCATGTTATAATAGGCCATTTCTACCCGGCCATACCCCTGACTGCTGCCTAATTGCACGTCACTAACTCCGTCAAGCTTTATTAGCCAATGCTCAAACCCTTTAGGAACTTTAGTTTGCCCTGATTTTACGACTCCAGTTTTTTCATTCCAGGCTATTACTGCTTTAGGGCGTGCGCCACCTGCTGAGGTTCCAATTTTCAAAATTTCCGAGACGGCCTGTTCTTCATCTTTTTCCAAATTGGTGGTAAAGGCTTCACGTTGGTCAAGCATTTTTTGAGCCGTAGCTACCAAACTGTCGATCTCAATGGCAAATGTCCGTTTGCTTTCCTTGAGTACTGCCGGTTGAAATTCCAGTGCTCCCATGCCTCGTGTACCGATGAAACAAAGCATTTCCACCGGGTTCATACTATCCTGTGGCCTTCCTTGCTGTGCAAGCCATACGTTGATGAGTTGCTTACCGTATCTGTCTGGCAATGCATCAGCCAAAAGCCCCGGTAATCCTTTGAAGGTATCAAGCTCAGCATCCATTTCTTTACGAAGCTCCGGGAAGCTGAATCTGTTTTTTGTCGCCGATATCGGCATTTTTAGCGGTGCTACATCCCAACCTGATTGCTTGAATTTTGGGTCATATTCAAATGTGGCATAACCGGTATTTTCATCCCAGGCTACAGCCCCAACCAGTTTGTTCCATATGTTCACCTCTGCTACTTGCATCATTTACCAATCCGTTTCTTCCCTATTATCTGGTTTTCTCCCTCTGGCTCTTTGACGTTTTTCCCTTTGCAGTTTGGCCAATGCTAATGGGCTTATAGTTTCATTCACCGTAAAAGAAGACATCACTTGTAATTGATTCAATACACGCAAAACCTGTATCAGCGTGGCAAGCGTAACTGTTTCGCCTCTTTCTAATAAACTCAGGGTAGAACGACTGATCCCTGCTTTTTTTGCGAGCTCATCCTGCGTTTGGTTTTGCTCCATACGATGATGCCTGACAAATGATCCTATCTGCTTAGCCAATGCCTTATCGCTCCTTGAAGCCCAGTGTATGAACGATTTATCAGTCATAAATTGCGTTTTTATTATTTAGTGAATGATTTATCAGTCAAAATATAGATATAATCTTTAATAAGAACAATACAATGTATGATATCTCATTCACTATGCGTATAATTACAATTTAGTGAATGACTTACCATTCACTAAGACTTCGATCTCGCCATATCATAAAACTGCAACAGTACTTCGTCTTCCATGAGCAGTTTTTTCCAGCTGGCTGCGAAGCATCCTGTAAAGCAAAACAGGCAGACACGTTTTTGGGTTGTCGTGACATGAATCGGGTAACCCTTACAGAAAATGTCGTTCTTTTTCATTTACCAGACATGAGATCAAGAGTTACTGTCGTGGAATTATATGTTATACCCACTCTTCAACTAAATAAATAATTGTCAGAATTATACGTTTTTCAATAGATTGGAGAAATAACTAAACCCCAAAGCTATGATTACAGATTATAAAGAGATTCAACATTCGGCGCTTGAATTAGACGAAAATCATCGCGCTGAATTAGCGAAGAAGCTTATAGATAGCCTTGACCAGCGAATTGATGATGATATTGAACAAGCTTGGATTGATGAAGTCAAACGAAGAAAAGCTGAAATTAAATCAGGTGATGTAACACCAATTTCAGGACAAGCGGTTCATAAAGCCGCACGGGAAATTCTTAACAAATGACCTTTCAATATCACCCTGAAGCTGCTAAAGAATTAACCAGTTCTATTGAGTACTATGAGGATAAATCTGAGGGGCTTGGGGCTGAATTTCTCGATGAAATAGAAGAAGCTATCGCGCAAGCATTGGCACATCCTCAGTCAGGATTTTTACTCACCAAACAAGACCGAAGAATTTTGCTTGACCGTTTTCCCTATGAAATTATTTATGACGTTTCTGAAAGTGTAATCACAATTAATGCAGTAAAGCATTTGAAACGAAAACCGGGTTACTGGAAATCAAGAAAATAACCGTGGGTATAAAGCGGTTCGTGCGATCGGGTTACCCTAACAGAATATGTCGTTTTTTTCATTTACCAGACATGAGATCAAGAGTTACTGTCGTGGAATATGCCAGGGAACAACGTCAACCTTGTAAATAACCCGGATTTCAGATATTCTGCGACATAGCCGCGGGAGTGTATTCGTTGTGGAATTGTATGTTATGCCACACGATTCGAGACCACTATTACTTACTCATCCGGCAATTCAGATAA
>RECI01000176.1 GCA_007694095.1 Balneolaceae bacterium | reverse complement strand
ACTTTTCACTTTTCACTTTTCACTTTTATAACCATTAAATTTGTGGTAGAATCAAAAATTATATGATCAAGCAATACATCCAAACATTTAAAGAAACATTCAGCCATCCGCGAAATGTGGTGGATTCATTTATTCACGCAGAAAAGAGCAGCTACCAACACCCTTTTTTATTCTGTTTAATAGGTGTACTTGTAATTTTAGTCATCAACCTTTTCTTGATTGATTTTTCTTTTGAGCCGGTTACACTTGAAACAGATGGTGATCATGAACATCTGCAGGAACTTGCCGTTTGGATGGATATAGCTGTTGTACGGGCATCTACACAGTTTTTACCACTATCTATGCTTTTACTTCTGATCCCGTTGTTGTCGCTTCCAGGCCTGTTTTTTTTTCGCGAACAGATGGAAAGTTTTTATTCGAATCTTATTCTGAACAGCTACACAGTGGGTGTGTCCATGGCTTCATTTTTGATATTGATTCCGATTTGGTCTATTCTTGAGATTCCGTTCACCGATCCGTTTATGAATACCACGCTTCCTGCAATGGTAATCGGTGCATTGGGATTATGGGTGTACAAGAGCTATTTCAGGATCACAGATGTTATGGGTTGGATCCGTATTCTCTCTTCCTTTATCAGCGGGTATATTCTCTTCATTTTTGTAAAAGGGTTTTCAGCCGGTGTTGTCGGGTATATGCTGTTTGCGATTGCCCGGATTATGGAGTTATCCCGGGGCTGAAAAATGGTAAAATTTAAAAAGTGTATTTACCATAATGATCGCAAAATACTAATTTTAATTTGCCACCCCCGTAAGGGATCCCTATGGGAGAAGTCGCGAAGGCAGAAAGGTACACGAAGTATCTTACCAACGATACAACAACCTCTGTACCTTTTTTACCTCTGACTTTTCAGAACCATTGAGGTCAAAATTTTGGATAGAAATTGTTAGAAATTTGGAGCTTGGATTTTGAATATTTAGCTATTCTTTTTCAGAGTTTAAATCTAAGACAATATTCACACCCGGTTCAAAATAAACCGCTTCGGTAGTTCATAGCCAAGCGCACCGATGCCAAAGAGTGCATAATCGTAACGGGCGGGGTCATCCGGGTTAAGGAGTCTAAGGGTATCGGTTAGCAAGTTCACGGTTTTCCAGTCATTTGTGCGTCGTGCGATGAGCCCGTACTTCCGTGCCTGGCGTGCAACGTGCACATCAAATGGAATAAGCAATTCAGAAGAAGGGATAAAATTCCAGATTCCCAAATCTACAGGACTGTTTTTTCGAATTGCCCATCTCAAAAACATATAAAGCCGTTTACAAGTACTTCCGTTTTCAGGATTGGAAATATGCTTTCGGGTGCGTAATTCATAATCATCACACATACTAAAAAAATCATTATGGAAAACAGTAAGGAACGGTCGTTTTTGGTCTTTTCCTTTTTGATAACATTGAGCCCAAAAAGCTTCGAAATCTTTGAAATTCCTGTAGATATTTTGCAATCCCAGTAGAATTCCGTGTATATCAACTGGTTTGAATGTTCGGTGTTTGAAACTGGCGAAACGTTCATAATCTGCTGAAGTGTAGTTCATTACAAACATGAAGGGGTTCATATCCATTCTGCGCATCAGCTCATCCACTTTTGCCACTACGATATCCCTGCGGCCCCAGGCCATTGTAGCTGCAAGGAATCCTGCAATTTCACTATCCCGTTTATCATGAAACATGTGCATAAACTGAACCGGATCATTTTGGATATATGTGGTTGTTTCTACATGATCGTTAATCTCATCGAGGTAGGGTTTCAGTTCAAAAAGAGAATTGATCGATCTTTTGCGTAGCAAGGGAAGTGTCTTCATCATTCAAGGAACCGCTTCAGATTCAGATCGTCCATTTTTTTTAAACTGTTCAGCAGTGTTTTGTTAGCTTTGGGAAACGGGTAGTGATCAACACCTTCAAGGCCAACCCAAACCAGTTTCTGACTCGATTTTGGTGCGGGCTGCCCGTTTATAATTTTACACCAAAATGCATGAAGCGTAATTTTGAAATGTGAATAGGTGTGCTTCAAATCACGAAACTTCGAATAAATCTCTACGTCCACCCCCAATTCTTCTTTTAATTCACGAATCACAGTCTCTTGAAGGGTTTCGTTTTGCTCCCTTTTGCCGCCAGGGAATTCCCAAAGGCCACCCAGCATACTGTTGTTCGGGCGCAAGGCGATCAGCAGTTCATTCTTTTCATTAACAATCAGGCCTACGGCGATTTCCTTGTGAGGGATTTTTTTTGAAGGTGATTTGTATGGAATCACATCTGTTTCCATTCTTTGCAGGGAGATACAATATTGTGAAACGGGGCACAAATGGCATGCGGGATTTTTTGGAGTACAGATGAGAGCACCGAGTTCCATCACAGCCTGATTAAAATCTCCCGGATTATTTCCATCAATCAGATCATCAGCGAGTTCCTGAACATGCTTTTTTGTAGTCTCTTTTCGGATATCATCCGGAATACCGTAGAAGCGAGTTATCACACGGATTACATTGCCATCAACTACGGCGTATTTTCTGTTGAATGCAATACTCAGAATAGCAGCGGCTGAATATGGGCCGATTCCCTTTAGTTTACTGATCTCTTTGTGTGTTGAAGGAATTTTACCGTCGAAATCTTCAACAACCGTTTTTGCGGCCTGGTGCAGATTACGTCCCCGGCTGTAATACCCGAGTCCTTCCCAGCATTTGAGTACCTGCTGCTGGCTTGCCGCGGCCAGGTGAAAAACTGTTGGAAATACCTCCACAAAACGCCGGAAATAAGGGATTACAGTTTCAACACGGGTTTGCTGAAGCATAATTTCTGAAACCCAGATTTTATACGGATCGTCTGTTCTTCGCCAGGGTAAATCTCTCTTGTTGGCTTGGTACCAGGCTGCCAGTTTTTCGGTAAAAAATGAACTCATCTGATATTAATAGGTATCCGGTTCAATATCTTCACCCTCATCAATTTCAATCACATTTATTGTAAAATTCTGCGAAGAAGCGGCGCCGAACTGGTCGGTAGCTATTACCTGGAATCGGTGGCTGCCAATCTGCCGTGCATGGGGTGTCCATGTAAGCTCACCGCTTCTTTCATTGATTTCAGCGCCATCGGGCAGATCAACCCCGAGATATCGTATCAGGTTTTGATCTATACCATCAGGATCCACTGCGGTGATCGTGAGCTCAAAACGTTCTCCAACAGGAATGGAAACCGGGCGGGAAGGAGTAAATCTCGGAGGCGCATTGAATGGCCTGATATCAATATAAAATGTAATGCTGTCGCTGCGTCCGTCCGAGGCTGTGGCCGTAATGGTAACCGCATGCCTGCCGGTTTCATTAAGTGAAGGCTGCCAAAAGAACGTATTACCCCGGATTCGGGCATTGTCAAAAGGTGCCGAATAACTGAGCGCTATCTGACTCATGTCAACATTATTCTCAAATTCGACGGGAAGAATAATCGGTCTGCCGGCTGATATTGTGACATCGGAGATGTTTCTCAGTTTTAAATCACCTGATAGGCTGCCTGCAAGCCCCTGGCGGGTAGCAGAGCCGGATGATTGCGCCACCGGAGCAAGTATATTGAACTCTGAGATCCAAAGATTTCCTTCTGAAACTGTGAAATAATTTCCGCCACGGGAATCAGTTTTCCAACGGCTCAGGTCACCGTTGAATGGCCCTATCCAAAGCTGCTGCTCATCAGTTCGTACTACAAGCTGGTTATTCCAGATACTTAGTCGTTCAACAGGCGACGATACCTGTGCCAGGGTTCGGGTATTGCCATCAGAATTGATTAGAAATATATTTCCGTTTCTATCAGCACCAATAAGCTCATTATTGGCAAGAAACAGCCGGTTCAACTGGCGGTTGGTTCGTAAATTTCCCTGTAAACGCACAGCGTCTTCAGTTACTTCAAATATGGAAATTTCATTGTTTCTTCTGAGTGCATAAAGAATGCGGCGGCCATCTGTTGCAAGGTCAATCACACCCGAAATATCAGGTATAAATTCCATGTCACTATCAACGCTTTCTGGTGTTTCGAGGCTGAGTTTTCCAAGCCCTGAATCTCCCATTGCAACAAATACCCTCAGGCCAATTCTTTTTACAGACAGTGGCCTTGATGGTAATATGGTAGATGAGTAAACACCAAGTACCGATGTAGGCTCAATTATTGTGAGCCTGCGTGTATCGCCGTAGAGATATGCGAAACGGATGTCACTTTCCAGGATATGTCCCCGTTCCTGCATGCCTGTTGAGGAGTAAAGCCATTGTAATGAATCACTGTACGCCCGGAAAACCACTAAACCTTCACTATCCGAGAGAACGTACAGGTGGGTTTCGGAACCATTTATATTTTTTGTTCCGGGGACTTGAAGCTGCCGGCTGAGATCTGTAATAAATTGCCCGTGTACCGGCGGATTGATAAGAAATAACACTGATAATAGAATCAGCAGATTTTTTAGAGAAAATTGTATCATAATTTCTACAGCCAGTTGTGTTTTTTATACCATCTGAGAGTTCTTGAAATACCTTCTTCAAGTGAATATTGGGGTGAATAATGGAGTTCATCAGCGGCTTTATGGTGAGAACAGGTCCACTCAAGCACCATCTCGTTCGCTTTTTCCCTGTTGATAACGGGGTAGCTGCCAAAAAATGACGCCGTTGTTTCCACAACACCAGCAATTTTTTTCACCCATTCAGGTTTGATACGAACTGAGGTAACTTTGTTCCCTAAAACTTTGCAAACAATATCTCTTATTTGATTCCAGTTCGTATCACTTTCACCACTGATGAAATAGGTGTGGACACCACTCTTATTTTGATGGGCAGCTTTCAATAATCCCTGAATAACATCCTGAACGTATACAATGGATAACCGGGGGTGTTCTCCGTCACCAACAATAGGGGCAATACCCTTACTCATCATTTTGAAAAGTGTGAAAATCTGGTCTTCCCTTGGTCCGTATACAGCCGGCGGCCTGAGTATGGTAACCGATAATTCGGGTCCGGCAAGTTCATGTATCAGTTTTTCCATCTTCATTTTTGAAATACCGTACATGCTAACCGGGTTCATGGGGTCCGTTTCAACGCGCGGTTTACCGTTACTTGATCCTGCTGCTGCGAGAGAAGAAAGCACAACAAGTTTTTTCACCCCATTTTTCTGGGCAATTCGCAACAGGGTTTCGGTTGCTTCAACGTTCGCGAAATCGAACTCTTTCTGAGTTGGTGCTTTCACAATTGCCGCTATGTGGAAAACCACGTCAACATCCCTGAGCGCTTCATCAATGGCTTTAATCGAGTTCAAATCACCCTGAATTTTTTTGTAATCCTTCCCTTTAAGCCATTTTTCATTGCTTCGTACCAGGCATTTGACTTCACTCCAAACCGGATCCACTATCAGTGAATCAACCAGGTGGCTTCCAATAAATCCGGTTCCCCCGGTAACAAAAGCTTTCATTAAATTTGTATATTCAGGCGCATTAATTGAGGTCTTTGATGAGATAAAGATACAAAGATGCCCCATGCATTTAAAACATTATGAGCAGGTTCAAAGTAGCAATTTTTACAGGTAATTATAATCATATAAGAGATGGTGTATCACTAACTTTAAACAGGCTTGTTGATTTTCTTCAAGGGAAGAACGTAGATGCTTTGGTTTTTGGCCCTACTAAGAAACCACCTGCTTTTAAACATAATGGCACGCTGGTACCCGTTCCATCCATTAGCATGCCCGGACGGCCGGAGTATCGCATATCGGTTGCTTTCTCAAAAAAAGCTAAGAAAAAACTTAAGGAATTTGACCCGGACTTAATTCATATAGCCACACCCGACCTGCTTGGATACATAGCCCTGAGGTGGGCATTGATTAACAAGAAACCGGTTGTTGCGTCTTATCATACCCATTTTTCCAGTTACCTGAAATATTATAAACTTTCCTTACTTGAACCGCTCATGTGGAAATACTTGCAATGGTTCTATTCGAAGTGCAGCATGGTTTTTGTGCCGTCAAGATCCATGGCAGAAATACTGGAATTGAATCATGTAAAAAGTGATTTGAGGATCTGGGCCCGGGGAATAGAGTCCGATAAGTTCAGCCCTGCATATCGAAGTGAAAAATGGCGCGATGAAAAGGGTTTTAAGAGGGATGAGATTGTAGTCACTTTTATATCGAGACTTGTATGGGAAAAGAATCTCAGGATTTTTGCCGATGTGGTAAATAAACTGAGATCAAAATACTCCCATGTAAAACCACTTATTGTTGGTGAGGGCCCTGCTTTTGAGGAGATGAATGAGTTGATGCCGGAAGCTGTATTTACCGGTTTTCTGAATGGGGAGGAGCTTGCCAGGGCGTATGCATGCAGTGACCTGTTTTTTTTCCCGTCAGAAACGGAAACATTTGGCAATGTTACTCTCGAGGCCATGGCGAGCGGCTTGCCATGTGTTGTTGCGAATGCAACCGGAAGCAAGTCGCTGGTAGAACATGGTGTAAACGGTTATCTTGCAGAAGCTGACAAAGCAGACGATTTTTACAATTTCATTGAGAAGTTAATTATTGACAGTGAATTACGGAAAAAAATGGCTGCATCCTCATTAAATAAGGCTGGTAATTACAGTTGGGAGGTGATAAATTCAAACTTACTTGGATGTTACACTGAGGTATTGGAGGCTGAAAATTAACAAATTACGAATTCTATATATTTCCCATTTACACCCGCCGAAAAACCAGCCGCTAAAGAGTGTGGGTGGTATGCAAAATGTAAGTTTGCAGATGATTGAGGCGGTTAAACGCCGGGATGATATTGAGCTTGAAACCATAATCATGCACTCATCTTGGCGTTTCATCGGAATTAAGAGCTTTTTTTTTCTTTTTGCCCTATTATGGAGAATTCCGCTTGGAATCAGGCGATTCAAACCCGATGTGATTCTGTTCTCTTCCATGGTAACAGCCGGTGTTTTACCATTTATATTCCGGAAACTGCCGGTTCCGTGTGTTGCCATTAATCACGGGCAGGATGTGACACTGCCTGTTCGTATCTACCAGTGGTATTTGCCCAGTGTTTTCAAAAAATTACAGGGCGTTATTTCGGTTTCATCGGCTACCAGGGAAGCATCGATTCAACGGGGGATGAATCCTGGAATTGGCGTTTCTCTTCCTAATGGGTTCAACATAAGGGAAATCATGAAACTGCCAGCCAAGGATGAAGCACTAAAAATACTTGAAGATATATTAGGAATTAAGTTTGGTGATACGAAAATTTTACTAACAGTTGGCAGGCAGGTAAAAAGAAAAGGGCATCAATGGTTTATCGAAAATGTTTTCGACAAAATTAATTCTGACGTTATTTATCTCATTGTTGGTGATGGGCCGGAATTCAAAAACATTGCAAATGCAAAGGAGAAATCACCCAAACAAAAACGTATTGTCATGACAGGAAAATTATCATCCGAATTACTGAGTACCTGTTATGCAGCTGCAGATCTTTTTATAATGCCAAATATCCCTGTAAAAGGTGATATGGAGGGGTTTGGAATTGTATTACTTGAAGCTAACAGTGCAGGGGTACCTGCAATCGCATCCGATCTTGAGGGGATCAGGGATGTAATCAAACAAGGGGTAAATGGTTATCGTGTGCCACCCGGAGAAGCAGAAATATTTGCAAAAAAAATTGAAGAGGTTTTACAAAATGGTCTGAATGAACTTTCGGAATCTTCCAGTAGTTATGTGTTGAATACATTTAACTGGGATAAAGTTATCGAACGTTATATCGATTTTTTAAAGAGTGTAATAACAAGATAATTGCCTTCGGTTTTGAATTTGAATGATGCCGAATACTCGGTATATTTACCTGTTTAATATATAAAGATAAGACATTTAGAATGGGCGATCCCAAAGCCGACACTTCCCATAGTAAAGTATTCAATAAAGCCTACGATTTTACCATTGCTGATGAAATTAAAGCCTTGGGACTTTATCCGTATTTTAAACCGCTTCAGGCTACTGATGGTACAATAGTAAATATTGAAGGAAGAGAAGTGATTATGGCCGGTTCTAATAATTACCTTGGCCTGACCAATGATCCGCGAACCATAGAAGCCGCTCAAAAAGTAATTTCTATCTATGGTACCGGCTGCACGGGTTCCAGATACCTGAATGGTACACTGGATCTGCATCTCGAACTGGAGGATAAACTTGCCGTATTTATGAGAAAAGAGGCTTGTGTACTTTTCAGTACTGGATATCAGACCAATGAGGGCTCCATACAGACCATCGCCGATCGTAACGATATTATTTATTCCGACAGAGATAACCACGCATGTATTGTAGTTGGTACACAGGTTTCAAATGCAAAAACTGTTCGGTATCGCCACAACGATATGGATCACCTTCGGTCACTCCTGGAACGCTCTGATGCTGATGCAGGAAAAATTATTGTAACGGATGGAGTGTTTTCCATGTCGGGCACACTGGCAAAAGTGCCCGAACTGGTTGCCCTGGCAAAAGAATTCGGAGCCGGTTTATATCTTGATGATGCTCACGCAATCGGCGTGGTGGGAGAAGGCGGCCGGGGCTCAGCATCAGTTTTTGGATTAATGAATGATGTGGACCTGATCAGCGGTACTTTCTCTAAATCATTTGCGTCTTTAGGGGGATTTTTAGTGGGGGACCGTACGGTTATCGAATACATTCGCCATAAATCACCTGCACATATTTTCAGTGCCAGCATGCCACCGGCAAATGTTGCAACCGTTCTGAAATCACTTGAAATATTACAGGAAGAACCATGGAGGCTTGAAAGGCTTGAGCAAATATCATCCTACATGCGTACCGAACTAAAAAACCTCGGTTTCAATGTCTGGACGAGTCAGACACCCATAATACCTGTTGTAGTTGGGGATATGTACAGCTGCTTTCAATTCTGGAAAGACCTTTTTGAAGCTGGTGTTTATGTAAATGCTGTGGTGCCACCGGCGGTTCCCCCGGGGCAGGCTCTTGTTCGGACCAGCTATATGGCCACCCATACCGACCAGCACCTCGATCAAATCCTGGATGCCTTCCGAAAAGTGGGAATCAAGCATGGAATTATCGATGAAAACGGGAAATCCCTGATCAATTTTGGATAGGTTTAGGTGTGATTAACAGTCCTAACACTCGCCAGATTTCTTTTCTCACCAGTAACAGGGAGAAAAAAGAATTTATTCTTTTTCCATATGAGCACTATAAAAATGATGAATACTGGGTGGCGCCTCTCCTTATTGAACAGCGTAAACTCATAAACACGGATAAAAATCCGTTTTTCAGAGATGCCGAGTTAGCACTGTTTACTGCACAATTCAATGGAGTTATGACCGGACGCATTGCTGCAATTATTGATCATCGTTATAATAGTTATCATAATAAGAAAACAGGTTTTTTTGGATTTTTTGAGTGTAATGATGATCAGGAAACCGTAAACCTGTTGTTCAGAGCTGCCGAAGGCTGGCTGAAAGATAAAGGGATGGAAGATGTGCTTGGACCGGCAAACCCGGGTATGATGGATGTAATCGGATTTCTTGTTGAAGGTTTTGACAAATATCCATCTATTTTAATGCCATACAATAAACCTTATTACGACAAGATTATTCATGAAGCAGGTTACGAGAAAGAGATGGATTTGCTAACCTACCTTGTAACTCAGGATAGCGTTGATCGCGATCGCGCCAATCGTGCCGTTGAAATTGTAAAAAAAAGGCTGCCGGGAATCCATGTCAGGAGAATAAGTCTCAACAAAATTCACGATGAAGTAAAAATTATACAGGAAATATTTAACAAGGCATGGAAAAACAACTGGGGTTTCATTCCGCTGAGTAACGAAGAATTTGATGCCCTGGCCACCGACCTTAAAACCATTGTTGACAATGACTTTGCCCATATTGCCGAAATAAATGGTGAGCCTGTTGGTTTTTCAGTGGCACTTCCCGACTATAACCAGATATTCAGAAAAATGAACGGACGTTTATTTCCAGTGGGGATTTTCAAAATTTTATGGAACAAGAGAAAAATCAATAAAATACGTACAGCGTTGATGGGAGTAATTCCTGAATACCAGGGTCGTGGTATTGATGTGTTGCTTCACAGGGAAGCGATCGAAAATGGACTCATTAGAAATTACTATTCATCTGAAGTAGGCTGGATACTCGAAAACAATATCCAGATGCTTCGGGTAGCTGAAAAAATCGGGGGAACTCTCGATAAACGCTACCGTATGTACAGCAAAAAACTGGACTAATTTATCTGTTTTTCTTCAGAATTTTCCTTAAAAGCCTTACCTTAAAGGGATAAAAAGTTTATCAACTAACGCGTTCAGCGGTTGAATTTATAGTAAATAAAAGATCCTGGTTCACGGCGCTATTCAGCTCATGTTTACGGTCAGTTGACCGGTTACATCCGCCTTAAAAAGAGAGGGATCCTAAAAGAAAAAAAGCAGCCGCTTCGCAAAAAACATATCTAAATAATTATGGCAGAATTCAGAATTGAAAAAGACTCCATGGGCGAAGTAAAAGTGCCAGCCGGCGCCTATTACGGAGCTCAGACACAACGTGCATTAGAAAATTTTCAGATCAGCGACATTCGATTCAGCGCTGATTTTATAGCGGCAGTCGGTCGCATCAAGCAGGCAGCCGCCAAAGTAAATGCTGACCTCGGGCTTCTTGATCCGGCAGCCGCCGATGCAATTCAAAAAGCATCACAGGAAGTTATTGACGGCAAATTTAACCAAGATTTTGTACTCGATATTTTCCAGACAGGTTCAGGCACCTCAACAAATATGAATGCGAATGAAATCATTGCAAAACGTGCCAATGAGCTAAAATCAGAAAGTGACAAAAACATCCATCCCAACGATCATGTCAATTTTGGTCAAAGCTCAAATGATGTAATTCCAACCGCAATCCGTATAGCCGCTGTTTTATCTGTAAAAGATAAATTGATACCTGCTCTTGAGCATTTGCATAAAACATTGCTTGCAAAAGGCGAAGAACTTAAGGATGTAGTTAAAACAGGCCGCACTCACCTTATGGACGCCATGCCGGTTACCATTGAACAGGAATTCAGTGGCTATGCAAGGCAGATCGAACTATCTATAGGCCGGATAGAATCGGCCCTGGTGCGTATGAAAGAACTGCCGCAGGGCGGAACAGCAGTTGGTACCGGGATTAACACTCATAGCGAGTTTGGACGCAGGTTTGCCGAAGAAGTGGCCTCAAAAACAGAAGTGGATTTTATTGAAGCTGAAAATCACTTTGAAGCACAAGCAACAATTGACGCTCCTGTTGAATTATCCGGACAGCTGAAGACACTTGCAGTGAGCCTGTTAAAAATCGGAAACGATTTCCGCTGGATGAATTCCGGGCCTAACAGCGGCCTTGGAGAAGTTCAATTAATGGCACTTCAGCCCGGTTCATCCATAATGCCGGGGAAAGTTAACCCGGTTATTGAAGAATCACTCACAATGGTATGTGCACAGGTTATCGGGAATGATGCAACTATCACAATTGCAGGACAATCAGGAAATTTTGAATTGAACGTGATGTTACCTGTAGCCGCACACAATCTGCTCCAATCCATCAGCACACTTGCCAATGCAGCCACTACCTTTGCAGATAAATCTGTGAGCGGCCTGATTGCCCGAAAGGATGTGATTAATCAGATGGTTGGAAAAAACCCGATTCTTGTAACTGCCCTGAACCCTTTAATCGGCTATGATAAAGCTGCTAAGATTGCAAAAACAGCCTTTGCGGAAGATAGAGCCGTGATAGATGTTGCCAGGGAAATGACTAATTTATCGGATGAGGAACTTGAGAAAGCTCTGAACCCGATGAATATGACAAAAGGTGGTTTTACCGAATAAACTGCCGTTAATTCGCAAATTGCGAATATTTTTTACCTGTTTTTTAAAAAATGGACAGGGGGGAGAGAAAATTCCCCCTTGTTTTCTACTCCGATTTTGTAAATAGTACACAACATCTTATTATAGGTTTGCCCGTCAAAATTCGGTAAAGTCTGAAAATAACCAGATGCATAAATTTGACATGACAAGCAGCGAAGCAACACAAATAAAATATTCCGAAGTGCAAACCAGTGAAATCCTCAGGGATTATAAAATTGCGCGTATAAGCCGCGAGATTTCGCTCTTGGGGAGAAAAGAGGTACTCACCGGCAAAGCCAAATTTGGAATTTTTGGTGACGGAAAAGAGATACCCCAGCTTGTTATGGCCAAATTTTTCAAAAAAGGAGATTTTCGCTCCGGCTATTATCGCGATCAGACATTCATGCTGGCAATTGACGAACTTACCATTTCCCAATTTTTTGCCCAGGTTTATGCGAATACAGACGTAAATGAAGAGCCGAATTCAGCAGGCCGCCAAATGAACTCCCATTATTCCACTCGCCTTATTGATGAAGATGGTAACTGGAAGTCGCAAACAAAGATGAAAAATACATCAGCCGACCTTTCTCCTACAGCCGGCCAGATGCCAAGACTGCTTGGCCTTGCTCAGGCCTCAAAGATTTATCGCCATTGCACTGAACTGCAAGATTGGACCGACTTTTCGATCAATGGAAATGAAATTGCATGGGGTACAATCGGGGATGCCAGTACCTCTGAAGGGCTTTTCTGGGAAACAATGAATGCAGCAGGAGTTTTGCAGGTTCCCCTGGTGTTATCCGTTTGGGATGATGGTTACGGAATTTCGGTTGAAAAAAAATATCAGACAATAAAAGAAAGCATATCGAAAGCCCTTAAGGGATTTAAACGGACTCAGACGGAAGAAGGTTTTGAAATCTTTACGGTAAAAGCCTGGGACTATGAAGAACTATTAGCGGTTTACAGTGAAGCGGAAGCCATAGCAAGGGAAGAACATGTTCCAGTGCTCATTCACGTAGACGAAGTTACACAGCCTCTGGGCCACTCGACTTCAGGCTCTCATGAACGGTATAAGAGTGATGAAAGGCTGGAATGGGAAACAAACCACTGTTGTATCGAAAAGTTCAGAAACTGGATAATAAATGAAGAAATAGCGGACGATAAGGAATTGGATCAGTTAGATGCCGAAGCCAGGGAAGAAGTTCTTCGAGAGCAGAAAAAAGCCTGGGAAGCATTTCAAAGCCCAATTAATAAAGAGAAGGCTGAACTTTTAAAACTTCTTGGAAAAGTGGGAAATGAACATCCAGATATTTTAAAATTAAAAGATCTGCATTCATCGCTTTCCAGGAAAAGTAAATTGATACGCCGTGATGTAATGAAAGCGGCAAGACGGGCTGCAATTTCTTTACGTGGAGTCGAATCTGAACCTGTAAAAGAGCTGGCAGGCTGGCTGGAAAAACAAAATTCATTAAACAAAGAACGCTATAATTCGCACCTTTACAGTGAAACCCGATTTTCCCCGCTGCATGTAAAGGAAATTGAGCCGGTTTATGTAAAAAATGGCCGGTTAGCTGATGGAAGAGTAGTTCTCCGAAACAATTTTGATGCACTTTTTACCCGATATCCCAATGCAATTGTGTTTGGTGAAGATGTAGGTAAACTGGGTGACGTGAACCTGGGTCTCGAAGGAATGCAGGAGAAATATGGAGAAATCCGTGTGAGTGACACCGGTATCCGGGAAGCGACTATTTTGGGGCAGGGTATTGGGTTATCTCTTCGCGGATTAAGGCCAATAGCCGAGATTCAGTATCTTGATTACCTGCTTTTCTGCTTTCAGGGGCTAAGTGACGATGTAGCAAGCCTGCGTTACCGGACGAAAGGCGGGCAGGCTTATCCGCTTATTGTAAGAACTCGCGGGCACAGACTCGAAGGTATATGGCATGCCGGTTCGCCTATGGGAATGATTATCCATGGAGTGAGAGGCGTGTATGTTTGTGTGCCGCGCAATTTGACCGATGCGGCAGGTTTTTACAACACACTGATGCAGGGTGATGATCCAGCCATAGTAATTGAACCGCTGAATTCTTACAGGTTAAAAGAAAAAATGCCGGAAAACCTCGGAGAATTTACCGTGCCGCTTGGCATACCGAAAGTTATCCATGAAGGCAGTGATATTACCCTTGTATCGTACGGATCAACCTGCAATCTTATAGAAACTGTTCTGCCCGATTTAACTGAACTGGGTATTTCCGTCGAATTGATTGATGTAAGAACCCTGTTGCCATTCGACCGGAACCGGGTTATTCTGGAATCCCTGAAAAAAACCAACAGGATTCTTTTTGTAGATGAAGATGTTCCCGGCGGGGCAACAGCTTTCATGATGCAAAAAGTGATCGACGAACACGGCGGCTTCAACTATCTCGACTCTGAGGCAACCTGCCTGGCCGCCAAACCACATCGCCCGGCATTTGCATCAGATGGCGATTACTTTTCCAAACCAAATGCGGAAGATATCATCGAAAAAGTATATGGCATGATGAATTCCGCAAATCCATCAAAGTATCCTGCCATATGATGTACCCGGGACGTGCCACAGACATCCCCATGGATCAGTATCCTGTCTGTCATAAACAAGGCCAGAATGGAGCTGAGGCCGCCATCCAAGCTGTCACCAAAGGAACACAACCCTCTTGGGGTCAAGGACTCCTGAATAGAGGCACCGGACGATCGAATGTGGAATAAAATGGTAACAATATAATTACTGTACAAAGTTATTATAACTATGTAACTTGGTACAAATTATTTAAATAAACTATGGGCACTGTACAAAAGGTAACGTTCAATAATCGAATAAGCAGGGAATTCAGTCAAACTGTAAAGCAGAGGGTGAATGACTATTTTGATGAAAAGGGAATTTCAAAGCATGCCAATTTCCAGATGGTGTTGAAAACCATCATTTTGTTAACACTCTATTTCGGGTCATACTTCCTTATCATATCAGGCAATTTCTCGTTAAATGTGATGTGGTTTCTCACTTTTTTGATGGGTATAGGTATGGCAGGAATCGGATTTTCGGTATCTCATGACGCGTTACATGGCGCCTATTCATCGAATAAATATGTGAATTCAGCGCTTGGATATACATTCGACTTGTTAGGGGCAAACGGTTACATCTGGAAAATTACCCATAACATTATACATCACACATACACCAATATTCATGGACATGATGAAGATTTGGAAGTAGCTGATTTCATCCGGTTATCACCACACTCAGAGTACAAGGCCGTACACCGGGTGCAACACATCCTGGCTTTTTTTGCATATAGTTTTGCAACACTTTTTTGGGTTTTTATCAAAGATTACAAGAACTTTTTCAAGGCTAATATTGGGCCTTACGACAATAAAAACCATCCGGTTAGTGAACTTTTAATTTTGATCGGCACAAAAGCTTTTTATTACTTCTATATGCTTGCTATACCGATGTTATTGCTTGAAATAGCCTGGTATCATCTGGTTATCGGTTTTGTAACACTTCACCTTACGGCCGGGTTAATTCTCGGGATTATTTTCCAGCTGGCACATGTGGTTGAGGAAACAGATCACCCAACGCCTGATGAAAATAACATGATAGATGAGCACTGGGTGATTCATGAAATGGTGACAACCAATAACTTTGCGAGAAAAAACAAACTGTTATGCTGGTATGTTGGTGGCCTCAACTTCCAGATAGAACATCACCTTTTTCCAAAAGTTTGCAGTATCCATTACCCCGACATAAGCCACATCGTAGAAAAAACCGCCAATGAGTTCGGTATTCCCTACAACCAGCACGAGACGTTTTCAGAGGCTGTGGCATCTCACTACCGGACACTTAAAAAATTTGGCGATCCAAATTTCAAGTATGCTGAAGCTTAACCCGGATATCTCACCAAGCCAAGAGATCCGGGTTAAAACGGAGTTCTTTTCGTGGGTATCGATTTGTTTGGAGCTCACCAGGAGATTAGTTCCCCGGCAATCTCTATATGGAGTACTATTACCCGATTATAAAATTACCCAATCGGTGAAAATAAAAATCCAGATAAGCGGCAGGTAAACGAACGAGGCAAACATGAGGGGTTTCGCGGTGAGCTTATCTCTTGCGATGGCAAATCGAATACCGTAATAGAGATATCCAACTGTTGTTAATAATGCCCCGCCGAGATATATCCAGCTCACAAGATCCATCACATATAGTTTATAAACAGTTGGGAAAAGTATGAGTAATGGCACAATGATCCAGACAGCAGCTTTTAAGCCGTGAGGATCGTTTTTAGGGAGCATTTTAAAACCTGCGTGTTCATAGTCGCCTTTACAAACCCAGGCAATAGCGATTACATGAGGAATTTGCCAGCAGTAAATAATTCCAAAAAGAATCCACATTCCATGCTCAAAAACAGTGCCGGTTGCAGCTGCCCAACCGCCTACTACGGGCAAGGCACCCGGAATGGCACCAACAAATACATTTAAAGCCGAGACCCGCTTCAAAGGAGTATAAGCGAAAAGATATATTACCGTTGTAGCAAGAGAAACCAAACCGGCAATGATGTTTACCATCATCAGCAGGTAAGCAAGGCCAAGTAAGATGAGAGTCATCGAAAATATAAAACTTTGCCTGGGTTCAATACGGTATGCAGGCAGCGGCCGTTTGCTGGTCCGTTTCATGAGACCATCAAGATCGCGTTCCAGAAACATATTATGGGCAGAAGTTCCGGCAGCGATCAGGTAAGTGCCAAGGGCTGCGTGTATCATAAGCATAATATCAATCCCGGCAGCCGAGCCCATCAGAAAACCGATAAGCATGCTAGCAAGTACAGAAAATGTGATCCCTGGCTTGGTTAGCTCATAATAGGTGCTCACAATCCCGATAATATTCTTAAAAGTAAAATTTTCGGCAGTAGCTCTGTTCATGAATTGGGCTTATTTTTAGACGGCAGAAATTAACCATTTTGAAAGTGATATGTGAAATTAATATCCAATTCAAATTATTAAAGTAAACTTTACGTTGTTGCAGGCAATTTAAGCCGCTAAAAACATCTCAAATAATTGTGAAATCTGAATGAATCTGAATCTTTACCAAAAAACTGCACTCACAACTGTGATTGCTACCCTTGTGCTTATATTTATCGGCGGTCTTGTACGTGCAGTGGGTGCGGGCCTGGGCTGCCCCGACTGGCCGCAATGTTTTGGAATGTGGATACCGCCTGTTAATGCAGCCGATTTGCCGCCACAGTATGATGCTTCCCTTTTTAACCCTCTGCACACCTGGCTCGAGTATGTGAACCGGCTTGTAGGTGTTCTGATTGGATTTTTAATAACCCTGACTTTCGCTCTTTCATTTAAATACAGGAAAACTGATAGGTTAATCACAGTAACGTCAGGTTTTGCGTTTATTCTTGTGCTGTTTCAGGGCTGGCTTGGAGGCCAGGTGGTCCGCTCTGGTCTAAGCGCGGGTATGATTACGATTCACATGGTAGTTGCCATGATTATCCTGGCTGCCCTTTTGTTTGCCACATTCCGCGCCATGAGCAGCCGGTTAAGTATTTCCATTTGTGATGGAACAAAACGGAAATTGTTGTGGATTTCGGGTGGTGTTCTTTTTTTGACCCTGATTCAGCTTGTACTCGGTACCCAGGTACGGGAATCCGTTGATGTAGCAAAAAATGTATTGATTTTACCCCGAACAGCATGGATCGATACCCTTGGCTGGCTCTATGAAGTACACCGAAGCTTTTCCTGGCTTTTAGTCATTCTTGCCGGAGTATTGATTTATCAAAATAAAAAATTGAATGCCCCGGAACGCCTGAAATTCATCGGATGGATAATTGGCGGATTGATTGTACTTCAGATTTTTATCGGGGTCGGGATGGAGTGGTTTGATATGCCGGGGGTTCTCCAGGTGATGCATCTTGTGAGTGTGGCAATCCTTATCTGTGCACAACTGCTCTACCTGCTGATTACAGGGTTTGCATCCACTAAAACGATTGAAGCGGCCTGAATTGATTTATAATTTTTCTGCCAGTTTTTGCAGAAAAAGCCTGATTTCTTTCAGATCTTTTTGAGTTTCGTAAGGTAAATCTGCTTCTTCTTCCGGATTTGATCCGGAGTCTTGGATTTGCTTTTCCAGAATTTTTTTGGCTCCTGCCGTGCTGAATTTTTTTTCTACGATAAGCTCCCTGAGCTGAAGGATAAACGTAATATCTTTTTCACGATAAATCCGGTTACCGGCTTTATTTTTCCTTGGTGAAAGTTCTTTAAAAATTGTTTCCCAATAGCGCAAAACATGTGGCTCAACGGATGTTATTTCGCTAATCTCACCGATTGAATAATAGAGTTTCTTCATGGCATCGAAATCTTTTATTTTTGTGATTGGAAAACGTATGTATATATGTTCATGTAAAATAATTGAACTTGCAAGCTCTTGGCATCAAAAAAAGAAAATAAAACTGATTATCAAACCGGAAATAAACCGGAGATAAGTATAGTGATTCCACTATTCAACGAAGAACAGTCACTGCATGAACTTACAAATCAAATCATCAAGGCAGTTGACGGCTATTCTTTTGAAGTAATCTTTGTAGATGACGGTTCAGATGATTTTTCGTGGGACGTTATTACGAAGTTATCCGGTCAGTTTCACTTTGTGAGAGCAATCAGGTTCCGCAGAAATTACGGGAAAAGTGATGCACTTCAGGCGGGGTTTGAAGCTGCAAAAGGCACCTATATTGTTACGATGGATGCAGACATGCAGGACGATCCGTTTGAAATCCCGGAGCTGGTGGCCATGCTTAAAGATGGCGCCGATATGGTGAGCGGTTGGAAAAAAGTACGTCACGACCCCATTTCTAAAACAGTTCCTTCACGATTTTTTAATGCCATTACCAGGCTTACAACCGGAATAAAACTACATGATTTTAACTGTGGTCTCAAAGCATATCGAAAAGAAGTAACAGATAGTATTTTCCTGTACGGGGAAATGCACAGGTATGTTCCGCTGCTGGCGAAGTGGAAGGGGTTTAGCAAAATATCAGAAAAAGTGGTTAAACATCACCCCAGGAAATACGGGAAAACAAAATTTGGGATTTCCAGGTTTTTGAACGGGTTTTTGGACCTTCTTACATTGTTATTTGTAAACCGGTATATGCACCGGCCGATGCATTTTTTCGGATTATTCGGTGTTTTATTTTTGATCACAGGTGCGGCAATCAGCGGCTGGCTTGCCTATCTCAAAATTTTTCTGGGTGAACCCCTTGCAAACCGGCCTCTCCTGTTTCTTGGAATTCTTTTAATTGTGGTTGGAGTTCAGTTTTTTTCTATCGGCTTTTTAGGAGAGATGATCAACAAGGGGCAGGTAAAAGATCAAAAACCGGGCATATATGAGAAAATAGGTTTATGAGTAAAATTGACTATGATCCTGTAAAAAATTCTTTTGCTGGAATTATCAAGGGTTCAAATAAATTGCGAAGGCTATTTTATTTTTTGCTCGACATGTTCTTTCTGCGCAGCTGGCACATGAGGCGAATTCTGTTGGAGAAAGGCGGGGAACTTGATCGGCAGGGAACCTGGAGTTTGCTGGATGCGGGTTCTGGTTTTGGTCAGTACGACCGTTTTTTGCTGGAAAAGTTTGAACATATACGAATTAACAGCGTGGATGTAAAAGAAGATTATCTTGAGGATAACCGCCATTTTTTTCGGGATGAGATGAATAAAGGAAGAATTTCCTTTGAAAAGGCCGATCTATTGGAATATGTATCAAAAGACAAGTTCGATGCCGTGATCTGTATTGATGTTCTTGAACACATCGAAGAGGATGAGAGAGTTATCAAAAACCTGAGTAACTGCCTGAAAAGAGGTGGTTTTTTCCTGATGCACTCACCATCACACTATTCAGAGAGTGATGCCGGAGTGGAAAACTCATTTGTAGGCGAGCACGCGCGTACCGGTTATTCAAAAGACGATATAGAAAAAAAACTGATAGAAGCTGATTTGTTGCCCGAAAAAACACACTACACCTATGGATACTGGGGTAGGCTGTCATGGATTATTTCAGTAAAATGGCCTATGATCGGGTTCAATAAACTGAAACTTTTTGCAATATTTCCCTTACTTTTTTACTACCCGGTTGTACTGCCATTTTGCCTTTTGATGAATCTTGCTGATGTATATACCAAAAATAACAAAGGAAACGGCATCTATTCCCTGGCAATGAAAATTTAGATTAATTACATACGTTTTACAATCACTTTCGCTTCTGAACAAAATTTTACTTTAAAGAAAAGAAATACGCTTGTCTGTGAATCAGGTTTTTTAAATCTTAAACGTTAGGATAAAAAAGAATTGAGTCAAACAGACTCCAAGAATTTTATTAAATAACAGGTTCCAATCTCATTTATAAATCTCACGAATAAACAGAAATGAAGAAACATAACAGACGAGAATTTTTAAAATTATCAAGTATGGCCGTTGCAGGAACTATGCTGCCCCTTACTGCATGTTCTACCCAGGAAGCTTTGGTGAGCGACAAGGCACTGAGCCCGGATGTTAAACTAAAGGTTGGGCTTATCGGTTGTGGCGGCCGTGGTACAGGTGCCGCGAACCAGGCACTGAATGCGGATCCGAATGTTGAACTTGTTGCCGTATGTGATATTTTTCCGGACAAGATTGAGAACGCACTTTTTGTACTTAGACAACGACATGGCGATAAGATTAATGTACCTGAAGAGCGCCAGTTCGTTGGATTTGATTCATATAAAGATGTAATTAGTTCCGGTATAGATGTTGTGATCCACGGAGCGCCTCCGGGTTTTAGGCCCGGCCATGTTGAGGCTTCAGTTGATGCAGGGCTTCATATGTTTGTCGAAAAGCCTGTTGCTGTGGATGCTCCCGGAGTTCGCAGGATGTTTGAAGCAGTAAGGAAAGCCCGGGAGAAAGAGCTCTCCATAGTTTCAGGTTTTTGCTGGCGGTATCATTATCCCAAAAGGGCAATTTATGAACGGATTCTTAATGGTGCGGTAGGTGATATCAGAACCATCTACAATACATATAATACCGGTGCTGCCCGATTCGACCAAAGGCCTGCCGATTGGAGCGACGAAGAGTTCCAGTTGAGAAACTGGATTTATTATAACTGGATGTCCGGCGACCACATTGTGGAACAGGCAGTGCACAGTATCGACTTTATGCAGTGGGCAATGGGAGATCAGCTTCCTGTAAGTGCTATGGGAACCGGTGGCAGACAGGTAAGGGTTGAACCTGAGTTTGGCGATATATACGATCACTTTGCCATAACCTACGAGTATGCAAATGGCGCGAAAGGATTTCATTTCAGCAGGCAGCAGCCAAACTGTGAAAATAGTTATAAAGCCGAGATCTACGGTTCTGATGGTGTTGCCATCGCGAGTGTTTCACGGAATCAGCATTCAATAAGTGCGCGAAATAACTGGTCATATGATGGTGAAGAGAATAATATGTACCAAACCCAGCATGATGAATTGTTTGCTGCAATTCGCCGGGGTATTCCTATCAATGATGGGGAATACATGACGAACAGTACACTGGTAGCTATTATGGGTCGCATGGCCGCCTATACCGGAAGAAGAATTTCAGTTGAACAGGCGTTGAACTCAGAGGAGCAATTAGGCCCCGATAATCTCAGCTGGGAAACTATACCGAAATTCAGCGATCTGAAAGTTCCCATGCCTGGCATAACCCCTTTTGTATAAAGGAGAAAGTTTAAAATTTTCAACGGATGACTGTTTATGGAGTTGGCTGTGAGCTTCCCTGTTAAGTCATCCGATTTTTAAGTTGCAATTGCTGATAGGCAAAAAAAAACCTCCCTCTCAGGGAGTCTTCGGCAAATAACAGCGATACCGGTTAGGCATTCTGTACATCTTACAAGATGACTTGAACCGTAGTTCGCACCATCCGGGCCGACAGCTCTTGTTCCTAAGAAGAAGGCTCCGGTGTCAGTTCATTTCAGTGCGATTTTTTCTGCCTTGCGGCAGATACCCTGGCTTTTTACACCCGGGAACTATCGCCTCCAAAATTCCCTGATCCTGAATCATCAGTCATCGTTAGATGATCAATGAATCTACTGTAAGTAAACACTTTTACTGATGCCCGTCAACATGTACAAATTATGTTTTTTCGAGAACGATTTTAGGTGACTCTGTAGAAGCTGTTGGGGGGCAATTTACTATCGTTCTATTTAGACATATTCTAAATAGTAAATATTTTTTTATTGTTTTATTATGAACTTTGCAGGTCTTCTAAGTATAAGTTATTAATTGATATATAAAGCCTATCAAAATGAAAGTTTTTTGTTATGCTACTGTTTAAGAGGATTCGATTAATTTTCTGTTACTTTGAATCGGAGTTTTTGAGTTTTAAAATTTTGTTTACTAAACGGTGTGTCTGGACTATCGTTATCGCTCCAGCTTTTCACTGCGCGGGAATCACTTCGCTATGTGGGATAAATCAGGAGCGCTGACGTTCTGAGCATTTTTCACAATTTAATCACTAAATTTGAGGTATTACCACAATAATTAAATTACCTCAAATCAGAGTATTGCCAATCGTTATGAAAAACCTTTTATTTTTTCTTTCTGTTATTTTATTCACAACAGCCTGCAACAAGTCACCCGAAAATGAAGAAATTAATTATTCCGGAAATCCTCTTTTCGACGGATGGTATGCAGACCCCGCTTCACGTGTTTATGATGACACCTATTGGATATTTCCTACATACTCGGATTATTACCACAAGCAGGTTTTTTTCGATGCGTTCTCTTCACCCGACCTGGTTAACTGGACAAAACATGAACGCATTATCGATACACTGGCAGTACAGTGGGCCGATAGTGCCATGTGGGCACCGGCATCCATAAAAAAAGATGAAAAATATTATTTCTTCTTTGCAGCCAATGATGTGCATGAAGGCCAGGTTGGCGGGATAGGGGTAGCTGTTTCAGACCGGCCGGAAGGGCCATACAAAGACCTGCTCGGAAAACCTTTGATAAATGAGATTGTTAACGGAGCCCAGCCGATCGACCAATATGTTTTCAGAGATTCAGACGGAACATATTATATGTATTACGGGGGTTGGGGGCATTGTAATGTTGTAATGCTTAATGATGACTTTACCGGACTGATCCCTTTTGAGGATGGAACGGTTTATAAGGAGATAACACCGGAGGGTTATGTTGAAGGACCATTTATGTTTATCCGGAATGGAAAATATTATTTTATGTGGTCGGAAGGGGGATGGGGCGGACCAAATTACAGGGTAGCTTATGCCATTTCAGACAACCCCCTGGGGCCATTCGAAAGAGAAGAAATCATACTTCAGCAGGACCCTGCTGTTGCAACAGGTGCAGGCCATCACTCAGTACTCCAGATACCGGGTGAGGATGAGTATTACATTGTTTATCACAGAAGGCCACTGGAAGAAACCCATCATAATCGCAGGGTTGTAAGTATTGAAAAAATGGAATTTGACAGCGATGGAAAAATCAAACCTGTTCAGATTAGTTTTAAAGGTGTACCGGCAAGGCCCCTTGCCAACCGATAAGGGCTGGTTGAGGGGGCAGCTTTGAGATTGCAGTTGTATTCATGTTTTGTTTC
The DNA here is from genome assembly GCA_007694095.1 of Balneolaceae bacterium. Classification (GTDB taxonomy): domain Bacteria; phylum Bacteroidota; class Rhodothermia; order Balneolales; family Balneolaceae; genus Rhodohalobacter. Next base: position 46,832 of record RECI01000176.1, on the reverse strand, counting down.
TAAATCATTATTTCTGAACACTGTTCAAAAACTCTATGAGCCTGTCATGAAATGGTCCGGGTGCCTCAAAGTGTGGATTATGGCCCACATTCTCCAGCAGTGAAAGCTCATAGTCTGGAATTAAATCGCATGTACTACGCGCAAGTTCGACAAAATCCCGGACGTCCTCTTTACCGGAAAGAATCAGGGTGGGCACCTTTATATGTGGAAATTCATATTCTACCGGCTGGGAGTAGACCATCTGGCGGTTCAGCGCCCGGACCAAAGCTATTCGCGGCCATTCGGGGCTCAGACGCCATCCATAGTGAATCCGGATATATTTATCATATCTATCATCCCACTCTACATAGTAGCGCTCCTGGCTGGCGCGGATTTCCTCAAACTTCCAATCCAGGCTCTCTTTGTAGATTTCTTCGGTGCTTTGCCAGGGACGAATCTTCCGGAAATCTTTCTTTCCGATCATATTCACCAGCACCAGTTGCGAGGTAGTCTCCGGATAGGTGAATGCGAAACGTATGGCAAGCATTCCGCCCATCGAATGACCAACAATGGCAACCTCTTCTATGCCGAGTTCATCCAGCAGCATTCGTGTATTGGCTGCCTTCTTTTGAAAACTGTACGGGATGATCGGTTTGGATGAACGTCCGAAGCCTATTTGATCTGGCGCAATTACCCGGTATCCCTCTGAGGTCAATGCATCGATTGTACCGGACCAATATTCACCAACAGATTGTAACCGATCTGCACGTAACCGAGAGGCCGCTATTCCGGATTACCTTATCAACATCTCCCAACACCCTTTCACAATAACGCTGTAATGCCAATGGCCTCAATTTCTTATAAATTTTCCAATCGCTTTCTTTTATTTGATCATTCATAACCTGTTAGTTTTATAAGTGATTGATGTTTTTAAATTAAAAATCTGACCAAAAATGTCAATAAATTCAAAATTCAAGCACCAAATTCAAACTTTCACGGATTCTAAAATATGAATGAATTCCGGGTTATTTTCAAACTTATTACCATTGTACAGGCGCATCCTCTTCTTTTGGAAAAAATGTTTGACCTCTGGCTAACCCAAAATCCTGAAGTATCATCTGGGATAATTGGTTTTGATTTCTTTAATTATCTGAATCGTTACGAATTCTTCTGTGACGCCATTATTTCATTAAAATCAAAAATTACTTGTTTATGCAGGAAGCGTGGGGTATTCGCGGAGTGGTACTCCGGTGTGTTATATGTGCAGGAATAATAATATCAGGCTACTTGCCGGCACTGGCTCAATCAAACGGCGAATCTGAAGAAAGGAGACGGGCTTACCTGGAGGAGATGCACCTGCTCTTTCCGGCAGAAAATGAATGGCCGGATGAACGAAATAAATGGATTAGGTGGCTTAACGAAACGGGTGAATTGCCGCCGGATTTCGAAGCGATAAAAAGTATCCCGTTTATTCCCGATCCGCTCCGGATGGAGAACGGTGAACCTGTTATATTAGCTGCAGAGTGGCCGTTGAGGCAGGAGGAGATTCGCAAGCAGATGATGCAATGGCTGATCGGGAAGGTGCCTGAACCGCCCCGAAACCTGCGTGTAAAAAAGGAAACGATCAGGAATGAAAATCATATAACAATTCATGATATCGTACTGGAGTTCGGGCCGGATCATAAAGCCACACTCTCTTTTGAAATGATCCTGCCAAAAGGGGAAGGCCCGTTCCCGGTTTTCATGACCCAGGACAATCACCGCCGCTGGGCATTGGTAGCGGTCAGCCGTGGGTACGCAGGTGTTGTCTATGCAGGTGCCGACTCTAAAGACGATACCGAAGCCTGGCTGAATGTTTATCCTGATTATGACTGGTCACTGATGGCCCGCAGGGCCTGGGGTGCGAGCCGCGTTTTGGATTACCTTGAAACACTTGACTTCATAGAGCAGGATAAAGTGGCTCTTACCGGTCACTCCCGCAATGGTAAGCTGTCTGTGATTGCAGGTGCACTTGATCCCCGTTTTGGTGCGATTATTTCCAGCAGTTCCGGCGCGGGCGGTGTGAATACCTTTCGCTTTTTTTCGGAATCGGAGTTCGCTGAGGGCATTGAGATTCTAACCCGGCGTTTCCCCGACTGGTTCCATCCCAGGCTTCGCTTTTTTACCGGCCGGGAAGATAAACTGCCCATCGACACCCCAAATATGGTTGCAGCCATTGCTCCGGCACCTTTTCTCTATGCTGTTGCTTTGAATGACAATGTGGAAAGCGTATGGGATATTGAGCACTCCTGGCGATCCGCAAAAAAAGTGTATGACCTATTGGGGGCCGGAGATAATATCCAGCTTCTTTACCGACCAGGCACCCACGAGACAAAAGCGCGCGATATCGAGGAATATCTTGACTGGCTGGATGTACAGCTCAACCGTAAACCACTGGTGGGAGTAGTAAATGATGCGCTTTATCCTGCTTTTCAAGATTGGGAACGCACTGTGCCGGAACGCCTTAGCCCGGATGATTTTCCGGATAAATCACCGGATGACCTGCTTTCCGATATTGCGGAATTAGATGACTTCCACCAGCAGTGGGATAATTATTCGATGGACATACGCAAACGGATACGGGCCGGCCTGGGTACAGCACCACCGGAGGCAACAAGCTTTGCAGGGAGTTACGGTTCGGAAAGAGGCTACATTTCGAGTATGTTAAGCAGAAGGGCGCCGGGTTCGGCTTATGAGGGAATCGGTTCATTATCCCTGAATTTTGGTAATTATATCGCCGGTGATATTTACTACCCGGAGGAAGCGGTGGAACGAGGCGATATACTTCCCGTCATCATCTGGATTCATCCCATCTCAGTTTCAAATGGTTATCGGGCTGGTTACCGGCGCGGTCATCCCACAACCCTCGCACTTGCGGCACAAGGTTATGCCGTATTTGCATTTGATCAAATTGGTCATGGAACCCGGATTGAAGAGGCCTCACGGTTTTATGAGCGCTATCCCGGATGGACACTGCTCGGCAAAATGGTGCATGATATTAAGCAGGCCGTCAACGCGCTGATCTATGAACCGCTCACCGAATATGATGAATTCGGGGATACCGGTTTTTTGGATACTGGCCAGATCTATCTGCTTGGATTTGCGATGGGAGGGCGCGCGGCTCTGCATGCGGCAGCGCTTGATGAGCGCATTGCAGGGGTGATTTCGATCGCCGGATTTACTCCAATGCGGCTGGATACCGAAGAGAAACACACCGGAGGGCTGGCCCGGTGGTCGAAGCACTATCCGCTCCAGCCCTGGCTGGCCGATTTTATCGGGAAGGAAAAGCATGTTCCCTATGATTATCACGAGGTGATGGCCGCTGTAGCCCCCAGGAAAGTTTCGGTTATCACTCCAAAGATAGATACACAGGCAGTGCCTGAAGAGGTAAAGAACGCCGTTCAGCAGGTACGTCCGGTATTTGAAAGAATGGGAGCGGGAGAACATCTGCGTTTCAAAACAGCATTTGATTATAACCGCTTCGGTCCGGAAATGCAGCAAGTGTTATACGACGAACTAAGGTCGATGCTGATCAAACCACTGGAGGAGGTGAATCCTGCCGAAGCGCCCAAAGAGGAATCCCTTATCGCGATTAACGGGGCACGCTTAATAGACGGTCTCGGAGGACCGCCTGTTGATGATGCGGTAGTAATCGTGAAAAACAATCGTATTATCGCTGCAGGCAGCCGTTATGACATAGAGATACCGGCTGATGCCGAAAGATTTGATGCATCCGGGAAAACACTTATACCCGGGCTTATAGATGCACATTTTCATTCTATCATGAATAATGACCTGCTCTCAGACTACCTTCAGAGAGGTGTCACTTCCCTGCGTGATCCCGGCCATCCTTTCAGCTTTTACCAATCACTGAATTTTACTGACAAACCACTGCCGAGGGTATTTCTGACCGGCGCTCATCTTGACGGTTTCCCGCCGGTATGGCCGCAGCAGGCCGTTGTAGTCAGGGACGGGGCACATGCCCGTGAGACGGTCAGAAAACATGTGGAAGAAGGAGGGACCGGCATAAAAATATATTACCGGCTGCCGCTTGAATATTATGATGATGTAACCAAAACCGCACGTGAGGCCGGTGTCCCGGTTATGGCTCACCTCGAGTTGGTAGATGCGGATGACGCCATTCGTGCCGGAGTGAACGGAATTGAACACGTTACATCCTTTGGAACAGCGCTGGCTGATACCGCTGATGCCCGTGAGTTTAAAAATTCGGTAAAAAACGACGATAATGCACGAAGTGACGAGCGTTACAGGCTATGGTCAAAAATTGATCTTGAGCACGAACGGGTTAAGGAGGTGATAGGGCTTGCAATTCAAAACAATGTGGTCTTTTCACCAACACTGGCACTATTTGAACGCCGGGAGGGAGAAGAAGGTGTGGAAGATTATCATGTTGAGGGGTTTCGAAACATGCTGAAATTCACGGAAATGGCAAATCGTGCAGGGATGAAGATTGTGACCGGATCTCATGTTTACGGTATCCAACATGCCACTTTTGGATGGTCGTATCAGAGGGAGATGGAGATGCTGGCTGAGGCCGGTCTCAGCCCACTCGAAGTTATCAGCAGCAGTACCATCCAAAATGCACGCTATTTGCGGTCAGAGCAGCGCATCGGAAGTATTGAAAACGGAAAAATTGCAGACCTGGTGCTTGTGGATGGGTCTCCTGATATGGATATCCGAAACATGTACAATATCACCCGTGTAATGCTGAATGGAAAATGGGTAAAGTAATGACTTAGGGCGGTTTGTGGGGTAACGGGATACTGGATACTGGATACGGGATACTGGATACTTTGTCCATCCCTAATATAGCTTGACCACATAATTACAAAGCTATGAACCTTAGAAAACTTCGCAAACGAAAAATCTACAGTGAGCAAATCAAGCAAAAAGCTGCTTAATTTGGGTTGAAACGATCTATTAGTCCGGAGTATGAATATCCTTGCCAGGTAAAAGTTTTTTGTTCACAAGGTTGAGGAAATATTCGGCAGCTTCATTACCGGCATCCTGAACCGCATCTACGATGTTATCGAGCTGTTCCAGTTCTATACCGGTTATGTTTACCCGGATTTTGCCATCCGGCGTGGTGCTGATGAAAATATCCTTAGTATCAATGATAATTTGAAACCGGAGGTTTGAAGCCATGGCAGTAAATGTAATATTTGTTCTACCATTAATTTAATGTATAAGAAGTGAAAAGTGAAAAGTGAAAAGTGCTTAGAGCGTCAGTGCTCCTCATTTATCCCACGCAGCGGAGCGTAGTGATTACCGCGAAGCAAAAAGCTGGAGCGATAGCGACAGTCACAACATGCTTGTGGGGATGAAAAGTTGGGGCGATAGCGAAAATCCCAATATCTCAGGGTTGGAAGGGTTGTGTCATCCGACTAAGCAGAGCCCGCCTATATCAGGATTACAGAGGTCGGGTGGAAGTGAATACATGGAGGGATATCATCGAAATTGGTAATAGCCGAATACATATAATGAATCTCATCTCTATTTGTGTGATTTAATAAAATGTGTCCACAAAATTGGTTGCCATGAAGAGTAAACTAAAAATATAAACCATATTTAGGCATCAACAATCACCAACTAAACACTAAAAACTGAAATCCATGCACCCACGGAGCCATCAAAAAATCCTTCGCTTCCATTTTCTCAGATAGTACAATCCCCGTCTGTGCAGCGGAATTCTCCATCCAAATCGGATGTCCATAACTTGCTCGCATGGCTTGCATAAACCACACGGCAAGTTTAAACGGGTGGGTCGGTAACAAAACCAGGTTTTATCCATAATTTCGTTCATCCATCCTTTTTCCCTGGCATATTGGAGCATCATCGGTTTAGTTGTGTCTTTAAGCGGTATCTTGAAATAACCGAACAGGAAATCCAATTCCGGTTTCACGATATCGTAATAGTCTGGTTTTTTAAAAGTGGGATAATCATCCGGGTTATACAGGTAAGGGAAAATGCTGAGTTCATTATGGTCTAAAAATTTTTCAATAGCGATTTCTATTTTGCCGATGTTGTGTTGTTTACAAAACCGTGTGAGCCAGTCGTACTGATCACCGAGGTGCCGGTAAGTTGTTATTTTAAGGTAAGACTCGGTAATTTGTTTATCCGGGTTGATTGATTCCAGCTCAGAATGAATAGTTGGTAGTAATAATTTCCGTGTTTCGGGATAAGTTTCCGTGATTTTTTTCCTGAGGTAACGCATCGATTTAAATTCCATGCCAATCGATTCTCTCCTGTAATCGATAATGTAATATGGTTGCACCGCAACCTTCTCTACCAGCAATAATTGCATCAGCCTGAAAGTAGAGTCCCAGCCACCGGTCCATAAAAGGTTTACAGGCTTTTCGCTTTCTAAAGAATGGTGAGAATGTGAAAGTTTTGCGATAACCATGGAGCACATCGGAGTGATTTATTTTACTCACAAAATAGAAAAGCTTAAGCGGGAATGGAAGTGTGGAAACCGGTGTACAAAAAATTAGCAGCATTCCGGTCAAAGAATGCTGCTAAATATCATCTACAGACGGCTATTACCCCATTTGCAAATTTAACATAGGTTTATCAAGGGGCTTGTGCAATAAGTATTTTATCGTAATTTGTCTACGTATATATACGTAGAGACGGTTTATAGCAGGTTTTGCTCTTCAATCGCGAAACGTACCAGTTCCGCCGTATTTTTAAGCTCAAGCTTATTCATGAGGTTCGATCGGTGTGTTTCAACCGTACGGGTGCTGATGTAGAGTTGTTTGGCAATTTCGGCACTCGTATGTCCCTCAACAATAAGTTTCATAATTTCTTTTTCTCTTTTTGTAATGGTTTTCTTGCCCGGCAGTCCTCCCCTTCTTGTAATATCGGCATATTTGCCTATCATAGCCTGGGACACTGACTTGCTGAAACCCTGCTCGCCCGATTCAACAACAAGAATCACATCCGTAAGTTCATCCACCGTTACATTTTTTGTTAAGTAACCTTTTATACCTGCTTTAAGGGATTGATTCAGATGTGCAAGATCAGTGGAATGGGTGAGAATTATTGCCCTGGCCTGGGGATTTATTTTTTTTAGTTCCTTCATTAATTCATGAATGTTGCTGTCGGGGAGGCTGCTTGAAACCATACAAACGGCCTTCGAATTTTTTTTGTAGGCTTTCAGAAGATCCTTTGCAGTTTTAACACTGTCAACGACCCTGAAATTCGCATACTCATTCAATACAGCATTGAGGCCAGCCCTGTAGATATCAAAAACTTCCGCTATAATGATATGAATAATTTTCACACTTTATGGTCTCATAAAATGAATTGAATTATGAATATAAACCATTCTCCCAAAATGTAAAGAAAAATTTATATTTATCATTTAAATATTGGCATCATCCACAACCGGTTCGTATTGATTATTAGAAAAACCTGTCAGAGTCCGTAAGGTCCTGGCAGCGTTGCCCGGGGTAGTCGCATGAAATCGAGCTTGAGGTTTTATCTGCAGCAGAAATTTATTAACTGATACAACTAACCGGAAATAATGCCAGGCTATCTAAAAATCATTCCAAATTTTAAAACCAGCCGGATAGCAGCTGTTTTCAGGGAACCAGTAGGAATAATATTGCAATGCCAAGTAAACTTTTAAAAGTCCAGAATGCAGTTCGTAACCAATTTGTCCGGATCAATTTACGGATCAGGTATTTACTTCTTTGTTGTGACAGGCTGTTGTGAAGCGGTACCTGAACGAAGAATGTGGTGATCCATATGGCTATTACAGCGATAAGTCCGGCAAAGTGAAAATTAAAAAAGGGTATGGAAATCAGTACAAGGGCAGTAGAAGTAACAAGTTCAATTATCATTGCTGGAATTACGATCAGTGAAATCCTGAAACCATGAAATGCGATATGCCTGGAAAATCTGGTTTTATCGATATGATGGAACGTGGGATAATGAACCAATTGAATGGTCCAGATTAATCCGCAAAGAAAAAAACTACTGAACAGGTTCAGGGTTAAAATGATGTGCAGCATAATTCTTTACAGTTCATATAAGCGAATGGTTGTCAGATTGTTTATTTTTGGCGATTAAATACGAAACGATAATATTACGATTTAATCAATATATATTTTATATGAGCTGGTTACGAACCCATACTTGTGGTGAATTAGGTACAAATAATAAGGGAGAGGAGGTTATTTTAAATGGCTGGATTTCCACAAGGCGTGATCTTGGCGGATTGATTTTCATTGATCTCAGGGACCGATACGGAATTACTCAGGTCGTTTTTGATGAGTCTAATAAACATTTGCATCAACAGGCAGAACAGTTACGCTCCGAATATGTGATTGGTGTCAAAGGAACGGTTTTGGCCCGCGATAAAGAGACAGTCAATCCTGACATGAAAACGGGCGAAATAGAGGTGGAGGCAACAGATCTGAATGTTTATTCGAAAGCCCAGACTCCCCCGTTCGAAATTAAAGACGACATTGCCACAAACGAAGAGGTACGCCTGCGCTACCGTTACCTTGACCTCAGAAGGCCTTCAATGCAGAAAAACCTGCTGCTGCGATCTGAGGTGTATCACAGCATCCGTAGATTTTATCATTCCAGGCATTTTGCTGAAGTTGAGACGCCGTTCCTGATGCGGTCAACCCCCGAAGGTGCACGCGACTACCTGGTACCCAGCCGGGTTAATGCCGGCCGCTTCTTTGCCCTTCCGCAAAGCCCGCAAACCTATAAGCAGCTATTGATGGTTTCCGGTTTCGACCGCTATTTCCAAATTGTGAAATGTTTCCGTGATGAAGACCTCAGGGCCGACCGCCAGCCGGAATTTACACAGGTTGATGTGGAAATGTCGTTTATTAACGAAGATGTCATCTACTCCACACACGAGCAGTTGATGGCAGAAATTTGGAGAACTCACCTGGGTGTTGAGGTTGAAACCCCCTTTCCGCGCCTTACATATCGCGAGGCCATCACCAGATATGGTTCAGATAAACCCGATCTGAGGTTTGATGTACCTATAAGCGATTTATCTGAAATTGTTGCAGAATCCGGTTTTAAAATATTTCAGTCAACTGTGGAAAAAGGTGGCCGTGTTATTGCCATCACCATTCCCGGACAAGGGTCACTAGGCAGGGGCGCTTTAGACAGGCTTACCGAGAAAGCGAAATCACAAACCGGTGCCGGCGGCATGATTTTTATGAAAAATTCGGGTGGAGAGATTACCTGTAGTGTAGGCAAATTCCTCGATGAGGATACGATGAGGCAAATGGCCGCTAAAGCAGGCGCCGGAGAAGGGGACCTGGTTCTTATACTTGCCGGACCTGATCCCGATGTATATAATCAAATGGGTGGCCTGCGGCTGATTGCTGGTGCCGATTTTGGATTGGTTGATACATCCAAATCAAAATTTTTATGGGTTACCGATTTCCCGCTGTTTGAATGGTCGCGTGAGGATCTGCGGTATTATTCACTTCACCATCCGTTTACATCCCCCCGTCCGGAAGATCTGCATTTGCTGGATGAATCTCCGGAGAAGGTGAATGCCAGGGCGTATGATTTGGTTCTGAACGGAAATGAAATAGGAGGCGGCTCTATGCGGATACATGATACTGAACTTCAGCAAAAAGTGTTCAGCATACTCGGTATTGGTAAAGAAGAAGCAGAAAATAAATTCGGTTTTCTTCTCAATGCATTCCGGTATGGAGCTCCGCCACACGGTGGCATCGCCCTCGGGCTCGACAGGATCATTATGCTGATGGCAGGAGCCCAAAGCTTACGTGATGTTATTGCGTTTCCAAAAAACCAAAAAGCTCAAAGTTTGATGGATAATTCTCCGGATGTTGTGGATGAGCATCAATTAAAAGAATTGCATATTGCTTTGCGTAAGTCAGTAGCAAGTAACATTTAGCGAAATCAATAAACTGAATAATTGATAAAACATTGAAAACTGCCGGAATAGACGGCTGTAAAGCCGGTTGGATAGCCGTTACTTTTGATGATGGAAACCCATTCTATAAAATTCTGCGTACAGATGATGAGTTAGCAGCAATTCTCGAATCTTTTGACCGGATTTTTATCGATATGCCAATTGGACTTGAAGATGAGGTGTATACCCGTGAATGTGATGAACTGTTGAGAAAAAAGCTGGGTGCCGATTATGCGTCGAGTGTGTTTAGCCCGCCAATTCGTCCGGCACTTCATGCCCCATCCTACGTAGAAGCGAATATGCAAAGCTATGAGTATACGGAAAAGAAACTCACGCTGCAGGCGTGGAATATTACACCAAAAATCAGGATTTTGGACCAGTTTTTAACAGAAAATGATCATTTGCAGGAGATCTTGCTTGAAAGCCACCCGGAACTGATTTTTATGAACCTGAATGGTGGCAAGATCTTTCAGAAGAAAAATACAAAAAAGGGGTTGAGACACCGGCTCGATCTCATTACCAATCATGAAGAAATAGCTGCTGAATTTTTCAGGGTAATAAAGGAGGACTACCGGAGAAATGAGGTCGAGGAAGACGACATTGTGGATGCAATGGCCCTTGCCCTTGCGGCAAAACAGTCAGCAAATAAAGGTGTTAAATCATTACCCCAAAACCCGCCAAAAGATTCAATGGGCCTGAAAAAAGCGATTCATTACGTTTGATATTGAGACCCGTTTAGTGAAGAATCCCTGTTATTCTCCAAGTCCGAGAACATTCTTGTATTTTACACCAGTTTTATGAACCCTGTTCAGCCCGTTAAAAGCAGCAATTTTATATGCCTCACCGTACGTCGGATAATTTAATACCCGCTCAATAAAATATTTGATGGTTCCATTATGAGCCATAACGCTTTGGCCAAGATGTACGAGATCGGTAGCATGTTCTCCCAAAATATGAACACCAAGTAGCTGCAGGTTATCCGTCCTGAAAACCAGTTTTAATAAACCTTCCGTGTCGTGATTTATATCGGCCCGTGTAAGGGTCTCGTAATAAGCCCTTCCTACGGTTACATCGATGCCAAGTTCAGTTGCCATCTCTTCCGTAAGGCCTATGCCGGAAATTTCTGGTATGGAATAGATACCGAAAGGGATATCTTTGTCAACAGTGATAGAATCGGCTGACAAATTTCCAAACATTTGTGTTGATGTAATTCTTCCCTGCAAAAAAGATACAGATGCAAGAGAGGGCTGGCCGATAACATCGCCGGCTGCGTAAATATTTGGTACAGCTGTGCGGTAAAATTTATCAACATTTATAAAACCTTCTTTGTTGGTTTTGATACCAATAGTTTCGAGACCAATACCGCTTGTATTCGGTTTTTTTCCGCCTACATATAGTACATGATCTGTCTCTACCACCTGTACCCTGGAATCGCCTTCAGTTTTGAAATATACTTCCTCACAGGTGCGAAGATCGTTCGTTGCGATTTTTGAAACGGTTGTGTTATTGAAAACCTGGATATTGCGGGATTTGATGATATTAATCAGATACTGTTTAATTTCCTTGTCAAGAAACGGGAGAATGCCGGGCAGGTCACTCAAGATCACCACTCGTGTGCCGAGCGCAGAAAAAATTGTTGCAAATTCCATCGAAATAACACCGCTTCCAATGATAACCAGTCTTCGCGGAATATGTGTGAGCTCCATGATGGAAGTGTAATCAAGGATTTTTGTATGATCGATGTTAAAATTTTTGGGTAGTGACGGGCTGCTTCCGGTAGAAATTAGGATGTTTTTGGTGGTAAATGTTTTCTTGTGATTAAGGTTATCGATTACTTCAACTGTATTTGCATCCAGAATCTTCCCCCACCCGCGCGCAGTTTCCACCTCATTTTTTATGATATCGTCTTTTACCTGTTTATTCTTGCTCTCAAGAATAGGTTTTTTATATTCCATGATGTCTTCCATCCGAAACCGTTCATAGGGTTTTCGCCCTTTCTCATCGCCAAACTGCTTGTTGAAAGATTGAATGAGCTTGGCAGCCGCGCGCAGAGCCTTGCTCGGAACAGTCCCTTTTGATATCCACGAACCTCCCAGTGAATAGGTGCTCGCTTCAACAATAAGAACTTTTTTGTCAAATTTTGTGCTTTGCATAGCACATGAGAAACCCGCCGGGCCGCTGCCGATAACGATTACGTCGTAATCATACTTCATAAGGAAAAATATCTTGTTTTTATTTGCTGTGATTAAAGATAGAAGAAATTCACCTACATTTCTTGCAAAGATACCATGAAATGTGATCTCTGTGATAATTTGTTTGGTTCAGAATGTTGATGCCGTAAAGTGATTGACGAGTTTTTCGAAAAATGAGTTATTTATTATAATTGGATTAATTCCGGATCGATTCGTCGGATGACGTACCCGTTGTTTTATCGTTGAAATGTCAATAGTGTTGCGATGAAAACAGAAATGTAGTGAGGTAACGAAATCATTCCATGAACCCGACGCTGACAGAACCCCGGGGAAGCGCCGGGGATGCTGTCAGGTCTGATAACAAGCAACTAATGCCCGGGATTGTTATAAAAACAAAAAAAGTGGAACGATTACACCTGAATTTCATATTATTTAAATCAGATATAGTAAGAGAAACACATTGCAACTGAATGTGTTGGATTAACAAAAATCAAAAATTAAAATCAAAATCAAATGGCTTACAAACTACCTGAATTACCATACGCATATGATGCGCTTGAACCGAGTATTGATGCACGAACTATGGAAATCCATCATGGAAAGCATCATCAGGGATATACCACAAAACTGAATGACGCACTAAATGGACATGAATTTGCAAAACTTCCTATTGAAGAAGTCCTTAAACGAATTGATGAAGTGCCGGAAGATAAGCGGCAGGCTGTCATTAACAATGGTGGCGGTTATGCCAATCATAACCTTTTCTGGACAGTATTATCGCCGAGTGGTGGCGGAACACCAACCGGAGCACTTGCCGATGCCATAGATGAAGATTTTGGCGGTTTCGATCAGTTTAAAGATAAGTTTAATGCAACTTCAGCCGGTCAGTTTGGCTCGGGATGGGGCTGGCTTTGTGTTGATGGTAACGGAAAATTGAGAGTTGTGTCAACACCTAACCAGAACAGCCCGTATATGGATGGATTGACTCCTATTTTTGGAGTGGATGTATGGGAACATGCCTATTATCTAAATTACCAAAACCGGCGTCCGGATTACCTAAACGCGATCTGGAATGTAGTAAACTGGGATCAGGTGAACGAATATTACAAAGCCGCAATCTGACATTCGGCTGATACCCACATCAAATAAGTTTAAAAAGGCACTCGTTTTGCAATTGAGTGCCTTTTTTTTATCTAAGGCGTAAAATAAACCAGTCTTCCTGTGTTGGCACTGTCCTTCTTGCGCTCTGCCGGGGTTGGCGCTGCCCGTATCCATACCCATACATTGATGTCTGCTGCCGTGGTGACATTGATTGGTTTTCTTCTCTGAACCTGAAAACAGGCGGTTCAATCGCGAAGCCGATCCATAGATCTTCATTCTTGACGTTATAGAGTGATCCGCCGTCAAGGGGGATTTTCATTTCCAATGAAAGTAACCTTCTATCTGTATCTGTTGCAATTTCAAAACCGTCAATTTCTACCTGTGAAAGCTCTACAAAACCAAATTCGGGCCTGCTTCCGCCATCAAACCGTTCAACAATCATCACCCTGGAGAATAGGTCTTTAGAGAGTTCAGTCATTAATTCAATATTTTCAGGTTTTCGGCCCCACTCCAGGTCCGTGGTAAATCCGTTAAATGCATTAGGATATTGCCGAAGTAGGTTAAACGTACCCGCAGGGTAACCAATACCTACACTCCTGCGATTATCTTCCGAGTTACTCAGATACACAGTCATTCCCATCTGACGTATGGAATAATCCTTGTAAATACTTCTAACATCAACAAAAACATATAGATAATCTCCCTGCCTGGTGGCAAAGTAGCGAATTTCATCTGAGTCGTTTAAAGATGAAGCACCGGTATCCCAATCGGAAAGCGAACCATCGATGGTGATATGGCTTTCACTATCGTGAACGGTTATTTGTTTCGTGCCAGAACAGCTTGCAAGGAAGGCGAATAGAAATAAAGTAAGAAGGTTTGTATAGATTTTCATGATCTATGAACGATTGATCGGAAATGTTAGTGCAATCATTTTTTTATTTGGCCACAAGTGACACAACAGCGAATTTTCGAACGTTATTGTGGTAGTCTTTGTTATTATTTATACGTCATATAATGGGTAAAAAAAGAAATACATTTTTCATATCCGGTATTGATAAATCCTTAACTCCGTTTTAAAAAAGTTGAGGAAACCCATAATACCGGACAGCCGGTACGGGATTATGGGAATGCGGATACTGGTACAGATCTATAATATTGATTAAAAAATGTACAACGAACAGGTAACCTATCACTTTTTTCGAAGAATAGAAATGACTATCCAGACGAAAAGAGTGGCCAGAATTACGTTGGAAATACTTATATTTGGTCTAAATTATTAAAATCAAACCTTAAGAAATATGCAATTTGGATTTGGACTTGGCCCTGATGTTTCATGGATGAGAAAGGAACTCACCGACGTTGGGGTAGAAGAACTTAAAACACCTGAGGATGTTGACCGTGCAATGCAGGATTACAGCAACGGAACCGTGCTTATGGCAATCAATTCAGTATGTGGCTGCGCTGCAGGTAATGCAAGACCGGGCCTGTCTATCGCGCTTGATAAGGCAGAAGTAAAACCCGACCATCTTGTTACCGTATTCGCCGGACAGGACAAGGAAGCTACTGCACGGGCAAGAGAATATTTTAGTGAATACCCCCCTTCATCACCAGCATTCGCTTTTTTTGTTGACGGTAAAGTGAAAGCGATGATTCCCCGCCACCGAATCGAAGGAAGAACGCGGGAAGAGGTTGCACAGGATTTACTAATGGTTTTTGATGCGTTTATAAAACAGGAAGAGGGATAGGCAAAACTTTTACCGTCTTGATTTGGACATTATACCCGGCAGGGAATCATATTCTTGTGGTCAAAATTGCTCCTGATAGCCACAATTGTATCTGCCTGTACTGTACGTTAAAATAACCCTGATTTCTTTGCAGCAGGTAATTATCGAACGGGAAAAATTCATTCCTCATATTCGGCCTTTCAAACGTAAAATTATAACGGGGGTCGGACCTGTCATAAGAGTACGACCAAATAAAGGTATTCAGGAATCTGTCGACGTACCATGGCGGACCAAATAGTATGTATACCATTCCCAGGTCAGTTTTCCACCCCTCCTTAAATGTCGTGAATTGTTTGTTGGCTTGTTCAACCCGCTCATAATACAGGCTGATCACGGTTCTTGCCTGGTTCATGTTGCCTACATTTGTGAGCCAGAATCTGTCGATTGCCTCTTTCAGTGAGTCTGGATCCTGTATTTTCATCATGCGCTCATGATCCCTGCGGTCCATCAGGTAAATAAGCGGCTCTGCAAGTTCCCTTGGCGAAATAACAGCCGGATAATTCTCACTCATAATTGCAAAATCACGGGCTTTGTATACACGATCACCGGATTCATCCCGGGTTTCGACTTCGAAACGGTAATTGCCGCGTTCAAGCATTTCGTATTTGAATTCAATTAAAACGCTGCCCGGCTGATCGAGCCTTCGTGTAACAGCATCAATTTCAATAGGATTTCTCATGTCCACACCAAGATAAGGTAATGTCGATGGGCTGTAATTATTAAAATTCATTGGGCGTGCCGCAGATTCGTCTGCTTTAAACTGGATCAGCCTTGAGTTAATTTCGAGCGGATCATCCATATCGTTGTTAGTTACCTGGAATATGAACTGCAGGCTGTCGAGTGCATTAGAAACGGTATAAGTGGTGATTGGGAAAAATTGAGCACTACCCGAATTGGCTGATTTTCCAAGAAGCCTGACCGTGGTAATGTTTATTTGGGGATAGTCCGGATCAGGTATTTCAGCTTCTGCACGCCGGGTAGATGCCCTTCCTGATGATCGGTCCATAACAGAAACCTGCACCTCGAAAACCCCTGGTTTAACTTTAATTTCTTCATTATGGGTAAACACATCCTGGCTCAGATAGCTACCCTCAAAGCTGGATTCTACTGAAAAATCCCTGCGAATATTTTGAGAATAATCACCCTCAATTTCCAGGATACGGATTTCGAGGGTAACATCCGCTGAACGGACATCGTTGTGTGTGGAATAGATAAGACTGCCAAGAACTATATCAGTGGTAATGTTGATCAGTGCTTCATCGGTTTCGCTAAGCAGGCCGATAGACGACATTCTTATTTCCGGGAAACCATCCTGGAACTGGAAAAAAGAACCCCTTTCTATGTCAGGGTTAGCAGAACGAACACATCCTGCTGCATACACCGAAAGAAGTACAAGAATTAGTAGGTGGTGGATTTTACTCTTCAATGTCCTGAAATTATGTTAATCTGAATAATACGAAACAAAAAAACTCTGCCAATAATTGCATTAATATAACAGCATATCTGTGATATAATTGCTTACCTTTGGATGGATTTTTATTATCTATTTATAAAATTTTCAAATTCAACACAATTTTATGTTAAGTAGTGCACGAAAAACGAAAATAGTTTGCACATTAGGCCCCAGCAGTAATACAGAAGAAACCATCGAAAACCTGCTTCGTGCCGGGATGAACGTTGTTCGAATCAACTTTTCTCATGGAACGCATGAAGGCCACAAAAAAACAATAGGCCTGGTTCGGAAAGTTGCAAAAAAATATAAATACTCAGTGCCGGTACTCATGGATTTGCAGGGACCGAAAATCCGTATTGGCACGATGAAAGATGGTGTTCAGGAAATCATGGCAGGCCAACTCATAAAAATCACTCCGGATGAAGTTATCGGAGATAAAAACGTTATTCCCATCGACTACGCTGGCCTTGTTGATGATGCCGAAGAAGGAAATCAGATTCTGATTGATGATGGATTGATTGAGCTGAAAATCATAAAAAAACATGAAAGAGACCTCACAGCAAAAGTTGTCGTGGGCGGTTTATTGAAATCACGAAAAGGAGTGAATCTGCCGGATGTAAAAATTTCTATGGCTTCTCTTACTGAAAAAGATATTGAGGACCTTGAATTCGGTTTAAGTGTAGGCGTTGATTTTGTCGCCATGTCTTTTGTGAGATCTGCGCGCGATATTCAGGATGTAATTTCACGAATCAGGGCCAAAGGGAGCAATGCAGCAATCATCGCAAAAATCGAAAAACCGGAAGCTGTCAGGGTTATTGATGAAATTATCGAGGAAGCCGACGGAATTATGGTAGCCAGGGGAGATCTTGGCATAGAAATTCCAAGTGAGCAGGTTCCCATGATCCAGAAACAGATCATAGAAAGATGCAGGATCGCAGGCAAACCTGTAATTACTGCCACTCAAATGCTCGATTCGATGATTAACAACCCGAGAGCCACGCGTGCGGAAAGTTCGGATGTTGCAAACGCTGTTGTGGATGGCACCGATGCGGTAATGTTGTCAGGTGAGACAGCTGCAGGCAAATACCCGGTAGAAGCTGTAAAAACAATGGTGAAGATCATTCAATCAGTAGAAGCGAATACATCATCCATTTACTACAGCCTGAAATACCGTAAACCTGACTGGAAAGAGAAACAGGTTATTGAGTCACTTGCATATTCCTGTGTAACACTTGCCGAAAATGTGGATGCAAAGATTATAAGCACCATCACACATTCAGGCAATACGGCAAAACGGATTGCAAAATTCCGTCCAAAGGTGCCAATTATTGCCTTTACAGAAAACCAAACCGTGAGACGGCAGCTTAACCTCGTATGGGGTGTACATTCTGTAAAAATTGATGAAATTTTTGATACCGATATGAGCATCAGCATGATGGAAAACTTCCTGATTGACAATGGGAGGGTAAACCACGGTGACAGGGTTATTATTGCAACCGGTATTCCTATTGCGAAAAGGGGAAGAACCAATATGATTAAAGTGAGTACGATTGAAACCGGATAAATACGCAATGATTTTTGCCTGCGTTAGTATGACGTGAAAAAAGCAGCTTACATAATCCTGGCTTGTTTGGTATTCTCAGGCTGTTCTGCACTTAAACAGGGCTGGAAAGACTTTACTGCGTATTACAACACCTTTTATAATGCCAAACATTTCTACAGTGAAGGTGTAAAGAAAAATAAAAGGCAGGCTCCAGCCATTAATCCATTGCAGCCGTTGCGTATTCATACTGCACCAACAAATGCGGGGCTCGCTGATTTTGAACAGGCTATAGAACGGGGCAGCTCAATCCTCAGAAATCATGAAGAATCAAAGTATGTATTGCCTGCAATCGCCCTTATCGGGAAATCGTATTATTACAGGTCTGAGTTTTTCTCTGCCCTTGAAAAATTCCAGGAACTTGTTACACTTGCAAATGAAGACCTGAAGGGTGAGGGAGTTCTTTGGCAGGGGCTTACCTATCTTGAAATGTCAAATTACAATGAGGGAATCCGCTTTCTTGAGATAGAAGCCGAAATATTCCGTGAATGGAATACCAACCTGCTTGCTGAAATAGACGCTGTACTTGCGCAGCTTCATGTTGCAGTTGGCAATTACGAACAATCCATCGAATACATTCAGCGTGCAATCCCGGGCCTGGAAGATAGTGAGATGCAGGCCAGGGGGTACTTTTTACTTGGCCAGAATTTTGAAACCCTTGGGCTCGAGACACAAGCGTTATTTGCTTACAGCCAGGTTACCGAATTGAGAGTAAGCTATGATCTCGAGTTTAATGCAAAACGGAAACAAGCCGAAGTTTCGAGAAGAATCGGGAATTACGATTATGCAGAAATCATCTATCGTCAGATGAGAAGGGATGATAAATTTTATGAATACAGGAATGAACTTCAGTACGAGATTGCACGGACTCAGCAGTTACGCGGGAATTCTGAAAACGCAATTACAAGCTATTACCAGGTATTGAGGGATAGAATTCAACCCCCCGGCAACCTGACAAGGGCAAAAACTTATTTTGGTATTGGTGAGATTTACCGTGACCAGCTAAAAAATTATTCACTAGCTGCAGCATATTTCGATTCTGCGGCAGCACAGCGCGTTGATACACACCTGCTTCCCCAAAATTTCAATGCCCGTGAATTGGCCGACTCTTTTGGCCAATATGCCACAATTAAGGCAGAAATTGCCAGAAAAGACAGTCTCATTGGAATTGCAAATCTTGAACCGGAAGAACTGGAAGCATTGGTTGCAGAACTGCAGCGAATTGAAATGGAGAGGCTTGATACAGAACTCAGCAGGATGCAGCAACAGAGAGACAGGATGATTGTAGCAGATGAGGCCGATCTGATTGCTGATGCTGAGACATCTGTTGAGCATGGTTTTCTAAATGTAAGGAGCCAGCCCATGCTTGCCGATGCCAGCCTTCAGTTTCAGGCAGTATGGGGAGACCGTCCGCTCGCAGATAACTGGAGAAGAAGGGCTGATGTGAGCGGCAGCCGCTTTGACCAGATTATTGTCTCTGGTACTAATGACGAGGTAGTTACAATCGTTGAAAATAACGCATCTGCCGGGATTTTTCATGCTGTGGATTTAAGTAAAGTTCCCTTCGACAAAGAAGATCAGGAAGCAATGAAACAAGAAATCCTTGAATTGCAGTACAGATTGGCGAATGTATTCTTTATGTCGCTTGATAATCCGGACAGTGCCAAAGTTTATTATCAAAAAGTGGTTGCTGAATCGCCACAAAAAAACCTTGTAACTATGTCGCTCTATACGCTTTCAGAAATTGAACTCCTGCAAAGTAACAGGGAAAAGGCTGTTACATGGTTCGAAAAACTTAAAGAAATTGATGCCTATTCCATCTATTCCCAAAGGCTGGCCGAAAGGCTGAATATTGAGTACACTCCTCCCGAAACCGAAGAAATAGTTATAGTTGAAAAACTATACCATGACATTATTGCAGGAATTCCGGATACTTCAGCCGTTCAAAGGGCCGAAGAGTTAAAAAAACTGGCAGAAAACGGTTCAAGCGAATCTCAGCGAGCGGTTTTACTTTATGAGGCTGCACGTGAATATATGAAAGCGGCACAGAAAGATACCGGGTTACAAGATTCAATTCGAAACTGGTTTTCAATTCAGGATTCTCTTGATCGCAAAAAAAATGAATTTTCTGCCCTGAAAGATTCATCCCGGGTCATGCTTCAGGACAGTACAATTACCGAACAGCAAATTCACTTCTGGCAGCAGATTGCAGATTCTACCTTTTCGGGTCCGGATTTAACAGAATTATTTCCGTTCGAAGGAGCATATTGGGACAGCACACGATCAATCCTGGCACATATTGAAACCTATTATGCATCCACAGAAGTGATGCCACGTGTTCGAATCTTGCGGCAAACGCTTGAAAAACCGGTTATCAAAGAGGCAGACGAAAAACCAGAATTTGAAATTGATGAATATACCGACGGTGAAGGCACATCAATTTATGCAGGGGAACTGCAAGCATGCGAGGATTTGGGATTTCAAGTAGATATGGAAGGAGGGATCAATGGGTTTATGGACGCAATCAGCTATCCATCATGGACTCAAAATTTATCAATGAGAGGGGAGGTACGTTATCTTTTTGAAGTAGATAGTGACGGAACTATTTTGAATTACGAGCAAATAGATGGTATGGACAGATCCGGGATTCCTCAATCCATAGAAGCGGCGATAGATCAGCTATTCCGATTCACACCGGCTGTTACGGATGTAGTTCCAGTTCAGTGTACTTTCGTATTTCCTATTGATTTTTAACTTTTCTTATATGGTATACATGGTCAATTCCATGTTTTTTCATGTAATCTGTTAAACCACGGTTAATTCTTTTTACAAGTGGGGGGCCTTCATAAACCAGGCCGGTATATATCTGTAACAGGTCTGCACCGGCTTTTAATTTTTCTATGGCATCTTCTGTACTGCTGACCCCGCCAACACCGATTATGGTTTTGAGACCTTTTGTGTAAGAATATATTTTCTGAATGATTTCGGTGCTTTTCGAGCATATAGCTTTACCACTCAAGCCCCCTTTGCCAATTTGGCGAATAGTAGATTCAGGAGTTTTTAAATTTTCCCTTAAAGAAGATGTGTTCGTCGCAACATAACCTTCGATGGCATACCCTTCGCATATATTCAGAAGTTCGTAAAGGAGGCTGTCATCAAGATCAACCGAAAATTTTACGAAAACGGGGGGGAGGCTTGCATCTTTTTCTATGCCGAGAGATTTCAGAAGATTATTCAGCGATTCCGGCTCTTCAAATGTTTTACCCTCAGTTGTATTCGGGCAAGAGATATTAAGAGTAATATAGTCGGCAATATTTTTTACCAGGTTGAAACTTGTCCGGTAATCTTCGATGGCTTTTTCCCCGATGATTGATGGATCATGGGTTTTGGCAATATTCACTCCCATTGGTATTTTAAGGTCACGGTATTTAAGCCTTCGGGAAATGGTTAAGACCCCTTCATTGTTCAGGCCAAGACGGTTGATTAACGACTGATCAGCAGGGAGCCTGAATGTTCTGGGTTTGGGATTACCAATGCATGAATTAGCCGTAACGCTTCCGATTTCAACAAATCCGAATCCGAGGCTTTGCATAAATGGGGCAGCAGTGCCATTTTTGTCAAAACCCGCAGCAAGGCCGATGGGATTTGGAAACCTGAGGCCTCCGATTTTTTGTTCCAGTGAATTATTTGAATAACCGTAAAGCGCTTCTGTAATGTGTAACAGCCATTTGTATTTGCTCAGTAAGGATGCCGATTTGATGGTTATTTCGTGGGTATAGTCTGAAGATAACCTGAATAGAAGCGGCCTGACCAGGAATTTATACATATGTTGATGTTGTGGTTATTTTCCTAAAGTTAAACACCAGACCTGTAACATTAAAATTGTGTCGAAACTAATTTCATCTATGAATATTACCCTGAAGTTTTACATAAAACTCAATCGACTGGCCAGATCCTGAATAAATTTTTCAATCATTTGTGATTTGCTCATAAAACCGTATCCTCAACCCATGAAAAATTCTGACCGGCACTTAATTGATTCACTTCGATACCAATTCAGGGATGAAGAGATGATTTTGCTGGAATCTCAGCTCCCGGGGCATTCATCATCAGGCTGTTCCTACCTGGCTGTTAAACCGGTAAGTAAAATCAAGGCGTTTGGCTCACGGATTGAACTTACAACAAATGGAAAAAGGAAGGTATTTGAGATGAATCCGTGGGATGCTCTCAAACAATTTCGTGAGGAAAACAGAGGATGGATTTTTGGCTGCCTTGGATATGATCTGAAAAATTTTGTAGAGGAGTTAACTTCCGGGAATAAGGAGTTCGTCACGATTCCTGATTTGTATTTTATGCAGCCCTCTATTCTATTAAAAATAGAAGACGGTAAGATTGAACAAATCAACGGGTGTTGTTCACTTCAAGGCAGCGAATTTGGCCGTCAGAAACGAGGCACAGATTTTCAAAAGCAGGATTTTATACCTTCAATCACCAAACAGGAGTACATCAGTAAGATTCACGAAATAAAAGAACTGATTAAAGATGGAAATTTTTATGAATTAAATTTTTCTTATCCGTTAACCGGCATCTTCAATTCAGATCCCTATGATCTTTATATTGAGATGCGGTCCGTAAACCCCGTACCGTTTGGTGTGTTTCTTCAATTTAGTGGTATCTCAGTGTGCTGTTCCTCCCCGGAACGGTTTTTAAAAAAAACAGGTAAAAAGATCATCTCGGAACCAATTAAGGGAACCACAGAGCGTGGTGTTAGCGCTGATGAAGATCTTCTTCGAATCGGAGAACTGGTAAACGAAAAAAACCGTGCAGAAAACCTCATGATTGTTGATTTGGTGAGGCACGATCTATCAAAAGTATCAGAAACAGGAAGTGTGTGTGTTACAAAACTATTTGATGTGCAATCTTTCGGAACGGTACACCAGTTAATTTCGACTGTTGAATCGGTAATCAAAGACGGTACAGATGTATTTGATGTGATCAAAAGCTGTTTCCCAATGGGTTCTATGACCGGTGCACCAAAAATAGAAGTTATGAAGCGAATTGAGGAGTTGGAAAATTATAAAAGAGGCATCTATTCCGGAGCCATCGGGTATGTAACACCGGATGATGATTTTGATTTCAATGTTGTTATTCGAACGGCAATCTTAAATGACGGTAAAATAATTTATCCTGTTGGTGGCGCAATCACCAGCGACTCCGATCCGGAAAAAGAATGGGAAGAAACGATCATTAAGGCAAAAAATCTTACTGAAGTTTTTTCTCCCAAATTATCTTTCACGAAATGAAGTTCCGGGTAAATGAGTTACCATGAGTGAATCATACAAAATAACTACAGTTTTATGCATCAAAATATCAAAGTAATCGGAGGCCTCAGGGATAGCGGCTGGAAGTCCATGTCGGTAAAGCATGAGATGAGAAAAAACCTGCTGCAGATGATTAAAAACAACCAACCACTTTTTCCAGGTATTTTAGGATTTGAAAAAACTGTGATTCCACAAATAGTGAATGCGATTTTGGCAAAACACGACCTGATTTTGCTGGGATTGCGGGGACAGGCAAAAACAAGAATACTGAGAATGCTTGTTTCACTACTGGATGAGTATATTCCGATCATTGAAGGGTCTGAGGTAAATGACGATCCATACAATCCTATCTCGAAATTTGGCAAGCAAATGGTCGCCAAACATGGTGATGATACACCCATTACATGGGTACACCGTTCAAAACGGTATGGTGAAAAGCTTGCAACACCAGATACTTCCGTTGCCGATTTAATCGGCGATCTTGACCCGATAAAAGCAGCATCACTTAAACTGGCACTTGCAAGTGAAGAAGTAATCAATTACGGTCTTATTCCAAGGACAAACCGCGGAATTTTTGTCATTAATGAACTTCCCGACCTGCAGCCGCGCATCCAGGTGGCTCTGCTCAACATTATGCAGGAGCGTGACATCCAGATACGGGGGTTTAACATCCGTATTCCACTTGATGTGTCGATGGCTTTTTCTGCAAACCCGGAAGATTATACCAATCGCGGCAATATTATAACCCCGCTGAAAGACAGAATTGATTCGCAAATTATAACACATTATCCGCGGGAAATGGATGTAGCCATAAAGATCACCGAACAGGAAGCGTGGACCCATCGGGATGAAACCCTCAAGATCCATATTCCGGAAAGCTATAAGAAAGTACTCGAGAATGTTGCCTTTGAGGCAAGATTAAGTGAATACATCGATCAAAAAAGCGGGGTTTCCACCCGTATGACCATAACTGCGATGGAGCAGGTAGTATCAGCTGCCGAAAAAAGGGCGGTGATGAATGGAGAAAAAGAGACTGTGTTGCGCATTACTGATCTTTATGCCATGATTCCTGCTCTTACTGGTAAGCTGGAATTGGTTTACGAGGGTGAACAGGAGGGGGCGGTAAATGTGGCAAAACACATTATAGGCAAGGCAATAAACACTACATTTAAAGACTATTTCCCTGATCCCCAGCGTAGAAAACGGGACAATGAAAACAGTGAATATGATGAGGTTCTGAATTGGTTTGCAGGTGGTAACCTGCTTGAGATTCCCGGTCATATCAGCAACAGGGAATACAGGAATAAATTGAATGGTGTTTCAGGGTTGAAGAATATTGCAGAAACATATACACAGGCTCAATCTGGTGAACTTTATGCACTGATGGATTTAATAATAGAGGCTTTACACCAGAACTCAAAAATTGGCAAGGATGATGTTGATGATTCCAGAAAATACACGGATATGCTCGGAAGTATGCTTGGTGATATGACAGATTTTGATGAAGGTGATTACAGGGATATTTGAGTACTGAATGAGATGATTTACACTCAACAACATCACGAAAACGTATATCAGTCTTAATTGCTACGGAAGCACGGAAAAACAATGAACATTTCGTGTATTTCCGAGTTTTAACTTCGCTATCGTTTCAATGCACAGGCAAGAGTGAACTTTTAGACTGTCAACTTCTGCATGGTGTTGCCTGCATTACTGCATTTAAATTTCGTAGAGGAAACTTTTTTGGGCAAAATTAGGGGCAACCGATGAAAGATTTGTGATTCGAAAAGAATCTTACAGGTTTGCAAAAAAAATGGATCAACTCCTCTTTATCAAAACATTGCAATAACTCTGACGAACCCTTATCTTTTAAGTCTATTAAAATTCCGGCAGATCAATTGCTACGAAATTAACAACCGCGAGAAAATGAAGAAAGGTATTCACCCAGATTATAAGGAAATTACAGTATTACTGAGTGATGGTACCGAGTTTACTACACGCAGCACCATCAAAACAAAAGATGGTACCTTCAAAAGTGAGGTAGATTCAAAAAACCATCCGTTCTACAACCAGAATAAAAAACTTCAGAAAAAGGCTGACCGTATCGATCGTTTCAATCGTCGTTACAAAAAAAGCTGATTTTTGGATTAGTCTAAATTATTGAGGATGCACTGGTTTCCACTGCATCCTTTTTTTATGTTTTATCGTCATGGACGTTGAAATTTTTGAAGTTGGGCCTTTTGCAGAAAATACATATCTCCTGAGCAGTAACGGGGAAGGTATACTTGTGGATCCCGGTTTTTTTGAACCGCGTGAATACAACACCTTTCGTGATCATTTGGAAAAAAAATCGATTCAGTTACAAGCTATCGTGTTAACCCATGCGCATGTTGACCATGTTCTGGGCCTTGAACGTGTTTTGAAGGATTTCCCCTTGCCGGTTTACCTGAACCATAGTGATCTGTTTCTCTGGGAAAATTTTCCAAACCAGTCGGCTATGTTCGGAGTGAGGACTGCAGGCTTTGATTTTATTCCTGAACCGTTTCCGGAAAAGCGAAATCACTCTATTGGCAATTTTACGTTTGATGTGCTTCATACCCCCGGACATTCTCCAGATCATGTTTCCCTTTATTTTGAAAAATATAACACTCTCATAGCGGGAGATGTTCTGTTCTATGAAAGTATTGGCAGAACGGATCTTTACAAGGGAGATTTCAACGAGCTGGCAGATACCATCCGTTCTAAACTCTACACACTACCCGACGAAACTGTAGTTTATCCGGGACATGGCCCAAAAACAACTATTGGCCACGAAAAAGTGAATAATTCATTTGTGAGGGCAGCCGACTAACCGGTTTCGTTCTCCCCGCTAGTAGATTGAGAATTCTTTATCAGGCGTTTTATCTGCTTTTTAAAGAAATCTTTCCGATCAGGATTTATATCAATCAGGCGCTGATACGCAGTGATTGCTGCATCAAAATTTTCCTGTTTTTCGTGAATTACCGCAAGGGTTTCCGTTACAATATCATCAACATTTGCACTTTCTTCACTGAGGTCATCTTCATTTTTTCTTTCCCTGTCAATCCTGATCCTTGTAGATTCTACTGAGGAGAGTTTGGTGATCAGTGTGTCGAGATCCTGAATGGGATGGGATAATATTGTTTCCGGCAGATCGCGGTTGAATACCGGCCTGTGATATTGAGGCTGCCATGCTTCAAACCTACTGGGATGTTCAATGAAATAATGGAGTCTGTTGATAAAGATGCTTCCCGGCGCCCGGACCCTGGCCTGCCAGGCAGCCTCAATTGCATTATCGATGTCATTATTTTTTAAATATAACCACGCGAGAAAAAAGTAACCTATAGCCCCGGCATTTCTCTTTTCGATTCTGTTTTTCAGACTCGTAATAGCAGCTTCGGGATCGGTACCAAATTTTTCGATGGTACTTTTATAGGAATCCGGTATTTGGTAGTGCTCTAACTCCATGCAGGATTTTAAGCAAGTAACCGCAAATTACCAACTGCTAACGGCATCATTAAACATATTGTTTGAGATTTGCTGAAGCGCTGCTTCGGCTGCCTCAATTTCACCATCAACCGGATTTGCCAATACATCGTATGTTGCACTTCCATTGAAATTTTTTGTCCATAACGGGCTTTCATCATTTGCATACTGAAAGGTAGCCCGCACTGTGATTTGCACTTCATTCAGATTTGCCTGCTGGTCGCCACCGATACTGAATGGGCGGGTTACGTAACTCTGAATAGCACCTTCAACGAATGCATCCGAATCTTCCTGATCGTTTGCAAGGGAGAGCCTGCTTTGGTTCACAAACCGGTTAATTAACGCACGGTTTAATCGGTCGCTCAAATCCCCGAGGCCGCTCTGGGAACGATCCGGAAAAAACGGTATGTAAATGGTTCGAACATCAGCGGGTATAGATGTACCTGTAAAGCTGTAGGAAATACATCCCGCAACCAATAAAACGAATATCAAAGGTATGATTATTAATTTTAACTTATTGAAGACCATACTGATCCAATTTTCTGTATAGTGTACGCTCACTCACTCCCAGCGTTTCTGAGGCTTTACGCCGGTTACCATCATAACGCTTGAGAGCCTGTTCTATTAGAAACTTTTCCGCTTCTTCGATAGATGGGATTTCTTTGTTTGCAAAAAAGCTTTCAACGTCATCTTCCTCGTGTTCTTCGGTATCATCGAGTGTATCAATGGACCGAATACCCAGCGAAGCATCATCGATCTGTTTCCTTATATGAGTAGAAATATCGTTGGGGTCTATGGTACGGGTTATTGCACCGGGCAGTGCTTTGATATTGCTTTTGTCTGAAAGTGTTGTATAGAGAAAGTTTGCAAGCATTTTCTTAAGGTCGGAAATCTCTGTTTTCATTTCGAGTAATGCACGATAGATAATTCCCATATCCGCCGAACCGGTGGATGAGGAAAAAGGATCTTCCGATCTCTTGTCTGATAGTACAGGCAGGTTGTCTGTGGAACCATGGAACTGGCGGCCTTTCAAATATTTTTGGAGTCGATCTTTATCAATAAACTGTGACTTTTCGAGAACTACAAGTTGTTCGGCCACATTGCGGAGTTCCCTGACATTTCCCGGCCAACGGTATGAAATCAACAATTCTTTGGCTTCATCGGAAAAGCCCTGGAAAACAGAATCGTACTTCGATGAGAATTCAGTTACAAATTTTCGAAAAATAGGGATAATATCCTGTTTCCGATCCCTGAGCGGAGGTAATTTTATTTTAACCGTATCAAGGCGGTAATAGAGGTCTTCCCGAAACGAGCCATTTTGTACCAGCCCCCACAAATCCCTGTTTGTTGCGGCAATTACACGTACATCAGCCGTATACATTTTACTGGATCCTACCCTGAAAAATTCTCCGTTTTCCAGTACACGAAGCAGTTTTACCTGTACATTTTTTGGGGTATCACCAATTTCATCAAGAAAAATGGTCCCTCCGTCGGCTTTTTCAAAATAGCCTTTCCTTGCTTCATGAGCCCCGGTGAAAGATCCTTTTTCGTGACCAAACAGTTCACTTTCAATGATACCTTCTGGTATGGCGCCGCAATTAACAATTACAATATCTTTTCTTTTCCTTTGACTGAGCGAATGGATGGCACGGGCTGTTACATCTTTTCCCACGCCGCTTTCCCCCTGCAGGAGAACGGTAATGTCTGTCCCTGCAACCTGCATCACTTTATCCACAACCTGTCGGATGGCATCCGATTCACCAGTCAAACCAAATTTTTCCTGAAATACTTGCCTATCCATAGAATAATTCCTTTATAAACAGATAAAGGTAAGAAACATCTGAAACTTGTAATAAATTGCATTGCACAATTTTTTTCGGGCAAAAATGAACTAATCTGACCTTAATTTTTTTATATTCATAGCAATACCGAGCGCTGAGTCATTGTACTTCAATAACATACAAAATTAGGAATACGTTTAATTTATGGAAGATGCAGTTTACTGCAAGGGGACAGAAGAAAAACTAAGAAAACACTTCTCGGTAATATACGGGGAGGATATGGTGGAAGAGTGCATGAAAAGAATTCGCATGCACATTAACAAATTCGTTTTAAAACCGGAAGACCATATTCCCATTCAGGATCTGTGGACACATAAAGACCATATTCTTATCACCTATGGAGATATGGTTCGGCCTGGTGTGGGGGAACCGGTTTCAATGCTTCATAAACAGCACGAATTTTTAAAAAAATATTTGAAAGGCACAATCAGCAGTGTACATATTTTACCATTTTTTCCGAGTTCGTCTGATGATGGTTTTTCTGTTATAGATTACCGCCGTGTTGACGAAAGGATTGGCGGTTGGGATGATATCCAGGAATTGAGTAAAGATTTCAGGCTGATGGGAGATTTGGTAATGAACCACATCTCAAGGCACAGTGAATGGTTTAAAAAATATCTAAAAAAAGAAGAACCCTACAAGGATTTCTTCATTGAAGTGGAACCAGGCGTGGATCTTTCGATGGTAACGCGCCCAAGGAGTACAGCCCTTCTTACACCAGTTCATACAAAAAAAGGAGAAAAATTTGTCTGGTCTACATTTAGTGATGACCAGATTGATGTTAATTTTGCGAATCCCGACGTGTTGTTCGAATATCTCGATATTTTCTTTTTTTATCTGAGCATGGGTTTATCGGTTATTCGTCTTGACGCAGTGGCGTTTATCTGGAAGGAATTGGGTACAAACTGTATCCACCTTGAACAGACACATGAAATTGTGAAATTGATGAGAACTCTGACAGATTGTTTTGCACCTCATGCTACCATTATTACGGAGACAAATGTTCCTCATAAAGAAAATATCAGTTATTTTGGTGACGGCGATGAAACCCATATGGTTTATCTCTTCAGTCTGCCGCCTCTGTTGTTACATGCCATCTTAACGGAAAACGCATCCTATCTTACCGAATGGGTTAAATCACTGAACAGGCTGCCTGCAGGCTGTACATACTTCAACTTCACATCATCTCATGATGGCATCGGGGTAAGGCCGCTTGAAGGGCTGGTGCCACAGGAAGAATTTGATAAGTTGGTGAATGATATCAAAAAGAAAGGCGGATTTGTATCCGAGAAGAAAAACCCGGACGGTTCATTAAGTCCTTATGAGCTGAATATCACCTATTTTGATGCATTTAGCAGCCTGAATGGCACCCAATCCCTGCAGGAGCGCCGCTATCTCTGTTCACAGTTATTAATGCTCAGTTTTAAAGGAGTACCGGGTATTTATTTTCATAATCTCACTGCCACTCCAAATAATATCCAGGGGGTATCTATAACCGGCAGGTATCGAACCATCAACCGAAAAAAATGGTTTTTTGATGAGTTGGAAGACGAATTAAGCGACCCCGATACAACCACACATCGCATTTTCTTTAAGCTGAAAGAGATCATAAAAAAAAGGAAAGAGCATCCCGCTTTTCATCCGTTTGGCTGGCAGCAGGTTTATGATATTGATCCGGACTTATTCTGCCTCCTTCGTTGGGACCCTGCTAAAACCGAAGAGGTACTCGTGCTTGCGAATATTACAAACAGTGTAAAAAAAGTAGATTTTTCTGCGAATTCTATTCCGATAGAAACAGGTAAAGAGTACAGTGATATTTTATCGGGAAAGAAATTTATTGCAAATGGAAAAACTGAACTCCAGCCTTTCCAGGTGATTTGGATAAAAGTATAGAATTAGCCATTCATTGCCACACACTCTTTTAACTGCAAAGCATTTGTGACAATCAAATCAGGTTCAAGATTTTTGCAGCGCTCATCGTCTCTGCGCCATTTCAGGGAACGATTATCACCGGCAAATAGTGCCGTTTTCATACCCAAGGTATGTGCAGGATAGATATCCTTCAGCATGTCGTTCCCAATGTAAAGCATGTTCTCCGGTTTTATATCAGGGTAGGAATTTCGGGCTTTATCAATATAGTTTTTGTAAAATTGCAAGTCAGGTTTCTTCATCTTTTCTTCGAAAGACCAGTGAAGGAGTTCTTCAGAAAATCCAAGTTCATGAAGTGAATATCCGGTCAGGGCTTCCAACACAATTGGTGTATAAAACTGCGAGTTGGAGATTATGCCCTGTTTTATTCCAGACTGTTTGAAATAAACGAGGGTGTCAACGATACCGGGCACGGGCCAAACGGGATTCATCCTGGCTTCAAATTCAACAGATACGGATTCGTAAAGCTTGCTGTTTTCCCGGAATTGAACCAGTTTATTTTTTCTAAGTATGGAGAGAACAGACTGCCAGATGCTCCTGATGTCAGGTTCCGGGTATTCAATCCCGGAGGTCTTAGCTTTTTTTATGTATTCCTCAACCACCTGATTATAGATATGGAAAGCTTTATCTGCTGCATCCTCATTCACGATGGTTATGCCGCTGCTTTCAAGTACATGTTTAAGTATACCGGTGTTGTACAACCCGTCGTCGACCCCGATATCTCCCACCCCTGAAATAAATAGTGTACCGTAAAAATCATAGGCTATCAAATGTATATTTTCCAATACTTTAAGTTTGGGATTGGTGCCTGTTGACATCAATTCCATCGGTTTTGACAAGTCAATAAATCGTTTATGCAGGTTCATCGAGTGCTTGTGCTGGTTCAGCTGGTGTACTTGCCCAAAGATTACCAAGTAAGCAAATATTTACTTGAATTTGTTTCTGTATTCTTCAATTTCAATCATCGGCGGACGCTCTTCTTCAATAATTTCGATCAGGTTTTGTTCATATTCGGTTTGCCTCACCTGAAACTGTCGCAGAATGGTTTTATGTTCTGCCTTGTCTAAAACACCAAGTGCTTTGGCACGTTTGATGAACGTTTGTAGAATGCCAAACGCCATTTTCCCAAGCGCTTGTGTAGGTTTGTTTTCATGAACCCTTTTGTCAAGATCGGTCTGTGCGAAGGCTTCGAGGCCGTACATGTGATAGACATCAATCAGGTGCGATGTTTCCACACCATAGCCAATTGGGAAGGCGATTTGTTCAAGTACCTCACGTCTTACAGCGTACTCGCCGGAAAGCGGCTGAATCATTGCTGTGAGGTCGGGGAAAAATAGTGAAAAAAGCGGGCGTACAAGAATTTCTGTAACACGACCGCCGCCGGAAGCACGAACATTCCCTGAAAAAGCGAGCGGCCTATCGTAAAATCCTTTTACGTATTTAACTTCTTCACGGTAAATTAGCGGGGCTACAAGCCCATAGACAAACCGTGGGTGAATATTACTGATATCGGCATCTACATAAACAATAATATCGCCTTTTAATTGGTAGATGGCTTTCCACAGATTTTCACCTTTGCCGCGTTTCGGTTCAAGATGGGGAAGAATATCGGATGCGAGATATGTATCTGCCCCGTAATTTTTTGCAACTTCAAGTGTCTTATCGTCCGAACCAGAGTCGATCACGGCAATTTCATCCAGCAGGGGATAGCGTTCCATGAGTTCCGATTTGAAAATGATAATCTCTTTTCCGATTGTCTTTTCTTCGTTTAGTGTAGGCAGACATAAAGAAATAGTGAGGTTCTTGCTTTCTTTTACCTCAACCAGTTTTTTAATGTCCCAAAATTCAGAATGGTGATAGGTGTTTTTGTTAATCCAGTTTTGAAGATTACTCACAATATCCTCCGTCAATAGCTAAAATGGTTCCGATCAGATGAGCCAGACCTTTGTAAATTGGCTCAATTTGAATAGTTTCGTTTGTCTTAAATGTTCGTTCACCTACGGTTACACCAAGAGTGAGGGCAGGTATTTTTTTATCGATGAGTGCCGATAATTCTGAGATACTTGGCGCAAGTCGTGGTTCTATATCAAGACTTTCCATAACCACACGGGCGCAGCGTGTAAGCGGGTGGGAGTAAGGAATTCCACCGGGAATACGTTTCGCGAATATGTCCAGCTCTACCTGGTCTCCGGTTTTTGAAGACACTTCAAGTGTAATATCGTTAATAGTTTCACCGGCACGTTCAACTACTTCCTGAGATTCGGACCTTACTTCGAAACGGAGTGTGGCATCCCGGGCAATCGTATTGAAAGATGAGCCTCCCTCAATCGATCCCATGACAATACTTGTCCTCGGACGCCTCGGAAGTCTCATATCATTAATCTTGTTGATTACTTCGTTGAGTGTGAGAATAGCGCTTGAATCCCCGAAGCGCGACCAGTCGTAAGTTTCTGGCACCCGGCAGGTAATTTCACCACGAAGCATTCCGATTGACGAGTAGCTAAGTCTGCCAAGTTGAATTCCTTCTATACAGATGGCCTTGTTTATTTTGAATGGATTGTTTTCCAGGAAAAAACGCATCCCTTCAAGATTGCCGCGCCCAAGACTTTTCACGCCGGCTAATAATATAAGATCGTTTTTGAGTTTAATCTTAAGGTCTTCGAGAATATATGGAAGAGTTATCATAGCAGCGAGCCCTATGGCGTTATCAGCTACCCCGGGCCCGGTTATGGAATCACTCGACACCTGCATGGTGTGGTCTGTTTTTTCTGAAAAAATGGTATCTGCATGTGCATTGAGCAGCAGGGCAGATTTGCTGTCACTACCGGCAAGCACGCCAATACCATTGCCTGCATCATCAATGGAAGAATCGGTTAAACCAGCTTCATCGAAGCGGTTCAGGATAAATTCTACCCGTCTAGATTCCTGGAAAGTTGGAGCTGGAATTTCCCCTACCATCACCAAATTAGCCAGAAGTACTTCCCTGTATTTTTTTAGTTTTTCAGCAATACCAGGTAATTCTTTTTTTAAAGATTTGATATCCTTCATAATTTTTTTAATGAAAATCGTTTATTTGATATACTTAAAAGATCAGAAAAATATCACTATAATTCACCCTGATCCGGTAAATATCCTGATTTCACAAATTTTTTACCTGTAGCGTACAGAAAGGAGTATATTTGCCTGGCAGCAAAATTGGTCAATATATTTATTTTCAGGCGTATGCTGGCTCAGCATAAAAACGGCCAATCGAACTTTTGGCTATCGGCCGGGCAATGAGTGTGGCGGACGTGCAGCCGGTAATTTCAACTTCCACGTACTCTCCTTTTTGATAATTCTCCCTGTCGAAAACCACCATTTTGTTTGTGTCAGTACGTCCTGAAAGCTGCTGATCCGAGCGTTTGCTGAACCCCTCTGCTAGTACAAGATGGCGCTGCCCGATCTCTTTTTGATTGTTTTTTTCCTGGATTGACATCTGTTGTTGAATAATTTCGGTGAGGCGTTTCTTCTTTACCTCTTCGGGAATATTATCCTCGTATTTTCGATGGGCGAGTGTACGTTCCCTCTCTGAATATGCAAACATGTAGGCAAGATCGTATTCCACAAACTTCATCAGGCTCATTGTATCCTGGTGTTCTCTCTCGGTTTCATCACAGAACCCGGCAATGATATCAGTTGAGAGTGATACACCGGGGATAATTTTTTTCATCTTCGCAATGAGTTCAAGATACTGCTCACGGGTGTAAGGGCGTCTCATACGCTCGAGCATACTGCTGCTTCCCGATTGAGCCGGAATATGAATGTAGTTGCAAAGATTTGGCCGCTCCGCAATAAGATGCAGAAGTGCCTCGGGAAAATCTTTTGGGTGGGGTGAAGAAAACCGGAATCTGATTTCGGGATGACGGCTGCTCGCCAAATCCATTAAGGTTGTAAAGTCTGTGTTTTCGTGCTTATAGGAATTTACATTCTGACCAAGCAGAGTTACCTCTTTATAACCTTGCTGATCCAGCTCATCAATTTCCCTAAGTATGCTTTCAAACGGCCTGCTTCGCTCACGCCCGCGTGTAAACGGCACTACGCAAAATGAGCACATGTTATCACACCCGCGCATAATAGAGACAAACGCCGTTACCCCGTTACCACTTGTACGCACTGGGCTTATGTCGGCATAGGTTTCTTCAAGAGAGAGCAAAACGTTGACTGCTTTTCGGCCGTCATCCACTTCGGCAAGCAGGTTAGGAATGTCGCGGTAAGCATCAGGGCCAACCACGATATCAACGAGTTTTTCCTTGTCAATGATTTGCTCACGGATTCGTTCAGCCATGCAGCCCAGAACCCCGACGGTTAATTCTTGCCGGTTTTTCTTAAGTGCCCGAAATTCCTTGAGCCGGTTCCATACCCTTGATTCGGCATTTTCACGGATTGAGCAGGTATTTACAAAAATTACATCTGCTTCCTCAGCACTCTGCACAGGCACCATCCCCTGATTCATGAGGATAGAATTCACTACCTCAGAATCCGCAAAGTTCATCTGGCAGCCGTAGGTTTCGATGTAAAAGGTTTTATTATTCATACCTGCAATTCTTTTTTTCAGTCACTAAAATAAGGATCAATACTGAATGTTGATAATTCAATTTTTTTTGTTTCAACAGGAAAACTTGTGATAGCATATAGCAAAATCAACAACATCTTCTCCTTCTTTACAAATCAGAGCCCACAATGTTTCCTGATGAACCTTTATAAAATACTTTATATTGATTTTGAAATGGGATCTAAAAAACCATGGCTGGAATAATGATGAATCGGTGCTGAAAACCGTTATAGAATCTCTACCAACTCCACCTCAAATACCAGTACAACATTGGGAGGGATAACAGACCCGAATGGCGGCTGTTGCCCGTAACCAAGATTTGGAGGGATGAAAAATTGAAATTTTGAGCCGCGGTTCATCAGTCGGAGTCCTTCTGAAAAACCGGGTATCACCTGGGAGGTATTAAAAGTAACTGTATCATTGCCTGGTGACCGGTCGAATTGAAGTCCGTTTGTGAGAGTACCTGTGTAACGTACACGCACAGTGCTGCCTGCAGTAGCATTATCTCCCTGTCCTTCGGTAATTACACGATACTGGAGGCCGCTGTCAGTGACCGTGATATCTTCATTTTCCGAGTTTTGAGTAAGAAATTGATCAGGTGCCAATAAAAAAGAATTGAGAGTTATCTCCATAATCAGGACGGAACCGGGCCTTACCGGTGTATTGGCAGGTGGTGAATCTCCAAAGCCAAGTTCACTTGGAATTACAAATTCATACTTAGAACCTGTGTTCATTAACGGGATGCCTTCAAATAACCCGGGAAGGATATTTTGAGTCAAAGTTAAATAGTCAAGCCCGTCAGACCTTGAGAATATTTGTCCGCTTACAAGCCTTCCAACATATTCGATAAACACAATCTGGCCTATGGACGGCATTTCACCATCACCTTGTTCAAGGACCTTGTATTGAAGCCCGCTGTTGGTAACTACTACTCCCGGCTTGGTTGAATTTTCCCTGAGAAAATCGGTTTCGTCAACAGGCGCTCCAAACGGGTCACTGCCCGAATCGAGACATCCTGCGAGAAAAAGAAGGGAAATGAATGGAATAAGATACTTCATAATATTTATTTCTGTTATTAAATACGATCAGCACTGAGCCGATACAGGTAATTTCCTGATGCCGGATTCTATCTCCTTTATAGCATCGGGCAGTCTTGTTTCCAGGATAAGGTTAAGGTTTTCACTGTAAAAAAGCTCATCGGTATAGTGCTTCCAAAAAGAACGCTGGCTGTCAATCTCTGGTATAATTTCTGTAATGACCGATGTGTCAAAAAAAAGGAGTTTTCTGTGAAGCTCTTCAAAACAGTCGTTGATTTCTCCGGCTACAGCAACCAGGAATGGTGAACACCTTTTTTCAGGGTTCTCCATCAAATTGTGCATGCCAAACATTTCCATCCTGATTCTATGGCAAAGTAAAAGCAGTTCATTCCTGAAAACCATCTCAGCCGGTATCTTCTCAGAACGGTAGTAAGCAAAATTCCGGGATAGTTTCCGCCCTGATATAAGCGTTATGGCAGAAACAGCTGCAGCAAATTGTAACGGTTCGGAGTTTAATTCGGCCATGTTTCGGGAGTTTTCCTCCAGGCATTGAGAAGCTGCAAATCTTCATCTTTAATTCGCCCGAGTTCAAGTGCTACATCAATCAGGGTGGTATAATCAGTAAGTGAGTATACAGGAATATTTTTTTCCTCGAATTTTTGAGTGGCTTTATCAAATCCATAAGTGAAAATACTAAGTACAGCCTTTACATCAGCCCCGATAAAATGGAGGGCATTAATGACAGACATTACCGACCCTCCGGTAGATATAAGATCTTCAATTACAATGGTTGACTGACCTTTATCCACCCCTCCTTCAATCTGGTTACCCAACCCATAAGATTTGGCTGTTGCACGAACATAAGCGAGCGGTTTATCGAGGCTTTGAGCAACCCATGCAGCATGAGGTATTCCAGCCGTAGCTGTTCCGGTGATAACATCCACACTGCCATGTTTTTCTTCAATAATTCGTACAAAAGCCTTGGAAATCTCTTTTCTGATTTCCGGAAACCGTAACGTAAGCCGGTTGTCGCAATAAATGGGTGAATGCCAGCCCGATGCCCATGTAAATGGGTTATTCGGCCTGAGGATAATTGCATTAATCTGCAACAGGGATTTGGCAAGTTCCCTTGAAAATGGTTTGTCTAAAATCATGTGTAAATTTTCGTCAATTAAATACTTATGGTAGTCTAAAAAAAGCCGTCATGCCTTGTATCTTATCTTGCCTAAGATAAGAGATGATTGTTAACTACATGTTATTCAGTTCCGTAATCTTTGAGGCCCCTGCTGATTTTCCTCGTTATTTGAAAACATCTTTATGACAATGGAATTTTTAATCAATCAGAAAACGGTGATTACATAGAGAATTACTTGTAGACAGATGAGAGCGTAAACACCTGCAAGTAAATCATCGAACAATATACCAAATTTCCCGCTGATTTTTTCCAATTCCCTTATGCCAAAAGGCTTAAAAATATCAAACAAACGGAAAAGAAGAAAACCTGCCAACAGGATCCAGATATCCATATTCAAGGAATAATGAAATGGGATAATCAGAAAGGCAACAATTTGACCGGCACTTTCATCCATTACAAAACGGCCAGGATCTTCACCGTATCGTCTTACTGCAGCAGGGGCACTCCAAAGGGAGAGCAGTATGGCAACCAACAATAATATTATCATACCTGCAGCTTTAAAATGGAGTGCTGTGAGGTATATTACAGGAAGTGTGAACAGGCTGCCCCAGGTTCCGGGTGCCAAGGGCAGTAAGCCTGCACCGAAAAATGTGCCGATAAATATTTTAATCTGCTCCATGAGCAGCAGAATTGAACAACTTCCGGTTAACCACAAGATACTCGACACCTGAGTATACAGTGATTATAACAACTACCATCATTCCCCAAAAGAAGATGTTTGTAGCATAAATGGTACGCACAAGCTCTCCGAATCCGCCGCCAAATAAAATTAAGAATCCGAATACCAATGCCACATAGAGGTACCCCATCTGAATGGCTGTTTTGGCTTTGGCTGTAGTACGTGTTTCCAGAACAATTCCGCGGCGACTGGCAAAAATTCTGAGAGATGTAACCATTATGTCACGGATAACAATAAGTACAACAGCCCACCAGGGGAACTGCTGAGGATCAAGAAAGGGTAGGCAGACAAAACCCGCAAATGTCAGAAATTTATCGGCAAGTGGATCGAGAAAGACACCAAAATCGCTTTCCAGGTCGTATCTGCGGGCATAGTACCCGTCTATAATGTCGGAAAGTGCAGCAATCAGAAATACAAGCAGGCTGAGGCCCCTCCATAAAATATCATCCTGAATAAACAAAACCAGAAATACTGGCGCCATTATCAACCTGAAGGTGCTTATTATGTTGGGAATATTATTCACGGGATAAAGGTAAAACTATCACTGATTAAATGGAATGAAGTTTTTTCAAATGAACCAGGTATTCTTTTTTTGATTATCATTGTAAAATTACGCAAGTCAGAGGCAGTAATTCTTTTGCAATTTGGTTAGCAGCAGCTATAGTAAAATTTTGATTTTTTTTCCCATGGCTTAATTTGAGCCCGGGGCTAATCGAAGTAACCGTACAACCGGGGAAATAATGGACAGTATAACCGGAAAACCGAAAAAACAAAAAAGTAAACTTAAGGGTAATTGTGCAATAATTTTG
Organism: Balneolaceae bacterium; assembly: GCA_007694095.1. Lineage (GTDB taxonomy): Bacteria > Bacteroidota > Rhodothermia > Balneolales > Balneolaceae > Rhodohalobacter. Next base: position 7,841 of record RECI01000176.1, on the reverse strand, counting down.
GGATACTAAATTTTACGGTTGTTTAACAAAGCCCTATTTTCATGGGATATGAAAAAAGCGCATATTATTTCGATAGGGAACGAACTGCTGATTGGTGATACAGTCAATACAAATGCTGCAAAAATTGGTATTTTTCTCACAGAAATCGGCTTTATTGTGGAAAGGGGTTTTACGATACCGGACGACCCGTTGCTTATTCGTCATCAGATTGAAGAATCGCTGACAAAAGCAGATTTGACGATTGTTACCGGTGGTCTTGGGCCTACCCATGACGATGTCACCAAAAAAATTGTGGCTGAAATTTTCAACAGCAGATTACGTGAAAACCTTGAAGTATTGACTCATATTAGGGAGATTTTTAAAAAAAGAGGATATATACTCTCCGAATCGAATAAAGAGCAGGCATTGGTGCCGGAAGCTTGTGATGTGCTTTTCAATAAGATGGGTACGGCACCGGGCATGTGGTTTAAGCGCAATGTGCATTATCTCGCGGTTCTCCCGGGAGTTCCCTATGAGATGGAATATCTTATGGAGAATGAGGTGATACCGCGCATTAAAAAAACTTTTCCGTCTCAAGATGTGTGGGTAACCGAATACTATAAAACGGCAGGAATTCCTGAGAGTACTTTGAGCGACCGAATCGGCCTACTTGATGAATATGTAAATAATGGTATTGGGATTGCTTTTTTACCGGGACCGTCTGGTGTAACGATTCGAATAAGTGCAAATGGAAAAAACCGGAAAGTTGCGGGAGAAAAATTAAAACTTATCAGGAAACAGCTGCATGAACGTGCCGGTGGGTGCATCTATGGAAAAGGAAAAAACCTGAAGTTAGCCGAAGTTGTCGGGAAAATACTTGAAAAGAAAAAACTGACCATCGCGGTTGCTGAAAGTTGCACTGGCGGCTTTTTGGGAAATGAAATAACAAATATACCTGGCAGCAGTTCTTATATGAAAGGTGGCGTTATTTCTTATTCAAATGATGTTAAAGCTGATTTGCTTGGGGTAAGTGAAGACGTGCTGATGAGTTTTGGAGCCGTTAGCAAACAGGTGGCATTCCAGATGGCAGAAGGTGTAAGCAGGATATTAAATAGCGATATTGGTGTTTCCACTACCGGAATTGCAGGGCCTGGCGGCGGCACGAAAGATAAACCTGTTGGCCTCGTATGGATGGGTTTTTCAATACAGGGTACTACTTTTGCGTTACAAGCGATATTATCAAATAACAGGCTCATAAATAAAGAAAGAACCGCAATGGTAGTGCTGGAGTGTATAAGAAGGCGGCTGCTAGGGTTAGACGGTTACCCTTACGAACTTAAACCCTACCATCCTTGATTTACCAGTCAGTTTTTTGGATGATGTTTTTTATCCTTAGTCAGGGTATGCTGCAGGCTGCTCCGGATGTACGAGGTGGTTCTTCCATGAGTGAGGGTTTGTGGTTGCATATTGTACAAAGCGATACAACCGAGACAGACGACATTTACAGAAAAGTACCGGTTATTACTATAAGGGAACGTGAGCCGGTATTGCCGCAGCTGCAATTCATCGAAGGTGCAAGGCAGCCATGGGAAGAGCCCCCGCCTGATGAAGAACGCAGGGCGCAACCCGATACCGTGCATATATGGAATTTTGCGATGCAGGAAGGATTTGATATTGCCGAAACCGACAGCACTCTGCGGTGGATTCAGCTTGTAAATTTATTCGACCGCTTTTACCAGCAAAGAGGAGCCATTACTTACCGGATGGGTACCAAAGGCAGAATGGATGCCATGGAGCTTCACGCCTTTGAGAGCAGGCACCTGAACCTGGAAATGGAAGGGCTCAGGCTCAATGATCCGTTAACGGGTGCTGTAAACTGGAACAGGCTTGCGGTACATAAAATATCAGAATTTTCAGAGGCTGACTATGGGGCTGTTTATGATGCGAATGTTCGCCTGCGGGATCATTACATCATACAACCACGAACCTATCTAAACTTCGATGAGAGTAAATTCAATCACAGGAACCTTGAATTTTCATTTACCCAAAATTTTTTAAAAACTACCAATCTGGAACTCTCATTCTGGGACAGGCGAGATGGCGGAGGATATTCGCGACAAGGTGTGGAAGGCAATCAGGTTGTTGCCAGGCTGTATCATCAGCTTAATGACAATTGGCTTGCTAAATTTAATTATATAAGCAATTCACTGGACAGGCAGGAGCCCTTCGGCTACAACATTTCGGATCCCCGTTTTTTTGCGTTCAACAGGTTTATTGAAAGTCCACTGCAAAGCGGTGCAAATTCTACACAATCATCGAATGATCTGTTTATTCAGATGCATCACCGGCGCAGCATCGAACAGGATGTATCTACAACTTTCGGGCTTCATTATCAGAGCGATGCATGGGAACTTACTACAGTAACTGATAGTATATCCACCAATTTTGGTAATCTCGAACTTTTTGCAAGGCATCAGATCGGATTTCGTTCCACATCCGCAACAGCTACTGCACGTTCATTTTTATTAAATGAGAGAGAAAAGCAAAATCTGACCAGAACAAGCTGGCTTGGTGCACAGGGTGAACTATCGGCATCACAGGGTTTAACCCGTTTCGCAAAAATCGACATTCGTACAAGGGCTACAACATGGAATGACGGCCGTTTAACGACTGAAATATCGGGCCGGTTTGTGTTAAACCCAACAGAACGCCTGAAACTTTCAATATTTGGCGGCCAATTATCACGTGCTCCAGACATCCAGTCGCTCTACTGGACGTCAGCCCAATTTTTCGGGAATCAGGATCTTCCGAACGAGGAATCGCTGACTGCAGGTGTGGAAGCAGCTTTCGGTTTGACTGATATTCTGACAATCGGATTACGCGGGGATTTCCGGGAAACGAATTATGGATTATTTATCGGGGATGACGGTCAGTTTACAGCTATTGACCCCTATGAGGTGCTGAGCGGCACAGCGTGGCTGACGCTTGATTCCAGGGTGTTTGAGGCTGAAGTATCCGGTACATTCAAATCATTTAATTCTGGCAGTATGAACCCCATCAACCAAATCCTGGACACTTCGGGAGATCGAATCTGGATTAAAAGTCACCTGTATTGGAAAAATTACCTTTTTGATCGTGCCACTTATGTAAAAGCGGGTTTTTCTGGGGTGGTGTCGCCGCAAATATTCAGGACTGCTGAATATATTACACCACTGAATCGCTGGCAGCATGGAACAAACGAGTTTTTCAACCCGTCTTATTACCGGGTAGACCTGGATGTATCGGCCAGGGTGAGATGGTTCATGATATTGCTTAAATGGGAAAATTTATTTGATCGTGCCGGGCAACTGGGCTACTTTGAATCAACCGGTTACCCCATGCCGGAACGGAGATTCCGTTTTGGAATAAGAGTATTATTCACAAATTAGATAACTGAAAATGAGCGCTGTTTATGTTTTAAAAGAAGGTATTGCCGGTCTTGGAAGAGCCAAATTGGCGGCATTTACATCAATGTTTTCACTATTTATAGCAGTTCTGTTAATCGGCGTCTTGTTTCAGGTTGGTTACAATGCCTATGAAGTGGCACAGGTACTGCGCCAACAGGTTGAAGTCGAGATATTCCTGCAAGATCTGAACGAACCGGAAACCCACAGAATCGAAGAACTGATTTTACAAAAACCGGAAGTATCAGGGCTCACGTACATATCGAAAGACAGTGCCTCAAAAGTATTTCAACAAGAATTCGGTATGGGTGCCGAAGCTATTGCTTCACTTGATTTTTTACCGGCATCATTCCGTGTGGTAATGTCTGATGAACTAAGCGTGGCTCAGGTTGATTCGCTGGTACAGGTATTCCGTGGGTATGCAGGTGTGGATGAAGTGCGTTTTAACCTTGCCCTGCTCGAAACTATTGAAGAGCGCATGGAATTGTTTGTGATTGCAGGGGCATCTATTGGAATTTTTATCCTGCTGGTTGCCAATATTCTGGTGTTTAATACAATCCGGCTTACCATCTATGCCAAACGGGATTTAATCCGGGCAATGAAACTGGTTGGTGCCACTAATTCATTCATACGCCGGCCATTTTTGGTGGAAGGCGTACTTCAGGGTTTAATTGCAGGAAGTTGTGCAGTTCTTGTTATTACCTTTGGATTTGAGTGGCTTATACCAAGATACATTCCTCAGGCTGCAGAACTAGCATGGCCATACGGAGAATGGTACTACCTGGCCGGAGGTATTGTCGGTCTTTCCATCATTATGGGGTGGTGGGGCAGCAGATGGGCAGCACGAAAGTTTATCAGGGATACAAAAGTTTATTCCTGACCGATTAACCCGGATTTCTCACCAAGAGATTCCGGGTTAAAACTATTGGCAGGTTATATGCCTATGCCAAAGACTTAATTTTATCCCCGCTTTTCTGCCTGAGCTTGCACGCTTCAGTATCATTGCACGTGCCAAAAAGGTGAAGTGAGTGTCCGTCTACCTTGAAGTTGTGAATTTTTTCCATCAGTTTCTGAATTTCGAGTATTCTGGGGTCACAGAATTCAATTACTACACCGCACGCTTTGCAGATCATATGGTCGTGCTGTTGATAGGCGTAAGATCGCTCGTAGTAGTACTGGTTTTTTCCGAATTGTTGGCGCTGTACCAATCCGCATTCAATCAGAAGATCAAGCGTATTATAAACGGTTGCTCTTGAAACCCGGGTGCCGGCATTTTTCATATTAAAGAAAATCTCATCTGCATCAAGATGGCCATCAGAGCTGTAAATCTCCTGCAGAACCATAAATCGTTCGGGTGTTTGACGTTGTTTTTTTTCCTTCAGATAGGTTCTGAATATTTCCTTAACTAAATGAATGGTTTCTTCCGTTGCCTGGTGTGCCATGAGTCTTCTGTTTTCTTAGCTTAAATATTTATAACGGTTTAATGAAACCCTTCGTGTTTGAGTTTTTCAGTATCCGAAAAACCGGATTTTGTTGACGTCCCCTAAATGAATTGGAGAAAAAAATGTGACAAACGAATGCCATTGGACTGACATTGCGAAAGTTGATATACATTGAATATATTGTTTTTCAGGCAAACCTGACTTATTTAATGACATTTATAACGGTGAGTTAACTATTCCATATGTACGGAAACTGAATTAAACTCCAAAACTATTCTCTGCTTCATTATGCCAACAATTGTTGCTTTCGAAACTATAACAGAGCTTTACTTAAATCTTACGAAAAAATACAAAAATTCTGACAAAACAGCTTTTGCCTTCAAGCCTTCGCCATCATCCGTATACAAAAAGATTACCTGGGATATGGTTAAAGATGATGTAACCTCGTTGGCAGCTTATTTGTTAAGCCAGGGAATTGAAAAGGGGGACAGGGTTGCCATATTGAGTGAAAACCGGTATGAGTGGGCCGTTACAGATCTTGCCATACAAATGACTGGTGCGATCAATGTATCACTTTATTCCACCCTGCCGTCAAATCAGTGTGAGTTTATTTTGCAAGACAGTGGCGCGAAAATCTTTTTTGTTTCAAGTGGTATCCAGCTTAAAAAGGCATTAGAGATTTTTGATAGTTGCCCGGATCTGAAGCGTATCATCGCCTATGATGAACCAAAGGTGCAAAAATATCTCTCGAACGATTATGTAAAACTTTTTGATACCGTTTGTGCTGCCGGGTTAAAAGCCGAGACGTTGTATGCTGATGAATTTAAAAGAAGGGTCAATCAGACTAAACCGCAAGATGTTACAACGCTGGTTTATACATCCGGTACTACAGGCAAGCCAAAGGGTGCAATGCTTACTCACCGAAATATCGTGAGTAATGTAAAGGCTATTCATGAAGTGATAGCTATCGACGAAAATGACCGCTGTTTATCATTTCTTCCTCTCTGCCATACCTTTGAGCGTACTGCGGGTTACTATGCCGCCTTAGCTGGTGGTGTTGAGATATATTATGCGGAAAGTGTGGATACGGTTGCTAAGAATATGACTGAAGCAAAGCCGACGATTATTGTAAGCGTGCCGCGTCTGTTTGAGAAAATGTACAATCTCATAAATAAAAATGTGCAGGAGGGAAGTGCCCTGCAGCAAGCCATTTTTAACTGGGCCCTGAATATAGGTGAAAAATACTGGCAAGGTAAACGGGGGTTTATCGGTATACAAAAGGCTATTGCCGATACACTTGTATTTAATAAGCTGAAAGAGAGAACCGGGGGCAAAGTTCGGTTTTTCGTATCCGGAGGGGCGGCTTTGCCTTCAGAAATTGGTACTTTTTTTATGTCGGCAGGTCTGAGTATCCTGGAAGGTTATGGCCTTACTGAAACCTCGCCGGTTATAACATGCAACAGGCCGGGTGAAGAGGTAATGGGAACTGTTGGAAAAGTGCTGAACGGGGTTACTGTAGGAATCCGGAGCCTGCAGGATAGCAGCATTATCGCACAGGTGAGCGGTGAGGATTACCCAACCGGTATCTCAACAGAAGAGGGTGAAATTCTTAACCGTGGCCCGAACACCATGAAAGGCTACTGGAAAAATGAAGAGGCCACAAATGAGATGATAGATGCGGAGGGCTGGCTGCATACCGGCGATGTAGGCCGTTTTGTGAACGGAAGGCTGAAAATAACCGATCGAATCAAGCATATGATTGTGAATGCCGGCGGTAAAAATATTTACCCCGGCCCGATAGAAGACCTCTTTAAAACCAGCCCGTGGATTGACCAGATTGTTGTGGTTGGTGAAAAGAAAAGTTTTATGGGTGCCCTGATAGTGCCCGATTTCGAAGCCCTGAAAAAATATGCCAAACAGAACCACATCGATTATGAGAGTAGTACAGAGCTCATTAGCAGCGACTCCGTTCGAAACCTGTACAGCAGGGAGATTCGGAGCTTCTCAAAAGATCTGGCATCCCATGAAAAGATTCGGGATTTTCGCTTAATTGACCATGAGTTTTCAGTTGAAACCGGAGAGTTAACTCCTACCATGAAAGTGAAACGGAGGGTGATTGAGGAGAAATATGGTGGTCTGATTGCAGAAATGTTTGAGGATGAATAGGTTTGATATGACAAGTGAAGAGATTAATACCTTCCTGGAACGTATTGATAAACTCCATCCCGGGCTACAGCCCCGGTTTGGAAAAATGAATGTACATCAAATGATCTGCCACTGCACTGATCAGCTTCGGCTGGCAATGGGCAGAAAAAAAGCTATACAGAATGGTGGTGTAAACCCGCTAAAAATACTTTTGCTGGCCAAATCCGGCAAAACCGTACCAACTCCCAAGGGTTTCGATCAAGTTGAAGGAGAAGGCACGAAACCGGTCGATTTTGAAAGTGATAAACTGCTGTTAAAAAATCACATATTGGAATTTTCAAAGCTTCCGGTTGATTTTGAATATGCCAGGCACCCTTATTTTGGGAAAATCAGCAGCCAAAGATGGAAAGGTTTGGCTGTTTACCATCTGGAACATCACTTAAGCCAGTTTGGTGTTTAAGTTGACAGTGAATCAGTCGGGTTATTGAATTTGTAAATATATTTATGGAATATTGCAGATCCGGGGGCGGTAGTTTTGATGGATAAAAACAGGCGGGCATAAAAAAAGTACCGGAGTACATTCATTCGAGTCTTCTTGTTGGATTCTTCAAATAAACAAGCTGCGGAATTTCAGCTTTCTGTCAATCCTGCCGTAGCATTCATGACAACTATACTCACTAGTAATAAGCAAATTTTTCAATTGCCTGTCAACAAAAAAATCATCTATTTTCCCACAACTTTTCCACAAAGTTATTCACATTCAGGGTTGAAACGTAAATTTCCGTTTTAACCCAAAATTGTCATTGACCAATGACAATTTTGCCCGAAGGGC
>RECI01000068.1 GCA_007694095.1 Balneolaceae bacterium | reverse complement strand
ACCTGGATGGGATTCTCAGTAGGAACCCGCTGGTCGACTGTCGCTGTATTGTGATTATTGTATTGATTTATCTCGGCTTCTCTGAAAATGAAAGGCCCGTTTGGCATCTCAAAAGAACGAAAATCCTGCAGAATGCTTGCAAAGTTTCCGTGGCCGAATTGTTGAATTTTTGCTACAAGGTCAGAACCATATTGCCGAATGGTTGCCTCATTGTCATTTCCGTCCTGTTTTATTTCAGCAATATTGTTTTCACCATATTGGTAGATTAAAGCGTATGAATCTATACCATTCTGCCAAACATCCGCATAATGATTGCCTTCTTGTGTAATTATACCTTCATTTCTACTGCCCTGTTGCAGCATAAAAGCAAAATTCTGAAATCCATCCTGACGAATAGCTGCGTTATTTGCACCGGTCTGTTCAATTTTGGCTTCATTAAACTCTCCGGCTTGCTCAACATCTGCCTGGTTGCGATCACCTAATTGTTCGATGGTGGTTTCGTTGGTTTGGGCTAATAGAGTACACGTGGTTGTAAATAAAATGAACAGTGTTAAGTATATTCTTTTCACAATGATTGCAGATAAATGGTTAAAATCTAAAGCAGACATCCAATTTTTTTTTTGAATTTTTAATGAATTATAACGCATTAAAATCCCGGAAAAACCAGGAGGGTTGTACCCTCCCGGTAATTCCGTGTTTCTATTATTGAATAGTTGAAAATTCCCGCTGCCTCACCGTAGCTTTGTTAAATTCACCTGCCTGATCGACCCGGGCGAAATGTAAATCGCCACTCTGAACGGTAAGAGCCCAGTGGCCGACACCGTCCTGGAAGGTACGGGCCATGTTATAACCCTGTCCGTTGCCCATACCATCTTGGGACTGACGCGCCCAGTTGTCTTCACCTTCCTGAACAATACGGGCATCATTACGAGAGTAATCTTGATCCTGGCGAGCATAGTTGCCGATACCGTCTTGGTAGATCCGCGCAAAGTTGTTCGAAGCCTCGAGAGTATTTGTTATCAGATCCTGAGACTGGCGTGCTTCATTGTCATCACCGAGCTGGATGATCCGCGCTTCATTGTTTCCTCTCGCTTGCTCCTGATAGGCACGGTTATCTGCGCCATCTTGGTCAGCTCGAGCAAAGTTATTTGAACCAACTTGATGCTGGCGCGCATAGTTCTCCTCACCGATTTGGAATACTCGGGCCTCATTGTTTGTTACCGCACCACTATACGGTGCCAGAGTTCCCTGGATAACGCGGGCTACGTTTTCAAAACCAGTCTGATCAACGTATGCGTCATTGTTGTTGTTGTTTTCAATGGCTGGTGGTGTATGTGACACCTGTGTGATGTGTGCATCGTTGCCTTGTGCAAACGCCATTCCTGCTGTAAACAGGATGGCTACGAGTAGGGTTGTTAACTTTTTCATCTTTGTTCCTGTGTTTTTAGTTGTTGTTTAATGAACCTGATAGCGCCTTTTATCAGGCAATATCAGCACTCACACTGTTAATGTGAGATTTTTAGGAGATGAAAAAGCGCAAGTATAGAATCCCTGCAAAGAAATGTGTATTTTTCTTTTGCAAGGCGGCGTTGTGGTGTTCACCCTTACAGAGGTTTCTCTGTAAGCATCCTCAACGTCGTTTTGCGCTTTTAATCTCCAGGTTCTTTACATCATAAATTCTTTTTGTTTAACTATTCATGTTTAAAAGAATCCCGGGCGTATCACAATCCCCAGGTTCACGTTCCACTGCTGATCGTTATATGCTCCTTCTGCCACACCATCGAGCCCGTCTTTTAGCAGGTAGCGGTAATGGCTGCTTAACCTGATGCCATAAGTATCATTCACCCGGTAGTCCAACCCGGCTTCAAACGAGGCCACCGGGAAAAATTGGTGTTCCATAAAGTCAAGATGTTTATCGAAGGCGATGATACCCGGCCCGATACCCAGGTATGGCGAGAGCTTATAGTCTGGTGTTGCGTACACATTCAGCATCAATTCGGCAGTATTGACCGGGTTGGAAAACTTTCTCTGCACACCCAGCTCAGTTCTCAAAAAGTTGGTTTTTACAGTGAAATGGCCGCTGAGACTCCGTTCAACCTGAAGCATGACACCAGCTTTGGTTGAGGGATAACTGTAATTGCCGATGTGACTTCCAAACACACCCCCGATGGCCACATGCCATCCGCTGCGTATGGCACTGGTCTCAATAAAACCGAAGTAATCACGCTGAAACTGCTCTTCGCGTTTTCGTTCAATCTCAAATTGTTCTCTGTAGGCTATCACGGCATCCTGGTCTTGTGCACTCCACAGGCCCTCTGCAATCCCTTCCAGAATCAGCAGTTTTACGGCTTCGTCGATCGCCTCTGTTACGGCCATTACCGGTGGTTCGTTGTAGGTGTAACCTGCTTCGGTTTCTAAAAGCCGGTTGGTATCGATAAACCGGAATGCGCCGCCTTCAAGCTGCTGCGATATGATGGACTTGGTTGTGTGAACGGTTTTCAGGATTCGGCCGCTTTGCGTAGATACTGCACGCAGGTAAATGGTGACCTGGTCTTTGCGGAACATATTGGAACCGCCGGTTGCCAAATACCTGAGGCCTGCACCTCCGGTCACCACATTGGTATCATACCCGATGATGCCTCCTTCAAGCATCACACCGGCAAACAGCAGGGGCGGAAGCGGGGCCGGACCTTCCGGCCCCGAATGCTGTTGCCTTATAGATTGTATTATCTGTCGCTCATTTAAAAGATTAGAGATACTCTCCCGCTCAATTGGGGTAAACCAGCCGGAATCTTCCATCGACTTGATCAGGATGGATGTGGCGCCCTGGGTAACGGCTGTTGACCAGCTCGCCATCCGGTCAGACGGTTTGTACTGGCCGGTCTGGTCCCGGAATCGGTAAACAGCGGCGACAATGGGTTCGGTAGGCTCGGGCAGCTCCCGCAGCGATTCATTCGCCTTGCTCAGAGTGCCGGGTGTAGCCCGTTCCGTATGCATCGGTTTCATGGTTCCGGCGCAGGATACTGCAATAACTACCAGAAACAGATATACGATATGTAAAGTGAATCTCTTCATATTAAAAATTTGGGATTGTGATGCTGGTTTCGTCTCCGGTGAGTATGTTGAATATTTTGATTACCACACCGTCCACGCCGGGAATTATTTCTATGGTAAACTCGCCAAATTCAAAGCGGGACTCCTTCAGGTCGCCATCAAACTGGCGCAGTACCAGGTCACGGGTTATCTGCGAAAGTACCTGCCGCTGAAGCGAAGCTTGAAAATCGGCAATAGGGTCTCTCTGAAAGCGGTCGAAAGTCCGGTCAACCGAAAACAGGTTTTGAGTATCTGCAGATAGCTTTAGCCAGGAATAGTTCATCGGATTACCGCCAAACGCAGGATTTTTCGGCTCGTACACAAGCTGCTGGGCATCTGCCAGCGGAACGGTAAACAGTGCCGTGAGAAATATGATCATTAGTGATGTAAACAGTGCCTTGGTTTTCATATAAGTCAGTAAATAATAAATTCTCTTTGTTCTTCTTGCAGATGTTGATAGGTCATCCGCACAGCATATCTGCCGGCTTCCTGAATGATGTCATATCTTGGCTGCAATCTGTAACGGAATGTTTCGGTATCGTTTACCTTTACGTAAATAATGGAGCCCAATCCCGGTGCCGGCAGCTCGGATATCGTTATTGTAAAACGGTTTGCATTGGGAGGTGCCTGCCAGTATTGGTAAAACGTGTCATAAAAATCTCTGCCAATTTTTGATCTTGTTTCATCAATCACCATGCCGTCAATTTCCAACAAGATCTGCTGCTCCGCACGTACATGCTCGTTCTCTTCAATCACGGTGTCAGCTTCAGCTCTTATTAACGCCTGGAAGGCTTCACGAAATTCGTCAAGAAGCTCTGCGTCATTTTGTTTGGCCGGAAACTTTTCTGTTGTATCTGCCGAATGAGAATCCAACTCACCAATAATGCTTTCGGCAGGTGTGCATGCCGGATTTTTGAGTACTTCGGTTACTGTTAAATCCGATTTTTTATAATTGGCTATATTAATCGGGATTCTGAGATGCTCTCCCGGGGTGAGTAGATTGAGATTTTCCACGAAATCAACATTTGCCTCATAAATGGCATCCCTGAATCGTTCATCACCATAAGAGCTGGCAATGCTTGCAATGTCATCCCCTTCTTTTATAATGTAGATTTGATATTCGTCACACTCCGCTGATCCTGATAACTTTGTGGAATTCATTGAAAAAACAAACACAATCAGGCAATGAAAAATCGTGTACATCAAGTGGCGATATGTGCAACTTGGTCCCATAACAACTCTTTTTGAATAAATACTTTTTTACCCCTAACCTCACTTCTGTACTATGTTATATATGCATATTAAAATAAATTGAAAAGCGCTTCTCTAGTAAATAAAAATAAATTTAAGTCCATAGATACCTAAATTGATACTCCTGTAAATCATATATTTAAATAGTTAAATAAAAATAATTAAAAATATATAACACATTAAACTTTTTTAAGTATTCAATATTTTGTGCGAGCCTCCAATTTTTTCAATCGACTTGTAATAAAACCGGCTTGTAATAAGATTTACTGAGCGCATACTAATCCGATGATCAATTGCAAAATTTTTACAACGACAACCACGGAAACTTTCTGAAATCAGGCTTCCTTTTTTCCAGGAATGCGTTGCGTCCCTCTTCTGCTTCTTCGGTCATATAGGCAAGCCGGGTGGCTTCGCCGGAAAATACTTGCTGACCAACCATCCCATCGTCTACAAGGTTAAAGGCGAATTTGATCATTCGGATGGCAGTAGGGCTTTTCCCAAGTATTTCCTGTCCCCATTGATAAGCCGCCTCTTCAAGTTCATTATGAGGTACAACGGCGTTTACCATACCCATTTCATACGCTTCCTGTGCCGAGTAATTCCGGCCAAGGAAAAAGATTTCGCGTGCCCGTTTTTGTCCCACTTGCCGGGCAAGCAGGGCAGAGCCAAACCCGCCATCAAAGCTGGCTACATCGGCATCGGTCTGTTTAAAGATTGCATGCTCTTTGCTGGCCAGGGTTAGGTCGCACACCACGTGCAGGCTGTGTCCGCCTCCAACCGCCCAGCCTGGAACCACGCAGATTACAACTTTACTCATAAACCGGATGAGCCTCTGGATATCGAGAACATTTAACCGCTGAACCCCATCTTTCCCTTCATACCCTTTTGCACCACGAACTTTCTGATCGCCACCGGAGCAGAACGCATATACTCCGTCCTTGGCCGGGCCTTCGCCTGATAGGAGAATAACACCTATCGAGGTGTCTTCACGGGCATCAATCAGTGCCTCTTCAAGTTCAAATAATGTTTGCGGCCTGAACGCATTGCGTACTTCCGGTCGGTTGAAGGCTATTCTTGCAACGCCGTCGCGCTTTTTGTAGGTGATGTCTTCAAATTCCTTTTCCGTTTTCCAGTG
>RECI01000281.1 GCA_007694095.1 Balneolaceae bacterium | reverse complement strand
ATCGTATATCCTGCCAGGCGGTCGATGATGCGGCGGGTTTCCTGGGCATGCACCAAATTCATATCAATGTCACGGAAATTTTCCAGGGCTTTCTGGATTGCTTCCCTGGTAATTTCCCTGAATGACATTCGCTTCACAGGAACCTTGGGATTCAGAAGTTCCACAAGATGCCATGATATCGCCTCCCCTTCACGGTCTTCATCAGTTGCAAGTATCAGTTCATCAGATCCCTTTAAAAGCTCTTTTAACCGTTTTACAACTTTCTTTTTATCTGAAGGAACAACGTAAAGCGGGTCGTACCGGTTATCGACATTGATACCCAGGTTCGACCAGGGTTCTTTTTTGTATTTGGCCGGAATTTCTTTTGCTGAGGAAGGGAGATCACGGATATGCCCCATTGAAGAGTCTACAATAAACCCTTTTGGCAGATATTTGCTGATGGTTTTAGTTTTGGTTGGAGACTCTACAATGACTAAAGATTTCATAATTTATTGTACTTACAGAGATTCGATCATTTTTTTCAGTTCTCCGGCATGGTTCTGGGTATCAATTTTTTCGATAATGCCAAGAACCGTTCCGTCCGTGTCGATCACAAACGCAGATCTTGATGGCGCATCAAACGTTTTTCCATACATTTTCTTCTCCACAACAGAATCAGTGGCTTTCGAAAACAGATAGTCGGGATCGGATGCCAGTATATAATTTATTCCAAATTTATCGGCATAATTTTTATGAGAACCGCAGGTGTCTTTACTGATTGCGATAAGGTTATATCCTTTATTATCAAACCATTGCTGATTTTCAGCAAGGCTGTTATTCTGCTTGTCGCAGCCGCTTGTGTTGTTTCTCATGTACACAGAAACTACTGCCGGGCGGTTCAGTAATTCAGAAAATTTTACTTCTTTTTCCTCCCCGTTTTGAATAATGTTCAGGGAAAAATTCGTATCGATTTTTTTACCGGTTTCTATCATTGTTCATCAGGATTTAATTTTTTATTGACCAATCACAACCGAAAGGGCAACGCTTTTCGTTCTCTTAATTCGGTAAAGATGAACAGACAACCATTATACACAAACTATCCGAAATAGAGCAAGAACAATTCTGGCTGAAAATTTTAAGCAGTAAAAGGCATTAAGGCAGATCCATTTTGTGGAGTAAATAGTGCGCAACTGCTGCAAGAACTATGGAGTGGTGTACGGTACCTTCTTTAACAAGGTTTAAAAATTCACTCACGGGAAGAACGTGCACCTTAATATCTTCATTGCCATCTGTATGTTGATCCTGGACTTTTTTGCAATTTACTGCAAGATAAAGATGGGTAAAATTTGAAAGAATGGCTGGATTGGAGCTTGCCTTGCCGATTTTGTTCCAGGAATCGCTGATGTATCCGGTCTCTTCAAGAAGTTCCCTTTTTGCAGCCTCAAGAGGATCTTCACCATCATCAACCATACCCCCGGGTATTTCAAGAGACGATTCATGAATTCCGGCGCGATATTGTTCAACCAGCACTATTTTATTTTCAGGAGTTATTGCTATGATGTTAATCCATTCTGGTGCATTCAGCACGTAAAAAGGCACCTGTTCTTCCGTTCTATGTGGAAGGAGGTCAACTTGATGAAGTGAAAAAATGGGAGTTTCGAATACTTTCGTATCTTTCAGAACTTTCCACAGAGGTTTCGAAAACTGAAATTGTTGAGGCATAGAGAATTTAATTGATTATGGAAAAAGGGATAGAAATTACTTCGAAATCATTTACAAATGAAAATGAACTGGAAGCCATTGTGGATGAAGCGTGCGATATCATGGAAAAAATATACCTTGAAGGGGACTATCCCAAGTTATTGGTGAAGCGTTCCTGGTCGGAGCATAATCCCATCATCACGGGAGAAATGGCACTTCCCGGGGCCTACAGGTGGTATTTGAGACGCGAAATACGAAAGTTACTTGAAAAAAACGCTGAACTTAAAATTTTCCCTTCCCGTCCTCGTGTGAAGATGAATGACCCAGTTTTATTTGATAATGCCGATGAGGATGAATGGGATATCACACAAAAAAAACTTTTCCTGTTCAGCCCGGAGAGGATTGATATTTCCCTGAACCGCCTCGAGCATTACACGGGCACAAAACCGGAAGATTTCCAGCGGTATATCCTGTTTACAAACTATGATATGCACGTCGAAGTTTTTAACAGCCTTTACCCGGATTGTGTAAAACCCGGACATCCTGTACAAATGCCGGCATACCATCACAAACTTCCGGGGAATAAAGGGTTTACACTCGTAAACATTGGTGTTGGCCCATCAAACGCAAAAACCATTTCCGATCACGTTGCCGTACTTCGGCCTGATGCGATGATAATGGTGGGGCACTGCGGCGGCCTTCGAAACCATCAGGAAATTGGTGATTTTGTTCTGGCAACAGGATTCATGCGGGCCGACCAAATCCTGGATGATATTCTGCCACTGAATATTCCGATAACACCCAACCATTTATTAAACGTCTATCTGAAACAGGTTCTCGATTCTCTTGAGTTGACCTACAGGTTGGGAACAGTTTATACCACCGCCAACCGCAATTGGGAATTCATCAAAAAAAGAACAGTTGAAGAAATACACGTAAGCAGAAGCGTGGCTATAGATATGGAATCGGCAACAGTGGCCACCAACGGTTATCGTTACCGTGTGCCATTTGCCACACTTCTATGTGTGAGCGACAAGCCTCTTCATGGCAAGCCAAAACTGAGCGGAGCGGCACAGTCATTTTATGAAAACTCAAAAGAGATGCACCTCAAAATTGTGATTAATGCGCTGGAAATCAGCAAACAAAAAAATCCTGAAGGTTTACCCAATTCAAGTATCCGCGCCATTAATGAACCGTTAATGGGCGGGCCGGAATAGAGGCAAAGAATCCTGAATCCTAAATGGATGAAGAGCCGAAATTGATCCAATTACAGGAGAATTTCAGATTGGTATTCTGCGTTTTCGTAAAAAAATGACCTTTATTTAATTTTTTTTGTAAGGAATTTCCTGTTTTTGGTTCATATAAATAAAAACCATGGAAACAGAAGAGTTTGATGCGAAAAATTATTTTGGCCGTGCGGTTCGTGATATGCAGCCTGATGAACAACCCCGGGAAAAGATGCTGAAATATGGTGCAGTCAGCCTATCCGATGCTGAATTGCTTGCAATTCTGCTTCGTACCGGCACTAAAGGGATGAATGTTGTGGACGCATCGCGAGCGTTGCTTGCACGGTTTCGGGGTTTACGTAACCTCTCCAAACAGGATTGGCAGGCAATGCAGGTGATTCCCGGAATTGCCAAAATTAAAGCCATCACACTCGAGGCCGTTTTTGAACTATCAAGAAGAATTCAGGTTGCTGCATTGGGAGATGAAATTATAATGAATTCTCCTGAGGCGGCAGCAGCTTTTTTTATGCCACGACTTCGCGACCTTCCACATGAAGAGTTTTATGTGGCTTTTCTGAATAATTCGAAAATACTCACAGGCTATAAAAAAATCAGCTCCGGAGGAACAACTGCCACCATCGTTGAACCTGCTGAGGTTATGAGGCAGGCAATTATGAACCAGGCACACAGCATCATTTTGGTACATAACCATCCTTCCGGTTATCTCAAAGAATCAAAAGCGGATATCCAGCTTACAAATCGGTTATGTGAATCAGGTAACATGCTGCGTATACCTGTAAACGATCACATCATCATCGCCGGTGATGGCTATGTAAGCTTCAGGAATAAAAACTTAATACGTGATTAAATTTTGTGAATTTTCAGGTTACACACATTAATAAAAAAATCAACAGCTTTAAAGCTCAACTAAATTGGATAAATCATTGTAAATTAATTGCTAAAGCTATTTTAACAGATGAGTTCTTTATTTACTCATTTTATTTGATCTTTTAAATTAGCTTTGGCTTTTTATTTTGGGCGATATGGACTATTCAGAATTGGTATATGCGATAAAAAACGGGGATAACCGAAAAACGGATAAATTGATTGCTGAGGCGATCCCAATATTAAAGAAATACCTTATTTCCAATCTTGGTGCGACTCCTGAAAATGCTGAGGATTCAGTACAAAGAATGTTTGAATATGTAATTCCAAAGATCCGGAATGGAGAAATAAATAGTCCTTCGGGTTTGCTTTCATACATGTTAACCGGCTCCAGGCACAGTTATTATAAAACCATCCGGAATTTTGATGCAGAAGACATGGAAGTGTTATGCGAAGAATTTGTAGCGCCGGATGAACAAGCCCAAAAATTAATCAATCTCGAATATGAAGCTGTATTAAAAAGCTGCATTAATAAAATGAGACACCATTACCGCAATTTGATGGTATTTTTATTTGAACACCCAGATGCGGATCCGGAAGACATAGCCGAATATTTTGATATATCAATCAGCAATGCCTGGGCAAGAAAACACCGTGCTTTACAACAACTTAGTGAGTGTGTAAAAACAATTTTATTAAAAAAGTAAAATATTTTGTAAGAAAATTGAAATAACTGGTTCATACATATGAGATTTGTGTATTCAGCCACAAGCAATAAGGTGATACTATACATCTTAACAAATGAAAAAACAGAAAAACATTGAGTTTATAACACAAATCGATCAATACATCAAAGGAAACCTTTCCCAGGTAGAGATTGATGAGCTCTGGAAAAAATTTCTCCGGAACCCTGAGTATTACCATTTGTTTGAAGCGGAATTGCATCTGAGGAATCTTATAAAAAAAGGTGAAAAACCTGATTTTAATAAATTCACAAAAGAGTCAAAAATTATAGAAGTTTCAGGAATACGCTCATGGTTGTATGCCACTGCCGCTGCTATTATTATTGTTATCGGATTTCAATTCTTTTCAATTTCAGAAAAAGATTCACTAAATATTATCATACTCAGCAGTATAGATTTATCTGAATTGGCCGGAATCGATGTATACCGCTCTAATGAGGAAGTACTTGATGAATTGGATTTGGCTATTAATGAAGCTCTGGTCACGGCCTATATGGATGATTCAAACCTGGCCATATCACACTACAGTCAGCTTCTTGATCAGCCCTTATCTGCCCGCCAGAAATTGAAAGTTGAAATGAATCTCGGAATTCTTCACTATAACACCGGTAATTATGACGAGGCAGCATATTTCTTTAATTCTGTATCGATGAACACGAGTACTGACGTTCATGACCAGGAAAAAAGTTTATGGTTTTTAGGGAACAGTTATCTACAGCTTGGAGATCTTGAAAACGGACGAAAATCTCTGTTACAGGTACATTCACTTTCTGGCCGCTTTCAGCAGCCAGCCTTAGCTTTGCTCCAAAAAATCGATATTCAGATTATTTACAATTCTAATGATTAACCTGCCGGTGCGGGTTTAGAATAATGTCATCAGACTAGTTTTTTGAAAAGTGAGCTATTGAGATGATTGAGATGATTTCGGAGCGACTCGTCTGATGACTGCCCTGGCGGTGCGGGTTTAGGTGAAAGTCATCAGACGAGTTTTT
>RECI01000070.1 GCA_007694095.1 Balneolaceae bacterium | reverse complement strand
AGAGAAAGAAGAGGAAATCAATAAGATCCGAAAGGCAGATTACGATAGCGCCTGAATAATAAAACGCACTGCCCCATAATTGATGAAACAATGCGTTTATTTGTTATTTCAAATCACATCCGCTTAAAGGATTCTTACAAAGGCTATAAATATCAGGACATTTCAGGGGCGTCTGGTGGCGCCAGCGGCCCCTGTTTTGTGCTTTTGGTTATAGGCAGTGCCGTTATGGAGGGTGTCTGCCAGACCATTTTAGTTTCTATGCCGGTTTTGCTGTCGTTTGATATTTCCTGTTCGGTGATTGATCGATTCATCTTGAAATTCATAGTTTTGCCCTCAAATTATTTAATTAATGTTAACTGCCGGCTGATTACCGTTCCACCGGCCTGCAGGCGGTACATGTACACCCCGCTGGACAGGTTCATCGCGTTAAAGGGAACTTGATGACGGCCCGCTGTCATCAGTCCGTTCACTAAGGTGGCCACATGGCGGCCTGTCATATCGAACACATCCAGGCGAACCTGCCCTGACTGTGGCAGCTCATAGGCAATAATTGTACTCGGGTTGAAAGGGTTGGGATAATTCTGATTGAGTGCTACGGCATCAGGAAGTTCTCCGTGATTGTATATGTTTTGCCCGCCGGATATTAAAAGCTCAAACCGTGGGGTGCCCGCTGATACCAGGGCTGATTCGTTCAGTGCGGGAGGTGGTTCCAGCCCTTCCGAAACCAGTTTCTCAGCCTGCTCATCCAGCACCTCAAACCTGTATGTGCCTCCATCCGAGAGTTTTACAACATGACCTGTAAAGGTATCGGTGAGGGTAAATTTCAGTCCTGATCTACTGAGTTCTGAGGGCAGCGTCCAGTCCAGCGTGTAAAATCCGTGTTCGGTTGTCCGGATATCCAATGGGATTCGCTTCTCTTCCTCAAGGCTGGCTGGCAGGCTGCGGATGGCAAATCTGCGGCCTTGTTCATCGAGTATATGGAACGACAGCCAGCGGTCGGTCAACTCTGATGCATCGAGTTTAAGGGCATCATACGGATTGAGGCCGGTATCTGCCAGCTCAGAAAAGAGAATAGCAGCCCGGTTACTAAACCCGTTATCACTGTGGTTCAGGTTCAATACAAGCGGCAGAGCTTTAGCCCCATCCTGTTGTTTTGTTACAATATCACCACCAACGTAAACATCTTCACTGATGCCGAGTGATGGGTTATCACCTGATACCCGTACCCAGAAACCCTGGAAAGGCGGGATGATAACATCATCCAAAGAACAGGAATGAACGAGATAATCACCATTTCCATCGTTGGCGGCCGGGCTCCACACGAAGATGTTGTCTGCAACATCATTGCCTTCATTGAACATGGTGCAGAAATCGATCGCCACCGGATGAGGATTTGCCAGCAGGTAGAAGCTGTCCGGATTTTCTGTTTCATTCGTTGGCCCGTTGAGCACTGCATCAAAACTAAAGCTGCCATCGAGCTGTTCCCAGGGCCCGGGGCTTGCAAGCTCTTTCGGAAACGAACCGTTTGGGTTTTCCATCTCAAAGATATATGTGAGTATCGCCTGGCCGGGCGTAGTATTGTTGGCTGCATCAGCGGGCGCCACCCAGTTGTAGTTTACCTGGTCAAGATGATACACGCTGATGGTTGATGCTCCCGGAGAGTTTGAGCCGGGGAAGCCCTGTGTCCAGATGCCGGTTAAAAAACTGCTGAGTGGCTGGCTTAGCGATGGATTGCCAAGAATTTCCCATCCCTGCGGGCCGCTGAGCACTGCAATGGAAGCAACAAGGTCAATAAACAGATCACGCAGAGAAATCCCGGATTCATATCTAAATTCGTCATATTCATATGCCGAATCCGTTGGATCGGTTGAATCAGGGGTGTATGTCAGCTTGCCGTCATCCACATCGGTTTTACTGATGACTTGGTTAGCTGAAACCGGTACACCATCAAGAGAAAGGGTTCCATTTGCAGGCAGGTTGACGATGGTGATCTCTGTTTCACTGTCAAAAACAAGAATAGTGGAGTTCAGTACATTCACATCACCGCCGGTAACCATCAGGCGGTCGTCATCAAAGCCGCCCACCTGTTGCAAACCGGGTATGGGATTGACCTGCGGCATATCCCCCGGATCATCGTATTCGAAGGCCTGCAGATAGGGGTAAGAAATATAATCACCCGATTCGATCTGCCATACTCCGGGATCGCCAAAATTCCAGCCGGCATCGGTAAAGGTGGCTTGCGTTTTCATGGTGGTTGTCGTCTGTCCGAAAATATCGGCAAGGCCGGGGCTCAGGGTCTTATCATAAAAACTGTTAGAAATGGTATTGGCGCCGTTTTGTGCAGCAATCAGCCCGGCTGTATCGCTGTTGCCGGTAAAAACGCCAGCGGCATATACATTATTCAATTCAGTGCTTCCTTCAGCGATTCCAATAAATCCGCCAACGGCACCTGCCCCCGCTGCCTGGATGTCCCCGTATGAATAGGCGTCTGTTATCGTAAAACTGTCGGCACCATAATCAGTAACCCTTCCTATGAAGCCGCCGATATTTTCAAATGTTGAAGTTGCATCACTAGTAGAAGCAGTAAGGCCTCCGGATACAAACACCCGATTTATGCTTGTATTGGTGCCTGCCGCGTTTACGTTGCCAATCCATTTTCCGATATTAGTCAAGTCGCCGCCGCCGGAGATCTTTATGTTTCCGATTCCATAAGAATCTACTACAGTCCAGCCTCCTTCTACGGTTCCGGCAAGCAGG
The DNA here is from genome assembly GCA_007694095.1 of Balneolaceae bacterium. Lineage (GTDB taxonomy): Bacteria > Bacteroidota > Rhodothermia > Balneolales > Balneolaceae > Rhodohalobacter. Next base: position 2,802 of record RECI01000070.1, on the reverse strand, counting down.
CCAACATCACGAACATAGGAACCTGCCTCAATTGTGATATTACCTTCCACCCAGCTATTTTCTATCTCCCAGTTGTTGACGGAACGGCCGGCAAACAGTCCAACTTCCAAGATTTCATCAACCGCTTTCAGTGTGATATTGCCTTTTGCATTTGAATTTTTCACTGTCCAGGCATTAATAAATCTTGTACCACCGGTAAAAATACCGATTTCGTTTGCATTGTTAGCCATATTTTCGGCGTTAATATCACCTTCTGCCCAGGAATCGATGACATTCCATCCGCTTGCCGGAGCACCCGCAAAAATACCGATTCTTTTAAGGTCAGAAGCTGTATTGGACGGATTCATTCCGGAAGTAACGGTAATGTTCCCCTTAGCATACGACCTGGTAATTGTCCAATCGGTACCGCCATCACCCACAAAAATACCGATTTCATCTGCATCGCGTCCGGCTTCTATGTGTATATTACCGGCAGCATAGGAGTCTGTAACTTGGAAGAATATGGAACCTTGTCCGCAAAACATACCGATTTCATCGGCATCACGACCCGATACAACTGTGATGGTTCCGTCTGCCCAGGAATCGGTTACCGTCAAGGATATACCTGCACGACCTGCAAACAGGCCAATTTCATTCACATCACGATCGCCGGTAATCGTAAGTGTACCCGTAACATTGGAGTTGTTCACATTCCATAATCTGCCGAAAATCCCGAATCCCACACCAATTTGATATACATCAACTCTTGAAAAGGGGGTTTCAATGTCTTCGTTTCCGGACGTAATAGTGACATTTCCGTTTACAGATACATTATCGAGCTCCCAAGGCATTAAAATTATTCTGCCGCCGAGAAGGCCCGCATAGTCGATACCGTATGTATGTGTAGATAACTCACTGTTTACGGTCACGTTGGTCAGTTTCCAGGTATAGTCATCATAGGGCTCATCGGAATCAAAATCGTAAGATTCCACACGGGCAAAACCGGCAGAAATATCCCGGACAGCACCATCTGTGTCAATGTTTACTGAACCGTTGATGGTCAAATCCTTAATGACCCATGAATTGATAAATTCAAAAATATCACCGGCTGTTCCCACAAGGCCTCCGATGCGTTCTGCATCATATGCCCTCACATCAGCCCCGTCACGCCGAACGGTTATGTTGACGTCAATATCTGTGGTGAGGTTATTGATGGTTACCACGTTATCTACATCTCCTGGTACAACCGCTGCCAGGCCGCCGATGTTTTCCACAGCAATGAAGATTTCGAATGTAGATTCATCTTCATAACTTATAAAATCAGTAGTAACGTTTATTTCTCCCTCAATCGTTGAATTTCTGATTGAGAAGTTTAGTGCCTGCCCCGCAAGAATGGATATTTCCGAAACTTGCTCGTCGTCCCCGTCAGCGATTACAATAACATCGGTAAATGTAATATTTTCAATCGTTGCGCCATTTATGGCAGAGAAAAACCCGACATACTTCTCCGACCCCCGGTTTATGCGCAGTCCAGTAATTGTAAAACCGTCCCCATCCAGTGATCCGGTAAACGGGTCGTCAGGACTGCCAATGGGTTCCCATCCAAAATCGGAATTGGCTGTTGCCGCTGCGTATGTATTGTACCCATCATCTTCCGGGCCAAGATTGTTCTTCAGAATGTAATTCCCATGAAGGGTGTTACGGATGTTGTGAAGATCTTCCCATGTGGAAATTTCTGTTTGTGCAAAGACTGTGTAAGTCAATCCTGAAATAAACAGTAATGCCAACAGACCGGTCAAATGTCTAATTAAATGTGTGATCATAGGTTTAGGATTTGTTGTACAGCGGGTTAGCTAAAATTTTGAAGAATAATGTAAAAAACAGAAAATTGTAATTCAACATAAAATGTAATTTAAACTGATAAAAAATTAAATAATACTTATTATAAATTAATAAAATACTTTATAATCAACTACATACAGTAATTTTATTTTTTATTTTAATGACTATATGTTAGATGAAAAATTTTTTTTTCGTGAAAAATATTGCTTATTAAAGTATAGGTTTTAAATGATTTTCATTGATTTTAAAAAGCAGAAATAACGGCAACTTTAATGGGTTTTATAAAACAATACTTCTGCTGGAAACTCACATTCGTCATGCAGCCAGGCCTTCATTTCAGCCTATCCCGGATTATTCACGAATAGAAATATATATTATCTCAAGTTATTGATTATATTATTCATAGTTAAAATGAATAGCGGCCTAAAATTGGGTTGTCAGAAAAAGCGGAGAAAAGATGAGCGCTTCGCGGGATAAAAGAGGAGCTTGGTGAATAATCCGGGCTAAGCCGGAAACTCAGAATGTTGATAAAGTCCGGCTGTGTATCGAGTGGAAATCCCTGGTTTGCTCTACGAAGAGTTTGTGTAGCTGAATCGGCGCCAGAGATGACGGGACGCGCTCATTCTACCCATAGTGATGTCGAATCCCCGAAGTGAAATGCTTACTAACCTTTCACCATCGTCATACTAAGGAAGTCCCAGTGCTGATCACTCATTCCGGTATCAGGGAAAATGGTAATTCCCGCAGCCCCATTTTCCATGGCGTACTCATAGGCTTGAGATACTTCGATGGCGGTCATCTCGGGTACATAGAGGCCGCAGTAGAGCGGGGTGGTGGCTGGCATCTCACGGCGGCATTCGGCCACAGCATCACCCACCCAGCTCACAGGTTTATGATAAAAATGGTTGTAAATCATGGGAAAGACAGCATCCAGGTTCCAGTCGGGCCAGTTTTGGCGGACGAGAGTGCGGGCAATATCCG
>RECI01000071.1 GCA_007694095.1 Balneolaceae bacterium | reverse complement strand
GGCGGAAAGAAAAACAGGCCGATTAACGCTCCAATTAATGCCCCGTACATACCCAATTTACTCCCACCCATGCGGCGTGATCCTTCAGCGGGCATAAAACTGTCTAAGGTTACCACAATCACCACTACAATTCCCCATGATATCAAAAAAAGCCAGCTGAATAACCCGCCCTTGATAAAATGAAGAATCAATATGCCAATATAACTCAGCGGCGGACCGGGAAGAAGAGGGACAAAAGCCCCAAGAATTCCGGCAATGATAAACAAAGCGCCAATAACAATAAAAAGTGTTTCCATAATAAATGTACATCGGGTCGTGCCGAAGGCATACCTGCGGCGCGACCCGGGGTACGGGGTACGTTATGTTAAATCATCTTTGAAATGAATATTGTTTAACCAAATCGACAAACCGTATCACTTTTTTTGTCTCTGAAGCTTCAAAAAGAAAGGGGCTTACGTCCATTGCCATCTTCTCCATGTCCAATTGCCCGCATTTGTCAAGGATCTTTTCTTTCAGGGTATCTGCTTTTGTTATAGATAGCTTTGCATCCAGATAGCTGTAGTCAGGTTTAATATTTCGGCTCATCAAAAATACAAGGTCAAAAAAATCTCTTCCTTTATTTCGCTTTCGGTTAATTATCGCGTAAATCTTTTGAGCCATCAACAGGGAAAGAGGCGTTGTTCGTATCGTTGTAAATACATCAAACTTGTTTAATATGTGTCTCTCGGGTTCATAATCAAAATGTTGGGGTTCAGTATCCAGTTGGATAAATATTTTCTCTTCACTGTGGCCGGATAAACCCTCATCAAAAAGTAATCCGGGAAATTTGATATGGCAGTGCCATGCCCCCCTTATTACCGTATGCAGCTCAATCTCATATCCTTCTCTTTCTAATTGTTTTTTAATTTCATTGGCTATGGACTGGAAGTCATTTTCTTTCAGGCCTATGTTATCGAAGTCCAGGTCTTCAGAAAACCGGAAGTTTCCATGTACAATTCTAAGACAGGTGCCTCCCAAAAAACATAACCGGGTAGCGTATCTGCTTTCAAAAATAACTTCCAAAATCTTGTATTGGAGATATTCCCTGATCAGGAACCTTGGGAACCGATGCAAGTTTTCCGGATAAAACGGTTGAATCTCACGTAGTGTTAACATCCAAAAACTCCCTTAATATGGTTAGTCTTTTTGATAATGCTTTTGAGTCGATATGAGCAGAATATTTCTTGAGTTTATCGATGGATATCTGATTGACTATCTCCGTTGAATTCCATCGAAGAGCATCAAGATCTTCTGATTCCTTAATTTCGTGATGTAAATAGAGGTAATCGATGATTGTCTTCTCCGGATCAGCAATTGCGAAATGATGATGATTCCACTGCTCCATTTGGTAGCCAAAGAAAAGTGCCGGTTTGATATTCCGGTAACTGAAGTTTCCCAAAGGTGTTTCGAACAATTGGGTTTTGCGGGCAGAACACGATGTAACCTGGAAAACACCCTCCGGAATAAAGCCATACCATGACAGTGCCGATTCTAATGATACATAGGATGGACTATACATTACATTTGCCGCAAAAAACAGGTACCGGTCATGAACAGTTATACCGGTAAAATAATAAAACCGGTTTCTCAGCTTTTGAATGTATCCTTTCTCCTGCCATTCCACGAGCCTCCGCGAATCAAAGCCCGGGAAATGCTTTTCAACTTCCCTGGTAGAGAAAACCGGAAAGACATTCATTTCGTCAAAGAATTGCTTATATCTCATGATATATTTCTATTTTTTGTTAAAAATAACAATTTTTAGAAATAAAAAGAATTAATAAGATTGATGTGTTGATGTGGGCAATTGGTATTGTATACGGCCTTCAGCAATGAGAGAGGGTGTGTGTGTGAATTTAGCCGATATCAAAGATCATCCCCTTCCGGTTTAGCCCCGCAGGCAAACTGTTGAGCTTGAGTTCAGAAATGAATGTATATTCGTCACCGGGCTAAAAGCGTGTACATAGCGAAACACAAATGAGGTACTCTCCATTTGCCGGACCAGAAGAGTGCATCTAATATCAGACAACAAACAATGAAACAAAGGAGTCGTTTACTGTATTTAAAAACTCAACTGCCATACAGCGGAAAATCAAGATGCTTTTTGTATAATAAAAAATCCTTATCCGTTGTAAATAACGGAAATTTTCGCCTTGATGAAACAGCACAAATCAAAAAATCGGTGTGTGATCCCTGAACCCCTTTTGATCTGCACCGGTTGAAAAATTCAGCAGCCAGGATAAAATCACCGCTTTCCAGAGGTGTATCCCTGAACGGTTCCAGCCTGTCTCTCAACCGATTGAATTGTATTTTTGACTTTATGCCGGAAAGCAATTCCTGCCGAACCGGACCGATCATAGCCACACGTACATCATCGATCAGCCCGGACAGTTGCTCTTTAATTTCGACTGCATTTGTCACAGATACGGAGTGTCTCAGTGCAATCGACCAGACAGAAGTATCAATCAATACCTTCAATTGCGATACCTGGAATCTTTGTATGAATAACCTTCATCATACTTTATCTTACCGAATAACTCTTTTACTTTTTTCTGCTCCCTGCGTTCAATATACTCGGTAAGTGCTCTGGTAACTGTTTCCTTTTTCGTTTTGTGCTTTCCCGCTTTTTTTGCGCGTTCAATCAGGGAATCTTCGATATCAAGATTTGTGGCCATACTTTTCACACAATGATTTATACAAAAAGATGTGTAAAATTAGTTAATTATTATTTAAAGAACAAATAACCGATACACCGTAGCCCGGTTCGTGCCGCAGACATCCCTCTGGGGCTGAGCCGGAAAAGACGAACCCTGCTTCGCGCACCTGCAATTTCCCGACACGAGCTTTTCGAAAAATATACCTATATAACTTCTTCCTTTGTTCAAAAATCATCACCTCCCGGGTCAACGACCCGGGGTACGGGGTTACAGCATGGGCAAATCTATCCCTTTCTGGCGGGCAACTTGTTCTGCGAGTTCATAACCGGCATCTGCATGACGCATCACGCCTGTTCCGGGATCATTTGTAAGAACCCGCTCAAGCCTGCGGTTTGCCATCCCTGTTCCATCTGCAACGCACACCATTCCGGCATGGATAGAGTAACCTATCCCCACACCGCCGCCGTGATGGAGGCTTACCCAGCTCGCCCCGCTTGCCGTGTTGAGCATGGCGTTGAGCAGCGGCCAGTCGGCAATGGCATCGGAGCCGTCTTTCATTGCTTCGGTTTCGCGGTTCGGTGAAGCAACCGAGCCGGTATCAAGGTGGTCGCGCCCGATCACTATCGGTGCTTTTACCTTCCCCTTTTTCACCAGCCAGTTGAATATCAGTCCCATTTCGGCCCGCTCGCCATACTCCAGCCAGCAAATTCTCGCCGGCAGCCCCTGAAAGTGAATTTTCTGCTGTGCCTGCCGGATCCAACGCTTCAGGGCTTCTTTTTCGGGAAAGGTTTCCAGAATGGCTTTGTCGGTTACCTCAATATCTCCCGGATCGCCTGACAAAGCTGCCCACCGGAACGGCCCGGAACCCCTGCAAAAAAGGGGACGTATATAGGCCGGTACAAATCCGGGAAAATCAAACGCCTCGCTCATGCCTCGCCGGTCGGCAACCTGACCACGCAGGTTATTCCCATAATCGAATGTAACAGCACCCCGTTTTTGCATTTCCAGCATGGTTTGTACATGAATCACCATTGAATCGAGTACATCGTTTTCATAACCTTCAGGGTCGCTTTCTCTTTTCTGAGTGGCCTGTTCCAGAGAATATCCTGAGGGGATGTACCCGAGACGAAGATCATGGGCTGATGTCTGGTCGGTGAGGAGATCGGGAATAACGTCACGCCGAAGCAGTTCAGGAAGGATTTCTGCAACGTTTCCGAGCAAACCTACGGAAAGCGCCAAACCATTATCTTTCGCCTGTAGAACCTTGTCGAGAGCATCATCAAGCTCTGTGCACTTCAAATCGCAGTAACAGGTTTTTAGCCGCATATCGATCCGGCTCTCATCCACCTCGATGCCAAGAAAAGCGGCACCGTTCATGGTTGCTGCAAGCGGTTGTGCCCCACCCATACCGCCTAGTCCGGCCGTAACCACCAGCCTGCCTTTCAAAGATCCGCCAAAATGCTGCCGGGCACATTCGGCAAATGTTTCGTACGTGCCCTGGACAATTCCCTGGGAGCCGATGTAGATCCACGAACCTGCGGTCATCTGTCCGTACATGGTGAGGCCAAGTTTGTCGAGACGGCGGAACTCCTCCCACGTTGCCCAGCGGGGTACAAGGTGGGAATTTGCAATTAACACACGTGGAGACTCTTCATGTGTACGAAATACTCCAACCGGTTTTCCGCTCTGGATAAGAAGTGTTTCGTCATTATCGAGACGCTTCAGGGTTTCCACAATTTTGTGATAGCACTCCCAGTTCCGTGCCGCTTTACCACCTCCTCCATACACAATGAGTTCTTCCGGCCTTTCTGCCACATCGGGATCAAGATTGTTCATCAGCATGCGCATTGCGGCTTCCTGGTGCCACCCTTTGCAGTTTAGTTGAGTGCCTCTCGGTGCATGTATGGCGGTTTGTTGATTCATACTGTTCTCCGAAGTTATATTTCCCTGTCAATGGTTCTTCCTGTAAGAAAAGAAAAAAAACTGAACCGGGCATGCCAATCATTCAACATCCAGTCGCTCGGGGGCTCTTGTTTTGGCATCCGTAATCCCCGGGTTGCGCTCCTATTTCCCCCCAAAAGGGGGACAAAGGGGGTGTTAATGCGTTGCATGGACGATCTCCGCTCCACCCGGGGTTACAATATCGTTCGCCCCAGACGGGCCTTTACAAAAGCATGCCCTTTCCCGGTTCCACAGTTCAAAAGTCCCTCCGTCTCTACTCCTGAATCCGCTCTAACTCTGGCAGGAACTACACTGCGCTTCGTACTCTGCCAGGTTTTCGCTCAAAAGTTCCACAGGTTCTGCCACAATTGTCCAGATGGATCCGTTTTATTATTTTAATCAAAACATCGCCAGTCAAACCAGCGTTATTATTAAAAATTCGGCTTCATGAAAATATCCTCCCTGATAACACTGATTCTTCCTTTAGGCCTCACTATTTGTTTTCATTTGATGATGAATTCGGTTACGCCGCTTCCGCAGTTATTGTATGCCCAGGCAGATTCAGTGGCTGCAGACTCATCGGACAAAATTTATACAGAAGAAGAGTTTCTGAAAAAATATGTTCATGATCCATGTGATCCCACAGCCGGCATTCAAATGAAAATATTTGTACCCGATTCCACTTTAACCGAATCCATGCCCATTCTGAAGGGCCCTACTGTGGATGAGGGTATATTTATCCCGTACTATCCCTACCACTACCAGCCTTGCATCATTGGAGAAAACAAACAACCTGAACCGAAGGGCAATTGATACCTAAACCGGATAAACCGCTCATTTTTTGAACGTGTTAACGAAATTTCCCACAAAGTGATCCCTTCGGGGCAAATCACAAATTCCAAGCACCAAATTCCAATCCCTCCGTCTC
>RECI01000177.1 GCA_007694095.1 Balneolaceae bacterium | reverse complement strand
AAAACTCCACCATTACCCCCCGTATAATTCATTCTTATGAATATAATCCAAAACACTTTCCGGAATCAATTCCTTTCGTTCAACATTCCTGTATTCTGATGACGATACTTCAATGGGTTCATGATCAACAAAAATAGTTTTTTCGAGTATTTCAGCGGCTACACCGGCAGTATTGAAACCGGGACGTTCTGCGACCATTAATGTTACCAAATCAAGGATTTCCCTGCTTTTATGCCACGTATCAAAAATTTGAATATTATCCTCACCCATGCAAAGAAAAAGCGTATCATCGGGATGTTGGTTCTTCAAATATTCAATGGTGTGTATGGTAAAAGATGGCATTGGAAGCTGATTTTCCAAATCACTTACAATAACGTTGTCGAAATCAGAAAATGCAATAACAGCCATTTCAAATCGATGGTGAAATGGTGTTATGTCGCGGCTGGTTTTGTGTGGGGGGTCTGGCGCAACCAGGATATGTATTTCATCAAGAAGATTGCTTTTCAGAAACGATTCAACAATTTTTATATGGCCAATGTGAACCGGATCAAATGTCCCCCCAAGGATTCCGATACGTTTACCCAAGTTTATTCACGTCAATTTTGTGCAACCGGCTGCCTTTCACGAACCCTGTCGAGCCCTTCCTGTGCACGGTCATAAAGATCTTCGGCCCTGCTTCTGTGTTCACCCTGCGGAAAAAGCTGCAGGTATGTGCTGTAGCTTTGTAATGCCTGCCTGAAACGTTCTTCCTGCCTTCTTTCCACACTATTTTCAGCAAAAAGGATATACGCCTCAATTTGCTTCACAAGAGCTCTCTCGGCCCAGGGAGATTCAGGATAGTTATCCATCACAAGCCCGTAATAGATAGCGGCAGAATTGTACCTGTTGGTTCGCATGTAGAAATCGGCCGCATTATAGTCTCTGCGTGCGAGTTTGCTTCTGAGCTCTTCTATATAACCTGCAGCTTCGGCATGATGCTCCGAATTGGGATACCGGTCATTGAATAACCTGAACCTCTCAATAGCACGCTGGGTATACATCTGATCAAGTTTATATCTCGGACTGAGATGATAATAGCTTAATGCCTCCTTGAATTCTGCTGTTTCCCTTCTCGGTGACGTTGGATGAAACTGTACATACCGGCTGAATTCCGAAGCCGATAAGAGGTAACGCCGCTGCCTGAAATAACTTTCTGCGAGATAATATTGAGAATCCTGCCCGATATCCGTTCCCCTGCCGATAGAGATTACAATATCAAATGCCCGGGCAGCCTCGGAATAATTTTCGTTTTCAAACTGGTTCATCGCTTTTTCATAAGCAACTTCCAGGGAGTCTCCCGGCCTGATGAGGTCTTTGCTTCTGCATGATACAAATACGAGTGCCGCGGTAATCAGGATAAATAAGGAACGCATGGTATTAAAATTCACGTTTTTGCAAATAGGTTATTAGTTGTATAAGATCTCGTTTATAATCGGAATCTTCAAATCCGGCTAACATCTTCGATGCCTTCTCATAATAATGATTCATGAGGGAATGTGCCGAGTCTGTAATTTCGTATTTCCTGAACAGGTCAATAACTTTTAAAATGTCATCTTGCTGCAAAGGTTTACTGCTCAATTTGCCGGTCAGCCATTCTCTCTCCCCGGCAGTACAGCATTCTAACGTCTTTACCATCAAAAATGTTTTCTTGCCTTCAGAAATGTCGCCTCCTCTTTTTTTTCCGAACTTTTCCGGATCGGCTACCACATCTAAAAGATCATCCTGGATCTGAAAAGCTATACCCAGTGATAAACCCAGCTCACCCAATTGTTCTGTCACTTCTTCTGGTACCTCTGCCACTATTCCCCCAATTTGAAGGGATACTTTAATTAAAGCAGCCGTTTTTCCAGCGATCATGGAAAGATATTCATCAGCTGTTACATCAAGGCGGTCTTCAAATTCCATGTCGAGCGCCTGGCCCTCACAAACATGATTGATGCCTTCAAGAAAAATCCTGGTTAATTTTTTATGATTAACTGACTCCGGCAAACGCTGAAGCTGCAGTAAGGCTTGTGTAAACATCCCGTCACCGGCAAGAATGGCTGTAGCCACATCCCATCGGATATGCACGGTAGCCTTCCCTCTGCGGCTTTCGGCCTGGTCCATAATGTCATCATGGAGTAACGTAAAGTTATGAATCAATTCTACAGCAACTGCCGCGGGAAGAGCAGTTTTGGCATCCCCTCCACACAAACCTGAAGCCATCAATACAAGAATTGGGCGAATACGTTTTCCGTTACTCTCAAGTATGTAACGCTGAGGGCTGTACAGTGTCTCTGGTGATGAAGGAAAGTCTAGTGACTGGATTTCCTTTTCAATTAAATCGGTGTAGGATGTAATAAAGTCCAAACAGGTGATTCAGATTATCATAAAGATTTTCAATATACGAATATCCTTATTTAATATTGAGCTTTTTCAACCGCCATTCACAATAAATCCCACTCTAAGATTAGGTTTTTTCTACAATTTTTCCGTTTATTAATAGGTATATAGATGTTTTTGCATGAATCAAAGTGAACTCATAGACCGGCTTTCCGAACAAACCGGAAACACCAAAACCAAAACCAAAGAACTTCTTGGTAATGCTATAGATGTGCTTACCAAACAGCTTATGAATGGCAATGGCGTTTCCGTACCCAATCTTGGCACATTCAGCACAAAAGTGAACCCGGAAAAAAAAGTCTATAACCCTCATTACGAAGCTTATATGCTGGTTCCTGAAAAAAGAGTCGTTGAATTTACCCCTGCGGCCGGTTTAAAAGATGACGTGAAATTTATCGGGAATAAAGATGAGTGAAAAAATAACCTTTAAAGAACTTGTTGAGCTCATTGCTGAACAGTCGAGGCAAAGTCAGGCTTCTGCAAACAGCTTTATTCATGAACTTGTTGGGATCATTGAATCCGGATTAAAATCCTCCGGGTCTGTCAGCATTTCAGGTTTTGGTAAATTTGAACTCCGGTGGATGAATGAACGTACCGGAACACATCCACAGACCGGGGAAGAAATAACAATTCCCGCTCAAAATAAGGTGGTATTTAAACCATATAAGGCACTCAGGGAAGAAGTCAATAAACCTTACAGTTTTCTGAAAACCAGGTTGATTCGTGAAGAGTACGAAGAAATTCCGGCAGGTTTTGAAGAAGATGAGGCGGAAGAAGCTGGTAAAAAGAATACAGGGATTTCCGGCGTCTCTTCAACTGCTTTCAAGAAAGGAGAAAAAGACCTTCCCACAGTGGATGAATTATTAATTATTCATGACAATCCACATTTTTCAGGCGGTAAAAGAATACCAAAAATTGACACTTCTATACCTTTGCCGAAGCCATTAGCTTTACCGGACGAAGATAAAATGGCCGGTGAGGTACAAAAATCGGGAAGTTTTAAATGGTCGTACGCGGCTGCTGTGATAATCGCCTTAATTGCTTTTCTACTTCTTTTTTACATGATGCAAAATGCTGGCGAGCCTGAATTAGCTCAAACACCTCAGCAAACAGAACAAGAACTAACGTCACCACCCGCACCGGCTATTGAAGGTGAAGATGTTGCTGCTGAACCGGATGACGCAGCAGTTCCTGATGCTGATGGAGTAATGGCTGATGAGGGAACAGAACAAACGGTTCAAACAGAATTTACAACCGAAACGTATAATGTTGAACCCGGACAGTCGCTGTGGACGATTGCTGAATCCAGACTTGGCAATCCATATCTTTGGCCCCTGCTTTATCACTTAAACAGCAATGTACTTGATAACCCGAACCAGCTTCCGGCAGCTTCAGATCTAAATATACCAAGGCTATCGAACTCGGATAATCTCAATTCATTTGAAAGAGAACAAGTGGCACTCGGCTACTTTTCATTATATGAGTGGAACCGTGTGAACAATCCAGAAGAAGCCCGTTACTTTTTATGGGCAGTTGGAGTTTTTTCACCCGATTTACTCGATTCTCCCCCCTCACAGGTAAATCCGGACGACCTGGCATTTGCCAGAAACCGATAAAATCACCCCAAAGTAATATCAAAAGGAGTTAATATGATACGTCATATCGTAATGTGGAAACTAAAAGAACACGCAGGCGGCGCAACCAAAGCTAAAAATGCCGAAAAACTTAAACTAATTCTTGAAGGCCTTCGCATAACTATTGATGAAATTAAAGCCGTTGAAGTAGGGATTCAGATCAGTGAACCGGGTGATGAATCCTTTGACGTGGTTTTGATCAGTGACTTTGAAACAGATCTCGATTTCAAAATGTATGAACGCCATCCGCAACACAAAAAAGCTATCGACTTTATTGCAAAAGTCGCAGAAAAGCGAATCTTCGTTGATTATAAAGTTGATTTATAGATTATTTATGTTACCCGGAATCACATTTTCTGATCAAACACATACTCAACAATCTATAACTGAAACCTATGAGGGCATTACCGGTGTTCTTATTTCGTTTGCGAATACGGCAGAAGAGACTCCGGTTGAATCAACACACCAGATACGCAAAAAATTGAAGTTATTTCGTGCTTTTGCAAAGCTGGTTAAATTATGCTCAGAGCCTGGCGCCTATTCAGAAGCGAACCTGTTTCTTCGTGACCTCGGCCGGGAATTTTCCGGCCTGAGAGATGCTCATGTGAGAAGATTTCTTCTTCAGGAAGTATCTCTTCCAGGATATTCCTCCGGTTTTAAAGATTTGTTAAATGAATTGATCACATTCAATAATTCAATCATAAACCGGATTGAGAATAAACTGTTGTCTGATGATAACCGGTTCCAATGGTTCGCTGAAAAACTGAATTCAATCACGGAACTTAAAGGTTATTTTACCAATCTGCTGCTTTCTGAAGAACACATTATGAACGCGTTTGCTGCTTCATTCGAAAAGAGCAGGCTTGCATTTCAGAGTGGTTTTATTTTCCCAGACTCTGAAATGATGCACGAATGGCGCAAGCGAATGAAAGATGTACAGTATCAAACTGAACTGCTTTCGGGTGAGTTGCAAGCTGTAGAGATCTCTTTCTACCCCACAGTTGAGATGTTGTGTGATTATCTCGGTGAAATGAATGATCTGCACATGCTGAGCAGCTGGGCATCTGAAAATGAAGATGGATTCCGGCACGCAGGCGACCTCAAAGCCTGGATCAGTGAATTAAAATACAGGAAAAATTTTCTTCAACGCCAGGCTGAAGAACTTGGAAATGAGTTATATCAACTCCCTTCTGCGGCCATTATGGATATAATGAAATCAGTCATCTATGAGTGATAAAGAGGAACCGGTACAAATCGATATCAATGGGATTCTTGATTTACACCCTTTCAGTCCAAAAGATCTTTCAACGCTGATTGATGAATATATTGATGCATGCCTTGAAAAAAAGATATACTCTATCCGGTTCATTCATGGTAAAGGAACAGGTAACATACGGAGGAGTGTACATGCATTATTGGAGCGAAACCCTTATGTGACTGGATATCAGCTTGCCGATCAGTCCGGGGGAAGCTGGGGTGCAACCATCGCCAATCTCTCTCCGGATCCCGGGGCATAATAAAAAAT
>RECI01000072.1 GCA_007694095.1 Balneolaceae bacterium | reverse complement strand
TCAAAAAACCACGCTAAAACTCACAGTTGGATAAAAACCGGGGAAGGTGCGGTGGCGGATCTCGTAACTCCTGTTTCCGGCATTGTCAAATACCGGCTGCACGTATTGGTCGAGCGTGTTTTTCCGGTTCAGAATGTTGATGAGATCAAGGCGAAGCTCAACATCGGCGGGGCCGAGAACGGGCTGCCAAATCACGGAGAGGTCGAACTGGTAAAAAGCGGGGAGCCGGTCATCTTCAGGGGTGGTGAAATCGAATCCGGGCGGGATGCGGGTATCGCTCTGCCGAAACGGAAGAAAATTGTAGTATGCTTCCCGAAAAGCCCATGCACGCCCCCAGATTCCCTGCCATTTGGGAATGACGGTAACAGCCGGGTGTACATGCCATAAGGCGCGCAGCTGAAGCCGGTGCGGCTCATTCCAGGGAGCCTGGAGAGATCGTCCAAATTGTGTTGAATAATTCACTCTTGAATAACTGTAGTCATAACCGGCCATTAGTTTCAGCCGGGAGTCTGCAAGAGCCTGGTTCAGACGTATACTGCCTCCCAAAGCTGTTATTTGTGTGGTTTCTCCGAATGCGTTGATTTCATCACCGGTGATATTGCTTTCAATTCGCTGCTGCACGTTCTGCATGTTGATGTACGAGGTGATGTTGGCGGCCGGCTGCCATTTGTAGTACCCTTCCAGGTTCAGGGTGGTGTTCGCGACCGGTTCAAGAAGGAAAGAACCGTTTATGTGCCACGCTTTGGGTATTTGCGAACCGTCGGCATGCGACCATACCGAAAAGGAGGGTACAACCGCGGTGGCACCGATGTTGGTCATCCGGTATTCGTTGATGAACTGCCGGTAGAGGCCTCCCGCAAGCCGCACACTCCAATAGCCGATAGAAGCATCGGTTTTGTCGAACTGAATAGACGCACGGGGCTCGGCAAACACATCATTTGCGTTCGATGCATAGGTGAACCTGGCTCCCCAGTCGACTCTCCACCAGGTGCCGAACCTGTGCCGGCTCATGAGGTAACTGCCCAGCATCGTGGTTGCTTGTTCCATGCGGATTTCCTGCACACTCTCATCAGCATCCGAAATATCCACTTCCGAGCGTACATGGTCGGCCTGCAAGCCGCCTTCCAAAGTGAATGCCGGTGAAAAACTATAACTTGCTTCTGCCCGCATTAAAGCGTGTTCAATCCGGTTTCCATTGATTTGCGTGGGAAGAGGAACAACCGCGTAATGACTGTCTGGGGTAGATAGTGTTTCATAAAAAGCACGGGTTCCGGTAGTGGTGAACACGGGTGATTGAGTGGTTCCGGTACGGTTTGCATGCTCGAACCGGTTCGAACTGAAGGCGGCTTCGAGTGAAAGATCAAACCGTGGTGTAACCATCTTATCCCAGCCGAGGCGTGCCATCAGGTTATTCCAATCGTGGCTGTCGCCGGAGTAGATGTATGGTTCGGCTTCAAACGTTGCGGAAAGCTGGTTCAAGAGCAGGGTTTCGATAGAGTTTTCAGCGAGATAAAATGATCCGGAAAGTGAGCTGAAATTGTCAATTTTATGGGATAGTGCCATGTGAACGTCAAAAAAGCTCACTTCTGAGTCGTGAAAGAATGGTGAGTAAAATGATGCATCGGCATCCAGTTCGCCCAGTGCATTGGTGATAAGCGGGTCGAGCACATCCCAGTTCCGGAGTGTTTTCTCCAGCGACGGATCACGGTAAATATTCCAGAAATTTGTACGCAGGGCGGTCATGATGTTGACTCCATTGCGCCCGGCCGGAATGTGCAGGTCGCCCCGAAAGTTCAGGCTGAGCGGATCGGCCTGGAGTGTGGCACTGTTGGGACCGTTGTGCCGGATGTCATGCCGAAGGTCGATGATGCCTGCGATCTGGCTGCCCCTGTTTGCGCCATAACCGGCACGGTGAAGTTCAATGCTGCCGATTGCGTAAGGGCTGAATGAACTGAAAAGTTGTCCGAAACTGTACGGGTTGTAAATGGGGATGCCATCCAGCAATAAGCGGTGTTCGGTGCGCTGTCCACCCTGCAAATGGAGATCGGTCATGGGTAGACCATACTGAATTCCGGGTACATAACTCAGGCTGCGGATAGGATCGCGTATTGCCGAAGCGGGTTGAAGTACAGGGTTGTTGGAGGCGATGGGTTGTGTATAATGAGCTGGCATTCCGGTGCGGTGGGCTTCTACAATTACGGGGGTAACATCGACCGGTTTGGGATGTAATCTGATCTGTTCACGGATCTGCTCATTCGGCCCGATATCAAATGTTTTGATTACGGGGTCGTATCCAACATAGCTGAAAATAACGGTATGGGTACCGGTCATCAGCCGGTTAAGCGAGAAATTTCCTGAACGGTTTGTGCTGGTTCCGCCGGAAGCATCAGCCAGTAACACAGTGGCGCCGGGAAGAGGCTCGCCGGTAATACGGTCAGTTATTTTCCCGGAAAATGTGCCGAAAAACGGGCCCTCCGAAACCGACCTCACGATTACGATGGTTCCGGATGATAGTGTGAGGTAGTCGAGCTGGAATTCATTCAGAAGTTCTCCAAGTACGTCTCTGATGTTTTTATTTTGAATACGCCGGTAAACATGGA
Organism: Balneolaceae bacterium; assembly: GCA_007694095.1. Classification (GTDB taxonomy): domain Bacteria; phylum Bacteroidota; class Rhodothermia; order Balneolales; family Balneolaceae; genus Rhodohalobacter. The sequence continues at coordinate 3,073 of RECI01000072.1, read as the reverse complement.
TCCCATAAACCAGCTGCGGGTCATAGACCAGGTCGATTTCAGTGGTTCGGGTTACACGGTCGAGCGCTTCACTGAGGCTTTCTCCCCGAAATTCAAATGAATAGGTCTCACCGGCAGATTTTTTCTGTGCCTCACCCGCAAAAGGCAGGGTACCTGTCAGGATAACCATCAGCAATATTTGTTTTAAATACCGGCTCAATTTTTATTATTATTTTAATAAATCAATCAACCTGCCTGTAAATTCTGTAACCCGTAGTTGTTCGTGTATAACGCAGACCTTTCACCGTACATATATCGTCCAGAACGGATTCGAGTTGTACCTGTTGCGAATAGTAGGCTGTTAGTGGGCTGTTTTCAACGCCGTGAGCTTCCAGTTCTATGGTTATGTTAAACCGGCGCTCCAGATCGCGAAGTATTGATCCCAAAGCCTGGTTTCGGAACACGAAACGAAACTCGCGCCAGGCGGTAGCGTCTTCAACATTGGAGGTTTCCGGTGCCGTTGGCTGCAGCTGCTGTGGATTCCATCGGCTTGATTCACCGGCAGTGAGTGTAACCATTTGATCCCGCTTTTCAATGGGATAAAACAGTACTCCGCCCTTTTCCACAGAGACAATTGTTTCCCCGGCCGGGTCATCAGCCCATGATTGGACATTAAACCGTGTGCCGGTTACTTCAACTGAAACGCCGTTGGCCTTTACGATGAAAGGATGGCCGTGATCTGCCACTGTGAAAAAGGCCTCACCGTTGAGTTCTATTGTGCGGTTAATGAAACGGTAGAACCGGCTGTATCTAACGGTACTGCCGCTGTTCATTTCAATGAATGATCCATCGGGCAGATCGAGCGTTGCCATTTCACCGTAAGGCACAACGGCTGTTCTGGGCACGAAAATAAAAAAAGTGGTCAAGGTAATGAGTGCAACAGCTGCAACAAGTACACGCGAATAATTCTGAATCCAACCGGCAATTTTATCTCCTGCCGGAATATAATCACCGCTTATTTCTAGCCGGGTATTCAGGGCATTTAAACCATTCTCCACTTCAATTGGCGAAATGTCCTGCACGTCTGGCGCAGTTGAGCCGGCCAGCAGCCAGATTTCATTCATCTCATTGCGGAGTTCTTCATCAAATTCGTTGATGATATGTTCGGGTGCGGTCCCATTTTGCTTTTTATTCATCAGGGATGCTGTTTTTTTGTTTATACTGCTTGTAATATTTTCTGAGCTGAGTCATCGCAGCTACAATGTGGTTGTTTACCGTTTTGGGCGAAATATTCATCAAACCGGCAATTTCATCATGATCCATCCCTTCAAAACGGCTCAGTTCAAATGCTTCTTTCTGACGTTCAGGAAGCGCATTTATCCATTCGCGAAAAAGGCTGCCGAGTGAATTCCTGTCATTATTTTGATTTTCAATTACCATTTCGCTGATCGTATTATTCTCAGCCAGTTCCGAACTCACAACTTCTTTCGAACGGTTTCGCAATTCGTTCAGGCACCGGTTCCGTACCATTTGATACATATAAGACTTCAACGATTTACCGGTATCTATCCCGAAACGTTTCTGCCAAAGAATCACAAATGCATCTTGTACAATATCGCATGCCATACTTTTATCGCGCATATAGGTAATCGCGAACCCGGTAAGGTGCGGGTACATCAGCCGGAAAAAATCATCATACGCCCGTTTGTCCGAACGTTTAATTTTTTCGGCAAGGGATTCTATCTGTTCATCTGTTGCATGATTCATGAATCTGACCTGTCTCTAATACACGCAGCTATTCCCGGATACCTATTCATCGAAGAAATTTTTCTGTTATTCGTTTAACAATCAGTTTTGTTCTCAAAAATAACGTTTTGATAAGCCATATTTTCAATCTTTCACATAATTATGAAAGTGCGGATAAAACTTAATTTAATCTCTTGCATCATGTTAACATAGAATAACGAGAGGGATTAAATAAAATGAAAAGAGGAACCGGAACAGTGGTGCATATGTTTTTTAATTCACTTGACGGTCTTGAAAGTTATATGGCCGTGAGAATTCTTAATCCCAAATACAACAAAACTATGAAAACATTAAAAACTTTAGGGCTCTCGATTATTGCATTTGCAGTGTTTGCTGCAGCATCCATTTCAAATGATACCGATAAGAATGAGAAGCATGATCACGTTGGTGATATCGTGGCACTTGCAGTTCAAACCGATGCACTTTCAACACTTGTGGCAGCAGTTCAGGCAGCCGGATTGGTGGAAACACTTCAGTCGGAAGGGCCTTTTACCGTATTTGCACCAACCAATGAAGCGTTCGCCGCTCTGCCGGAAGGTACTCTCGAATCCCTGTTACTGGAAGAAAACCGTGAAATGCTGATCCAGATACTTACCTATCATGTAGTGCCGGGTAAAGTAATGTCAACTGATCTGAGCGATGGCATGTCGGCAGAAACGGTACAGGGCTCATCGATTACCATAAATTTGAGCAATTACGGTGTAACTGTTGATGGCGCATCAGTTGTGCAGGCTGATGTGGAAGCTTCTAACGGCGTTGTACACGTTATTGACGCAGTGATACTTCCGCAGCAAGAAACGCAATCATCATACTAATGCATGATACTGCTCCAAAACCGGAATCTCCAATTTTATATAGGCTCGGAGATTTCGGATTTGGGCATTAAATGTAATCAAGAGGGATCTAAAATATGATCGATACGGCGTTCAATATCTGAAAGATGAATCCGTGTTGAGCGATCATTAGCATTTCTTGACGCTCGCCTTACCTCTGTTTTCAACAGTTCAAGCTGTTCACGCACCATAGGTCTGATATCGGATTGACTCACGTTTACGCTCGTCATTCCCATAAATTGCCTGAATTGAGCGGATACATTCGGGAGCTCTTCGGTCATTAAAAAATTCATTCTTTCAACGTATGCCCGCTGCAGATTTCTGCGATAAACAGAAATATCTTCATTTCTTCGCAACTCACTCCAGATTGAATGACGAAGATCATCTAAAAAATCGTACGGTGAATAGGAATTCTCACCCCGGTAATTGTATTCAATGAGCCTTGCAAGGCGCGA
>RECI01000125.1 GCA_007694095.1 Balneolaceae bacterium | reverse complement strand
CCTTCCAGCCCCCTAAAAGACTGGACACAAATTAAACCTGGAAAGTTTATAATTTGTGATTATGACAACACACAGAAAAACATGGAGTAAGTCTGAAAAGTTAGCGGCCATCCATATGGCCAATACCGAGGGGATTGCCAAAGCATCCCGTCATTTTAATGTTTCCCAGACCAGTTTGTACAAATGGAAGCAGAAACTTGAAAGTGTTGGGGAGTACGCCTTGGAAAACCGCGGTGGCGACCAGCTTAGCAAACAGAATGCTCAGCTGCTCAGTGAGAACCGCATGCTAAAGCAGATCATTGCTGAGAAGGAACTCCAGCTGATGATTCAGCAAGCTCTTTTAAAAAAAAATCCATAACCACCGAAGCCAAACGTATGGTTGCCCAACAGTTTATCGATGATGGTTATCCGGTTAGTAACGTGCTGAAGATCCTGCGACTTCCCCGTAGCAGTTATTACTATAAGCCTGCTGGCACCGCGGGTAAGGGGCGTACATGCAGCACCCATACGCTTACCGGTGATGGAATCTATGTGAGCAATGAGGTTGTGATCGAGCATATCCGGAAGATCTTGTCAAGGGAGTTTGTGGATTATGGGTATCTGAAAGTAACCCATGCCTTGCATCAGCAGTACAAGTATCGGATCAATAAAAAGAAGGTCTATCGCCTGATGAAACAGGCTGAATTACTCTATAAGCGCCTGGCCAGGGTGAAAGGAAACCGTTTGTGGGTAAACGAGTTGGTTCCTCAGCCACAGGGTCATTTTAGTTATCTGGAGTTTGACATCAAGTATATCTGGATTGCCGGGGAGCGCAGAAACGCCCTGGTGCTTAGTGTGATTGATGTGTTCAGTCGCTGGGTACTTGGGCAGCTGATCAGCTACTCGGTGCGTAAGGAGGATGTGGTGGAGTTGTTTGATCAAATCTTTGCGATCTATCCAATGCCGTTGCGGATCTACGTGCGCAATGACAATGGCTCACAAATGGAATCGCGTTTGGTGCAGCAGTATTTTGCCGACACGGAGATTACCCAGGAGTTTACGCGTCCGGCCACACCGGAGCAAAATGCACATATCGAATCCTATCACAGTATCATCGAACGGGTGATCTGCGCCCGATATGAATTTGAAGATCTATCTGAAGCCATTGATACGTTTGAGCGGTGGCTGGACTTCTACAATTATGAGCGTATCCACTCGGGGATCAACTACCTGAGTCCATACAACTACCTGCTGAGTATGGGTATCGATATGGTTAAAGAAATGGAGCTTAAAAAAGCTCTTGCAACCGAACCTCCTATAGAGGATCTTAATAGAAACACTGTCCAGTATTTAGGGGGTTAAGCCAAAACTAAAAAGCGAAGGGTATAATAATTTGTTCAAGAAATTGTTTTTTTATGTATTATTAGATAGGGGTAGCTATCATCAATAAACTTCTCACCTGAGGTTACGATGACTAATCTTGTCAACGGTTACGCACGAGTTTGTCATTATCCTGATTTATTCGATCAGTCGTCTTTTTGTCAGTTAAATACAAATGTTCTTCGAATAAAACAATCTGTTTATTGCACCCCTATCAGCACTTCTTTAAAAGCTGTGGTAAATATATCCAATCAATTAATAAGGTATCCAAAAACGAGAAGTAATTTGTATTCATTGATTTTGTCCACAACCTGCATTCTGAATCTGTTAACCATATTTGTGTACTCTGCTCTCAGACAATGGTACACAGTTCATTATTCAATCTTAAAATTACTATGATCATGAAACATCGTATACTCGCAATCACTGTATTACTATCTATTGGATTAATAAGCTGTAATTTCCCAAGCGGACATCATGACATCGCGGAAGGTGTTATCGAAAATAACTTGTCAGGGAATTGGCAGGTAACTATAGGTATTGTAAATATTTCTGAAAACCAGGCTTACTCGACGATTGATATCGATGATATATTGGGTCATCCCGGAACTTGTGCACAATGGAAGGTAAATCCTGACTATCTTGTACCTGAAGAAATACTCGAATTTTTGAATATTCTTACAGGTCATCATATTGGTGTGGCGATGGAGCTGCAGATACTAAATAACGAGCACCATTACGAAGCAGCGTTAGGTATAACAGATTTTGAGAATGATATCCTTGCACACTTAGAAGAAGGTTCAATGAAGGATTTTTTTGAAATATATTCCTCGACTAAAACAGATTTCAAACAGTTATTTATGGCTGGAGTATTTAATGACAATAAACTTACAATGTCACTTGAAGAGGGTATATTTCAGTTTATATCAATAGGAGAGTTGGTCATTGATAAAGATAACGTTTACACCCTGAATGGTGATTTTTCATGGAACACAGATTATTTTCTTATCCAGGGAAACTGGACAGCAATACAATCCAAATAAAAGACTTCATTTATAGAGTGTCAATAAGTGTTATTGAAAACGGCAAAAGTGGTTTGAAGTTGATTAGAGATTGATATGCAATTAGTAGCATGGCTCTTGGAAGAATCAGAATTGGCAAGATCATCCCAAACAACATATGCTCGCTATGGGGAAATATATTTTCAAGGGATAGGTTACTCAGTCAGAAAGATCCACTCAATTCCAGGCATTCGTCAAGCGTCCTGGCCACTTTCATAATTTTTCTGTAACCCGGCTTGATAAATCCAACCTCCACGGCATGATCAATCATTAAAATCAGGTGATCATAAAACCCGTTGGGATTAAATACAGTAACCGGTTTGCTGAAGATCCCGATCTGGTTCCATGTAATGATTTCGAAAAGTTCCTCGAGTGTACCAAATCCTCCGGGAAGTGCCACGAAGGAATCTGCGAGACCGGCCATTTTCGATTTCCGTTCATGCATATCAGCAACGGTAATCAGTTCGGTTATTCCGGTGTGGGCGACCTCTTTGCGAAATAAATTTCCAGGTATAACTCCAATAACCTCCCCGCCGTTTTCCATTACGGAATTGGCAAGGATTCCCATAACCCCGAGAGACGAGCCACCATAAATGAGCCTGTGTCCTTTAGTTGCGATCAATTTGCCGAATGTCGCGGCATTCTCTAAAATGGAAGGATCATTACCGGTTGAAGAGCCACAGTAAACACAAATATTCATTGAATGATTAGTCAAGTCTGTTTTTTTTTAATAAAAAACGGCCATCTGATGGAATATTAAGTCTAAACCAATCAATAGCCATTTGCCAGCCCAAGCGCCTATAGAAGAATAGGGATGAATCGGCTTTTTAGTGTGTGGAACTGTTGAGCTTTTGAGAATTTTGTATGGCTAATTAACAGTATCACAGTTCCACGTCCAAATCCGCTCAAACGCTGTCAGGAGCTTCGCACGCTGACAGGTTTTCTCTCAACAGTTTCACAATTCTACAATCCCCACCAGGCAAAAACCAGCCAGTCTTCAGCGGAATCTGCATAGGGTGCAACCAATTCACGGTTTTTTTCAGGTACTTCACGCATCTGCTCCTGAGCAGCCTCAAATTCTTCCATATTGATGTTGATGTTTCCATCGGCTGCTGCACGGGCTATCTGGTCGATATTATAGGAGAAAAGTTCCACTCCCAATGCATGATAAAATGATTGCTGTACAAACCGGTACTCTTCAAGTGAGAAGCCGGCATTGTTGATCGCATCAACCTGTACCTGTTTCGCATTGGAATAAAGCGCCAATAAATCACCGCCTACATTCATCATTTCCCTGAAAGTCGGATCACGTCTTTCCCATTGCTGACCAAGTTCATCATATTTTTCCTGGAATTCACTTAGCACGTTTTCAAGTCCGCGGCGGATTTCCTGCTGAACTGAAACAAAATTATTTACCTGGCTTGAAGTCAGCTCTCCCGTTCGTGGGGGAGTGTACTGCGACTGGTTCCTGATCTGGTTGTTCTTTTCATTAATTTGCTGTGCTGAATTTTGTATCGAGCCAATGTTGCTCACTACGGGTTTCACAAAGCTGGTATAACCCCAGTACCCGCCACCTACCACAACAACTAAAAATACGACTAAACAACCAAGTGCGATTTTTTTTCCCATAGTTTCTACCGTTTATATTGTTTGATTTTTTGTGATAACAAATTGAAAAACCTAACCCGGATAAACCGGCTCATTTTTTGAACCCCGACAGAAATTTCGGGACAGGAATGTTAACGAATATCCCACAAAGTGATCCCTTCGGGGCAAAACACAAATTCCAACTTACACAATGTTGATATCATTTTTAGTTGACTTTTTTGGTAAATCAAGGCCTAAATTGTTGGTTGAAAATGTTTGAAATTTGGTGCTTGGGTTTTGATATTTTTGCCATTTATGGTCAGAAGTTTAATTAAAAGCCTCTTAGCAGTCCGTTTGTAGTTAAAAAGTAGTTGCCATCATACGTTCCAGTATTCCTTCCAGTTTTTTTGCAAAATAGATTACCTCATTTTCGGCATTATACTTGCCGAAACTTAAGCGGATACTCGATTTTGCAACGGGTTCCGGAATTCCAATGCCAAGCAGTACATGAGACGGCTCCATTGCACCCGATGTGCAGGCCGACCCATTCGATACAAACACTCCTTCAATGTCAAGATTCAGAAGAAGCATTTCGCCGTCAAGACCATGCTCGCCATCCGTAATAAAACCCAGGTTCAGGATATTCGGCACACCATTCGTCACAGGCCCGTTTATTGTGACCCGGTCACCAAACCTGGCTTTCAACTCCTTTAAGGCCAGGTCACGCAAACGGGAACAGTGTCTGAAATTTTCATCCATTTCATTAATGGAGATTTTCAATGCTTCAGCAAGTCCAACAATTCCCGGAACATTACTGGTACCCCCACGCCTTCTTCTTTCCTGTGAGCCTCCCTGGAGCCAGGGCAGCCATGGGGTTCCGTTTTTCACATAGAGTACTCCAATACCTTTTGGCCCGTACAACTTGTGTGCACTGATACTGAGTGCGCTGAGGCCGATTTCTTTCACATTCAAAGGGATTTTACCTGCACTTTGTACAGTATCGGAGTGGAAAGGGACATTACGCTCCCTGCATACCTCAGCTATTTCCCGTATGGGATTGATTGTTCCCAATTCATTATTTACATGCATCAGGGTTACAATTGCGGTATCGCTGGTGATAGCTTCTGCAACCTGTTCAGGGTGAATCATACCGGTATTGTCAGGTTGCAGGTAGGTAATTCTAACCCCCTGCATTTTCAGGGATTCAGCAGGGTGTATGACGGCATGATGTTCGATTGGAGATGTAATAATCTCTTTTTTTCGGGTTGCACCTACCACTCCTTTCAGTGCTGCATTGTCACTCTCGGTCCCGCCGCTGGTAAAGATGATTTCTGATGGTTCAGCACCTATAAGTGATGCAATTGATTCCCTTGCGTCTTCAATGGCTACTTTAGTATTTCGGCCAAGCTGATGTGCAGAGTTTGCGTTGCCAAATTCTTGTGTAAAAAAAGGAATCATTTTCTCCATTACCCGGTCATCGATCCGGGTGGTGGAGGCATTATCGAAGTAAATGGTGTCCACTAATAAGTTGTCAACATTGTGAATGGTTTGTCACAAAATATCTAAAATGATTCATAAAAACAGCCGGAAATCTTTTTCTGTTACAGATACGAATTATTTTATATCACATCTCAGCCAATTTTTCGCAACGGAATCTACGCAGATATTATAAGGATCTTGAAAACTCAATACATGTTGAGCTAATGAAGTACCGGTGACAGATTTGTAATTCGAAAAAAAGTTGCCGTTTTGTTACCACCCCCGAAGTTAAGTTGGGCATGTACGCTGTATTCACTATATCTCATGAACATTTAAAAGTAACAGCACTTCATTTTTTGGTTATATGACTTCCAAACACGCTGCCTAAACCGTATTTTACAGAGATATTGAATTTCAATAATAATCATAGAAAAATATGGCAAAACTAACACTGAAAGATATTGATTTAAAAGGAAAAACTGTTTTAATGAGGGTTGATTTCAATGTGCCCATCAAAGAGGGAATTATTTCTGATGATAACCGGATTGTACAGGCGCTGAAATCCATCAATTTTGTAGTGGATGCGGGGGCAAAGTTGCTTCTTACAAGCCACCTTGGCCGACCGGCAGATGCACCAGATCCTAAATTCAGTCTTAAACCTGTGGCAGATCACCTTGCTAAACTGGTAGATGTACCAGTGCATTTTGCAGAAGACTGCATCGGTGAAAAGAGGGAGAGCGTGGTGAATGCAGCCAAGCCGGGTGAAATAGTACTGCTCGAAAATGTACGCTTCCATCCGGAAGAGAAAAAAAATGATTCCGGGTTTTCAAGTCAGCTCGCGTCTGGTGCCGATCTGTTTGTAAATGACGCTTTCGGAAGCAGCCACAGGGCGCATGCATCTGTTGCGGGTGTCACTGAATATTTGCAGCCATCGGTTTCCGGCTTCCTGCTTGAAAAAGAGATACGCTATCTCGAAGAGAGCGTTAACAATCCGGAACGGCCGTTCGTGGCTATTTTAGGCGGAGCAAAAGTTTCCGACAAAATCGGGGTTATTGAAAACCTGATCAACAAAGTTGACAGTATTGTAATTGGTGGTGGAATGACATATACATTCTACAAAGCCAAGGGCCTGCCCATCGGAAACTCGTTGCTTGAAGAAGATAAAGTAGAACTTGCTAAAGAGCTGCTTGAAAAAGCTGAAAAAGCCGGTGTTAACTTTATGCTACCGATTGATAACGTTGTTGCTAAAGAATTCAGTAATGATGCTGAGAATAAAGTAGTGGGTGAAGACGAAATCGAAGACGGCTGGATGGCACTTGATATCGGCCCGCAATCTGCCATAGCATTTGGCAACCTTATCAAGCAGGCGAAAACAGTGGTGTGGAACGGTCCGATGGGGGTGTTTGAAATGAGCAATTTTGCTGATGGCACGTTTGAAGTGGCTAAAGCTCTTGCCACTGCAACCGAACATGGTGCCACAACCATAATCGGCGGCGGCGATTCGGCTTCCGCTATCAAGAAAGCCGGACTCGAGGATAAGGTCTCTCACGTTTCCACCGGCGGTGGAGCCAGCCTTGAATATCTTGAAGGCAGAGAACTTCCCGGTGTTGCCGCGTTAACGGATAAGTGAAATAAACACTTGGTAAATATCGTCAATTCCCCGGGAAACCGGGGAAATCCTCATCCCGACAAAATAATGGCGGGATTAGGATTGACGATCTTCACGCTTACTTCTCAATCCTCTTTGCTGCCCTTTTTATTTCGGCAATTTCACGCTGTTTTGCCAGTACACCATTTGGCATCAGCTTCACAAAGTTATTTTTTTCCTCATCCCAATCAGCCAGAAATGCTTCAGCAGTTGTGCTTCCTGTATGTTTATGATAGTCCAGGATCAGTCGTTTAAGTTCCTTAGCCGACGGAGCGTCGAGTTCAAGTGGTGTCACATATTCGTTATTTACCTGATGAACCTGGTCTTTTCTCAGGTAAAGAATGCCACCCGTCATTCCTGCACTCACATTATTTGAAACCGGTCCGAGGATCACAACGGTTCCATTTGTCATATATTCACACGGATGAAGCCCTGTTCCTTCCACCACAGCAATCGCTCCACTGTTCCTTACGGCAAACCGGTCGCCTGCAAGGCCGTGAACATATAGTCGTCCTCCGGTAGCACCGTATAGGGCACAGTTTCCGATAATGGCATTATCGGTTGGGTCAAAAGTGGAATTTTTTGGCGGATTAATAACTACAAAACCACCTGACATGGTTTTACATACCGAATCATTTGCTTCTCCCCAAAGCTTCACATTCAGGCCGTCAGTGAGGAAAACACAGAAACCCTGACCTGCACTTCCTTCAAATTCGAGATCAATCTTGCCATTGAAATTGTGATCAGACTCTGCCAGCCCTTTCTCTCTGATCTCGGCCATTCGCTTGCCGGAAATTTTACGGGCAATGTGCCCGCTAAGTGTTGCAAGGGCAGCGCGGTCGCGGGTATGGATGCTGTTTTTATGAGAAAATTTACCCTCTTTTTCAACAGCTGAGCGGCAAAGATCCATGTATTGCTTGTTTAAATCACTGGTTCCTTCATTGAAGGGATTGGGCTGCTGATTGAAACTGTGAAGAGATTCACCCATGAAATAGCTCAGGTCGATATTCCTGCTATCTACAAGCTCCAGGTGCTGTTCCTTTAATGTCAGTAAGTCAATTCGGCCTATGATTTCCTCAATGGAAGAAGCGCCAATTTTTGCGAGATTCCGGCGAACGTCTTCCGCCAGGAAATCCATCATCTTCACCACATGCTCTTTCTCGCCTTTGTATTTGGCTTTGAATTTCGGATCGTGTGTTGCAATTCCGGTTGGACATGTATTTTTTTCACAAATACGTGCCATAACACAACCTTCAGCTATGAGCAATAATTTGCCAAAATCGAAACCTTCTGCTCCAAGAATTGCTGCACTGATGATATCGGCACCGGTATGGAGGCCGCCATCGGTTCTGAGTTCTACAAATTCACGCAATCCGTGATCACAAAGAGTACGGTGTACCTCGAGAAGTCCGATTTCCCAGGGAAGACCAGCATGTTTCATTGAGGTTAGTGTTGCTGCTCCGGTACCGCCATCTCCTCCGGAAATGTGGATCACATCAGCTCCTGCTTTTGCAACTCCAACTGCGATGGTGCCAATATTTTCACCGGAAACAAGTTTTACATTAACTTTGGCATCTGGCTTTATCTGTTTCAGCTCATATATGAGTTGTTTCAGGTCTTCAATGCTGTAAATGTCGTGGAGTGGCGGAGGAGAGATCAAGTCAAATCCTGGCTCACTGTGTCGGGCAAAGGCAATATCTTCATTTACTTTTACACCCATCAGCTGGCCGCCTTCTCCGGGTTTTGCACCCTGGGCAATTTTTATCTGTATTTCTTCACCGGCAACCAGGTATTCAGCAGTTACTCCAAACCGTCCGCTGGCTACCTGCTTTATTGATGCAGAAATTCCAAGTGTATAATAATATGGATTTTCACCGCCTTCACCGCTATTGGATCTTCCGCCAATTTCTTTCATAGCGAGGAAAATATCACGCTGCGATTCGGCGCTGATAGCTCCAAAACTCATGGCGCCCGACCCGAATCGTTTTGTGATTTCTCTTCTGTCTTCAACATCATCAAGCGGAACGGTTTTTCCGGTAGGTTTGAAGGTAAATAGATGTCGTGGATTTACAGGATCACATTCATCACCAAGTTTCAGGTATTCATTGTAAAGTTCAAGATCATTCAGGGTGAGGTCATTATTTCTAACCAAATCATGAATTATCTTGGAGCGGGTATTGGTCATGGAGTGCTTTTCACCCTCAAGGCCTTTATTGTGCTCTTTATACTGATAGGTATGGATCGGTTTGTCATTCTCATCCATTTCTTCAGCTATGGCAGAATGTTCCAGGATTTGCCGCACCACTTCTTTAATGTCGATACCACCCATTGGCGAAAACAGCCCGGGGAAGAACAGATCTTTTAATTCTTTCCCGATACCAAGCGAGGTGAATAGCTTCGAGCTTTGATAACTCCGTGCAACTGAAATACCCGATTTAGACATGATCTTGAGCAGGCCGGTATTGAATGATTTTATTAAATTGGCTTCTCGCTCGTCCGGGCTCAGGTCTTTTGTTTTTCTGTGTTCGTCAAACCGGGCAAATTCGAGTGCGCGATATGGACAAACAGCTGTTGCACCAAAGCCGATAAGGGCGGCAAAATGGTGTGTATTTTTTACTTCAGCCGTATCTACCACAATAGAGGCGTTGAGCCGGAGGCCGGAGTCGTTCAATTCATTAACTAATGCACGAAGCATTAAAAGGCTTGGAATAGGTGGTTCGCGAAACGTTGCATTTCTGTCAGAAATAATTAGTATAGTGGAGCCTTCCCGTACCTCTTTCAGGGCTTTTTTCGTGATGGATCTGATCGCTGAACGGAATCCGACTTCACCCTGATCACGGTTGAATACCATGTTAAACTCCGACGTTTTGATACGTGAAGGAGAGTCGTTTATGCCACGCAGGGTTTTTAACTGTCCCAAAGAGAGCAAGGGGCTTTCAATTTCAAAGCCTGGAAACTGCGGAACCAATTCTTTCGGAGCGAAAATATTTGGCCTTTTCCCAAGATACATACTCAGGTCGGTAACCATTTTTTCCCGGATGTAATCGAGCGGCGGATTGGTGACCTGTGCAAAATTCTGATAGAAATAGTCAAAAAATGACCGCGGTTGGTCAGAAAAAAGAGCCGGCCGTGCCGTATCACCCATCGAGCCAATAGGTTCTTTACCGTCAGAAATCATTGGAACCAAAAGGTTTTCGATGTCCTCGCGAGTGTATTTGAACAGGTGAAGGTTGGCAAAGCTTTGGTCGGTTTCGTCCAGCACTTCGGGCAACAGATTTTCCAACCGGTGTTCAAATTTGGCGTCATAATTTTCACGGGAGTAGCTTGGGTCGCGGAAGTGAATTCTGCCCGAATTGAGATCCATTTTAATACCATTGCCTGCCTGGAGTGAACCTTTCGCTTCAACCCTGCTTTCATCAATATCAAATGAACCGGCTTCAGAACTCAGGTAGAGATGTTCGTCAGTAACTATCCAGCGACATGGACGGAACCCGTTCCTGTCTAGCCGCCCTCCAATAGATGAACCGTCTGAGTAGGAGATAAAAGCGGGCCCATCCCAGGGTTCCATCGCGCGGCTCCAGAATTTATAGAAACTGTTTTGGTGTGTAGCCGGGGGAATCATAATGGCAAGAATATCCTCTACAAAAGGGATACTGCTTCTGTATGTAAGCGACTCCACCATTTCATTCAAACTTCCGGAGTCACTGATCTGACTCCTGGTAAGAAGTTCGTCTTTTTCTACACCCAGGTATTTTTCTCTTGAAATTGCCCAAGAACGGTTACCGGTTATCGTATTTATTTCACCATTATGCGCAATAATCCGGAAAGGCTGAACTTTATCCCATGACGTTTTTGTGTTGGTTGAAAATCTTCTATGGAAAAGTGCGAAACGGGTTTTAAAAACAGGGTTTTGCAGATCGAGGTAAAAATCTTTGAGCGATGCCGACCGGGTAAGTGCTTTGTAAACAATGGTGCGGGCACTCAATGAGGCAAAGAAAAATTCCCGGACAATACCTTCGGCTTTTTCTTTGGTACGGGTCATCTGCTTTGCTGTAAACAGGAGTTTATCAAAAGAACTGTCAGTGCGACAATATTCAGGCCTTTTAATGATGGCATGTATAATAAAGGGCATGGATTCTTTTGCAATTTCTCCCAAAACCGTTGGGTCAACAGGAACTGTTCTGTATTCCAGTATTTTGAGACCATAGAACTGGAATGTATTTTCAAAAACCCGAAGGGCTTTTCTTCTTCGCTGGGGATCGTGAGGGGCGAAAATGGTAGCAACAGCAACTTCTCCTTTATTATAGCCGAATAATTCAAAAGGAATGTCGGCCATAATTCCAGCGCCATCACTTGAGACAAGGTCGGCATTGCAAGCGCCTCTGTGTTCAACACAAACAAGTGCGTGAAGTGCTTTATGAAGGGTTTCGTGAGAGTACTCGTTCTTTCTGCTTGCGACAAAGCCAACGCCGCATGCAGATTTTTCTTTAAAAACTGATATCATGTCTATGGTTGAGATAAGTTTAGGAGCGTTGTCTGTATTCCAGACAATACAAATAATGCGAAAATTCCTTGTCTATGCAATTAATTTTTTACTGGAAGCGCTTTTTAATAATTTGTTTAGTTACAAATTGTAAAATACCTTACAAATTAAATAGCAAATATTTCTTTTGATTTTCTTCTTTAGTTCATCAGGCTGGTTTGGGTGTTTTTTTATTTGAAAGAAGACGGAGAGATGGAGGGATGGAGAGACTGAGAGATGGAGGGTCGGGGAGACTAAGAGACGGAGAGACGGTTCATGGTTTTGGACGAGATTGGAGACTGTTCAGAAAAGTTAAACTAACACACAACTTGAAATTTTTTTTAAATACCCATTTTATTCTTTTTCAATGAATTGCGAGTAAATCGGAGATCTTCCCGACTCATTTTACCTATCCCTCGTTTCAATGCTCCGCTTCGCGATGGGTACACGGAAGCTCCGCAGCCAAATATAGACACCGGGGCAAAAACGAAAACAGAATAACCTTCTTCGATAATTTTTGGGTGCGGGGCACCCGGGCTGTGTGTTCCGGAGCAGAGCGTCGGAACAAGGACAGTGCACCAAAACAAGATTTAAGTCCAAACAGCTCCCCGACCCTCAGTCTCTCAGTCTCTAAGTCCCTCCCTCCCTACTCTCCCTACTCTCCCTCCCTCCATCTCTCCATCTCTCCGTCACCCTTTCTACCCCTCAAAATCTAACCCTCGCCTGTATGCCAATATCACTTCTTCGGTTTCCATCAATTTGAGCCAATCCGCTTCCAATTACATTTCGATTTTCATAAACTGTTGAGGCAGCTTTCATCCAGAATTCCAGCCACTTTGAGGCCCGGTAATGAAGCAAAATATACATTCGCTGTCCTTGGTCAAAAAGCATGGTATTGGATAGAACATACAGCAAATCGTTCTCAAACTGGAAAACCCTCGATTCAAAATCTTCGGTATCGAACATGGTAATGCGGGCATCAATCCGAAGATTGTGCCGGGCAATGAACCGGATATCCTGGAAAACGAGGTATCCCCAGCTTGGTTCACTAACGGCCGGACGTGCTCGGATCAGATCTAACCGAGTGCGAAGGCGTACTCTGGGGTGCACCTGATAATCGACCTGGAAACGGGCTCCGGTTCGTTTATTGTAATCCAGCAGGCGGATGTCCCTTCCCAATTCGTCAGTTGATGTGTACTCCTGATCCCGAACTTTAAAACGAAAAAGGGCATAGATGTTAAAATCACGTTTAGGGTTGTATTCAATCAGGCCAAGCCAGTCGTAGCCCGAAGTTGGCTGCCGTGTCTGAAATCGGGGCGCAGGGAACCGGAACTGGTCAAAGTAACCGCTGATACGAATTTCACCTGAAATTCTGTGGCGTAATCCCATATAAAAACCTTCCTCATTACCCGACCTGCCCGATTTTTCACCAAAACCGGCTCCAAAGATTGACTGCAGTGCTTTATCATACTTTCGATAAGAAAACACAAGATCTGTTTGATTGGCAAAGCTGAACCTGGATCCTGTCAAAAAGCCGTAACCACCGTTACCCGTATATGCAAATTCACCAAAATGGCCCGAATTACCAATGAGCAGCCTGTAATCTGCGGAAAATCCCGAGAGATCCCTTCCATTGAAATTGTACTTCTGGTACGGCTGGCTTCCACGTGCAATCTCCTGGCCGAAACGATTGTGAAATGCGGAAAAACCGAAAAACCCGACAGGCATTTGTACTCTTACCCGGCCGCCATAGGTTTCCTGATTCAGATTATTTCTTCGATCTATTTCATTCTTTGTTCGGTGTAAGCCGCTTTCTGTTGGGTAATTCATTAGCCCATTTCCGGTAATGGATGCCGTTCTCTGCCTGTTTGAATAAAATCCTGTTAGCTGAACATTTTCTCCCCACGCAGCGGCAACTCCGCGAAATCCGGTAGCCTCCTGCGCAGAGGTGAATGGGCGAATACCTCTTTCATTTTTTGATACATTTTGGATCACATCGCGCCCCTTCCCAAAGGCACCGCTACTCCACAGAAGTAAACCCTGGCCAAAAGTCACACTGTAATCACCAATAATTAAATGTTGCAGTTTCCCTACATCGCGCAGTGCGGCGTGCCAGGAATTAAAATCGAAACCTCCGGGCCCGGGAAGTGGTTCACCAGGGTCTTTATCTTGTGTGAGGTTTAGTGATATATGGTTACTCGTATATCTGAATCGCTGGAAATATTTTGCCGGACTGCCAAGGTAACCTCCGAGTGAATCAGGGCGCAGGTAACCCTCCTGTTTCTCCAAAACCTGTTGGTAACGCATCAGCCCTTCAAAACGGCTGTTATGAGTCCAGAAACGGGGATTGAGGTAAAGATCCCGGCCAAGCTCACGCCCGCTTCCAACTGTTATATAGGGCCGTACTCTTTCCAATGTAGCCAATCCAATTCCATCTACTAAACGCAACTCTTCAATGGTAGTAAATGGAGTGTTTTCAGTACGGTAATTTAGAATATTGTTTGCCAGCCGGAAATTAAGCCCGGGAATCTGCATCAAATCGTCGGCTGAGGCACGGTTAATGTTAAGGGGCTGGTAAGCAAGTTCTTCTAAAAATTCCAGCAATTCTTCAAGATTGGTCTCAGATTCTTCGGGATCAATTTCTTCAATCGCACGCTCAAGTTCGTTTTCAATCTGTATGCGAACTGAATTCTCCTGCGCGTAAAGCTCTGATGAAACGCATATCAGAATAAGTGCCAGTGCTAATATGATGCAATTCAGGAAATAAAGCCTTTTAACCGGGAGTTCGGGAATTTGGTACGTAACCACTTTTTAAAACCTCCAGATTAAAAGCGGATACCCAAATCGAGTGCCGGACTGAGGCCAAGAGGGTTATGCTGTTGAATGGCAATATTTACCTCCCAGCGTTCTGCCATATATCCAAATCCTAATGAGTACGTTTCCGGTTGAGTGGTAATGCCGGCCCTTGCAAAAAGTGATTCAATCATTTCGAATTGTACTCCTGTACGGAAGGAGAGCGGGAACATCACATCTTTGACCACCTCGGCAGCAATCAGAGCTTCAGGTGTGAGCCGGTAACTGATGCCGGCAGCCAATTCACGCGGAAGGCTTTCATCAGTATCGCCGTAGGTTGGCTGATTGATGTTGGTAGCCCGGGCTCCAAACCAAAGACCATCAAGAATCTCGGCTGCAAGCCCTGCGTCAATCCCGGCGGCGCCAGCCGAACCATAGATGCCACCCTGGTAAACATGTGTATAAGTGAAGGAGGCACCATAATGAAAGTATCCGAGATTGTTTTTATAACCAATTACAAAGCGGTTCTCACTGAAAAGATTGAATCCGTAGCGATGAATCCCCACTCCGAGTGTCCCAATGCCCGTCTGGTAGTTGAAAGCCGCCGCCATATCTGTAATTTCCACAATACCAATGTATCGAAAGCCGTAAAATGAAACGTTGTTTTCACTCGTTGGTATCAAAGCAACATTTGAAAACACAGACCAGTTTGATGAAGGAATAGCAGCGCCGGTCTGTCCCATTGCCAGGTGTTTGGCCCCCATGACATTTTGTGCTGTCATAGGCTCCGGTTTTAAAATAGGAAGAGCTGCTATCAGAAATAATAACCCCTGTAATGTTTGTTTAAACTTTTTCATATCATTCTCTTGATAAATTCAGACTATGTTAATGTTCATCAGCACTCCGATATCAAAATCTCCCGGCTATACGTATGAACCGAAATCCGGAAAAATCTTACAGAAATATTTATTATCCGGTATGATGTATACATTTAAAGGCAGGCGAATTTCTTTGCTTATTTTACTCTCCTTATTGTTGTGTTGGCCCGGAGCGGTAACTGCACAGGAATTCAATTGTGAAGTGACGCTGAACAACAGGCAAATCAGTGGGTCTTCTTTTGATTATATCACTGAACTCAAGAACGATCTTGAAAATTACCTGAATACATACAGGTGGACCAACGACCGCTATGAAACACATGAGCGAATCATGTGCAATATCCAGGTAGTTTTGACGGGCGTTGACAGTAATTTCAATTTTACAGCAGAAGTTATCTTTACAATGAGGCGTCCGATTTACAATACCAACCGTCAGTCTTTGGCCATTGTATTGAGTGATAATAACTGGCGTTTTCATTATCCGAGAAATAAAAATCTGATACATGATGATATGCAGTTTGATGATCTGACCAGTTTCATCGATTTCTATGCCTACATCATGCTTGGGTTCGATTACGATAGTTTTTCTGAGCTTGGCGGAACACCCTATTTTAACAGTGCCCAAAATGTGTTTGAACTGGGCCAGAATTCCGGAGTTCAGGGTTGGGGGAGGTCAATTGGCGCACAGAGAAACCGTTTTGGGCTCATAACCGATCTCTCGAACCCTGCATATGAAGATCTGAGGAGGGCAATATACCGTTATCACAGGCTTGGTCTTGATCAGTTTACACTTGATGAGGAAATTGCGCGTAAGCAGATCCTAAGTGCACTCGAAATGCTACGCGATAACAAACAGGTCACAAGCAATAATTATCTCTTCGATATATTCTTCAGCTCAAAATACACTGAAATTGTTGCAATATTCAGGGATGCTGATGTGGAAACCCGTCTTGAAGCCTATAATCTATTGAGGAATGTTGACCCGGGACACTCATCGGAGTATGAACGGCTGCAAAATTAAAAGAATAGATTTTTTAATTACCCAATTATAGGTTGTCAGATTTATGAACAACGGGTAATTTAGAAGAAACCGGTACATTTCTTACAACACCTGCATAAATCTTTAAAAATTAGATGAAATTTTTAATTACCGGTGCCGCCGGGCAATTGGGAAGAGAATGGGTTTATTACCTTCAGGGAGAAAATATATCCTATACAGCCTATTCATCTTCAGATTTGGACATTACAAACAGAAATCAAGTATTTAGAATCCTGGAAAGGGATGTTCCCGATGTTGTGGTGAATTGTGCTGCATACACCAGGGTGGATGATGCAGAGGATCAAAAAGAAGCAGCATTTTCAGTTAACAGGGATGGTGTTAAAAATGTAGCCGATGCATGTAAAAATTTTCATGCAGCATTGATTCATTATAGTACGGACTATGTTTTTCCCGGAACTGCAGCGGATAAGGAGAGGTATCCGGCCGGTTATCCTGAAAATGCTGAAACAGCACCAATCAATGTTTATGGACAATCAAAACGGGCAGGAGAATTAATTCTTGAAGAATGTGAACTTGCTAACTGGCTTCTGATACGGGTTGCATGGCTGTGCGGCCCTTATGAGACAAATTTTGTAAAAACAATGCTTCGGCTGGCAGCAGACCGGGATGAAATTGGTGTTGTTGATGACCAGTTTGGCTCTCCTTCTTATACATTCGACGTTGTTGAGAAATCTCTATTACTTTTTAGAAAAAATGAAACCGGAATTTTTCATGTAACCGGGAAAGGCCTTATCAGCTGGGCTGATTTCGCCGAGGCCATATTTAATAAGTCGGGAGTGGAGACAACCGTAAAGCGCATCGCTTCCCTCCAATTTCCGCAAAAAGCGAAACGCCCGTTTTTTTCATACCTTTCAACCGGAAAACTGCAGCAAAAAAACATCGATGTGATTAACTGGAGCAATGGCCTTGATGTTTTATTGGCACGGCTTAAAAGAATTAACACTAAAAATTCATGAGTTTATCATTCAAAAAAACTGAGATCGATGGAATTTGGCTTATTGAGCCGGTAATATTCGGGGATCACAGGGGCCATTTTTTAGAAGCTTTCAGGCAAGAGATTTTCAGGGAAAAGGGCCTCATATTCAACTTTGTTCAGGACAATATCTCTACATCCAAAAAGGGGACAATAAGGGGGCTTCACTACCAAAAACCACCACACGCACAGGCCAAGCTTGTAATGGCAATTAGCGGTACAATTCTTGATGTAGCGGTTGATATCCAAAAAAATTCACCAACATTTGGTGAACACGTATCTGTGATACTGAGTGAGGAGAACCGGCATATGATGTATGTACCGCCGGGTTTTGCCCATGGGTTTTCAGTTTTATCAGAAAGTGCCGCTGTTTACTATAAATGCAACGATTATTATGATAAGAAGTCGGAGCGGGGTGTTAAATGGGATGATCCCGATCTTGGTATCAACTGGCAGATCGCTGAACCAACTATTTCTGAAAAGGATCAAAAATTGCCGGCCTTAAGTGAATTGCCAGCGGTTGACCTTTTTTGAGTATTTTATTTCAATGACCTACATTCATCCATAAATTAACTAAATCTGCATAGTGACAGGTTGAAAAAGTTATTAGTGGTTTTTCCCGGGGTTGTTCTAACATTCTTCATTATCTTGATTATAAACACCTTCAGGCTCGGAAACACTCAAATTGAAGCTATTTATAAATTGGTTAATAATCCATTTACGGCAAGGCTTGACGGAGCAGCAGAATTAATGTTTTGCCTGCAGAGGCGAGAGCCGTGATAAATTTTCGCCTTCTACCAGGTGATTCTTTCGATTCAGTAAAAGAACATGTTAGGAGTGTTATTAATAACGATAAGATCACAATTCGTGAATATGGCAGTATAAAGGTCCTCGCTTCTATTGTCTCAGATGTTTAGGGTACACCTTACAGAATGAGTACGGAATGATATCTAACATATTGGTACTAATAGCATATTAAACGTTTATAAAATCAGATATTAAAATGAGTAAAAAACAATACTGGCTGATGAAGTCAGAACCTTACGCTTACAGCATTGATGACATGGAAAGGGATGGACAAATTCACTGGAGTGGTGTCAGAAATTATGAGGCAAGGAATATCATGCGGGATAAAATGAACGTGGGAGACCGGGCTTTTTTCTACCACTCTAATGTGAATCCGCCAGCTATTGTGGGTGAAATGGAAATTTGTACAGAACCTTATGCCGATGCCACCCAGTTTGATCCAGATAGTAATTATTTCGATGATAAAAGCAGCGAAAGCAATCCCCGATGGCAGCTTGTGGATGTAAAATTCATAAGAAAGTTTGAGGTAGAAGTAACGCGTGATATGCTCAGGGAATCAGGCCTGAGTGATATGCAGCTTTTCAAAAGAAACAGGTTGTCGATTACACAGGTGGAAGAAAATGAATATTTTAAAATTCTTGAACTGGCGGGACTGAACCCCTTGGATTAAAGAATCCGGCACGTTTATCCTGCGCCAAAAAATTCCTTTTTTTCCTTAAAGTAAGGTTCAAATACATCTTTCAGATTTTGATGTTCCAGTTGTGTAAGTTCGGGGTCTGACCTTACAAGCTGCCATGCGTCATTTTTGGCTTGTTCGAGAAGAATCCGGTCTTCAATTATATCAGCATACCGGAATTCCGGAAGGCCGCTTTGTTTGGTTCCGAGAAAATCACCGGGGCCACGCAACCTGAGGTCAGCTTCAGCAATTTCAAAACCGTCACTGGTTTCAACCAGTTTTTTGAGGCGGTAGCGTCCGTCACGGCTCAGTTTTACGCCGGGCATTAAAATACAGTAGCTTTGTTTGTTTCCCCGGCCTATTCTGCCCCTGAGCTGGTGAAGCTGCGAGAGGCCAAACCGTTCGGCGTGTTCAATAATCATGATTGAAGCATTCGGTACATCTACACCCACTTCAATTACGGTGGTGGAAACGAGGATATTTGTTTGCCCTTCAATAAAACGCCTCATCACCTGTTCTTTTTCATCCGATTTCATTCGCCCGTGCAGCAGATCGATAGAAATACCCGGAAAGCGCCGTTTAAGCTTTTCGAAACCCATTGTGGCATCCTTTAAATCCATCACTTCCGACTCTTCAATAAGGGGGAATATTACATAAAGCTGGTCGCCCTTCTTTACGCTTTCTTCCACAAACCTGTAAACATTTTCGCGTTCTTTTTCAGATCGAACGGCTGTCTTTATTGGTTTTCTTCCGGCCGGTAGTTCGCGGATTACAGAAATATCAAGATCACTGTAAATAGTCATTGCTAGTGACCGGGGAATAGGAGTTGCCGACATAACAACAAGATGCGGGTTATTTCCCTTCTGCAATATCTCGTTTCTCTGCTTCACACCGAATCGGTGCTGTTCATCTATAACCACCAATCCAAGATTGTGGAAGGTAACTCCTTCCTGGAATATGGCATGCGTGCCAACGGTTATCTGGCAGTTTCCTCCTTCAATATCAGTAAGAATATCACGCCTCAGGGTATTTTTTTGACCTCCGGTGATCAGGCGGAATGAGACGTTTAGCGGTTCAAGATATTTTTTTAGCGTAAAATAGTGCTGTTCAGCAAGTATTTCGGTAGGTGCCATTAATGCAGCCTGATAGCCATTATCAACAGCCATAAGCATTGCCCCGATTGCTACTATGGTTTTGCCGGCGCCTACATCACCCTGAATCAGGCGATTCATCTGCATTCCGCTTTTCAGGTCGGTGCGGATATCGGAAAGGGCAGATTTCTGTCCGCCGGTTAACTCAAAAGGGAGATTATTTTTAAAGAACTTCCTGGTTATTTCACCGGGTTCAAGCAGAACTCCCTGCTGGCGTTCAAACCGTTTATATTTTATTTTTGCCATACTGAGCTCAAATAAAAAAAGTTCTTCGTATTTAAAACGTTCCAGTGCTCTTGACGCCACCTGCTTGCCAGCCGGCTTGTGAATGTCCCGGATAGCCTTGTTTCTATGGGGAAACTGGTATTTTTTTAGTAAGGTTTCAGGAAGAAATTCCTGCGGTTGATAAGATTGCAGGATTTGTCCAACCCAATCGGCAATAATTTTGTTGGAAATAAAAGCTTTTGAAAAAAATTTGTTGGAAGGGTAAACAGGAATGAGATTCCGGGCAGCTTTATCATCGCCCGGGTCATCCAACTGTTCAACTTCCGGGTGTGCCATACTCATTTGTCGCCCAAACTGCTTTGGGACACCAAACAGGGATACCCACTCACCCTGTTTAAACTGTTTTATAAAGTATTTCCAGCCCTTAAAAAAAACAGCTTTCATTGCACCTGTATTATCTTGTATGATAACTTCAAGGCGCTTTTTATTGCCAAAGCCCGTTACCTCAGTACGGATAACTTTACCAGTTACCGTTACAGCCTCGTTTTGGCCCGCAAGGTTCCAGATAGGTACAATATTGGATTTATCAATATATCTGCGTGGAAAAAAATAGAGAAGATCTTCCGGGTTGCTGATGCCGGACTTATTAAGTGCCTGGAGCCTTTTTTCGCTGAGGTTATTTAGATCAAGAAAATTCAACCGATATACTGATATATATCAACTATAAATTATTTGCTTACTGTAATGCCACCTTTTAAGCTGAATATGCAATATAGAGAAAACTTTGTATGTCAAACGAAAAAATTTAAATATTAATATTGCAATCAAAGTTCGAAAGTCGCTATATTTGCTGGCTATTGATTTCATGAAAATAAAAAAGGTAAATCCGTGCCTACTATACAACAACTTATTCGCAAAGGTAGACAAAGCAAAATCAGTAAAACAACTGCACCTGCTTTGCAAAGCTGTCCTCAAAAGAGAGGAGTTTGCACCCGCGTTTATACAACAACGCCTAAAAAACCGAATTCGGCACTAAGAAAAGTTGCAAGGGTTCGCTTAACAAACGGAATTGAAGTAACAGCTTACATTCCAGGTGAAGGCCACAACCTTCAGGAACATAGTATTGTTCTTATCAGGGGTGGCCGCGTGAAAGACTTACCCGGTGTACGATACCATATTATCAGAGGTACACTTGACACTGCCGGTGTTCAGGGCAGAAAACAGGGCAGGAGTCTGTATGGAACTAAAAAACCAAAAGGGTAAACAGGATTTAAACCTTATACACTATGCGCAGAAGAAAAGCAGAAAAAAGAGAATTACTTCCCGATCCGATTTTTAATGACAAATTGGTTACCAGGTTTGTTAATAACCTGATGAAAGACGGGAAAAAAGGCGCTGCCAGAAAGATTTTATACCAGGCATTCGCAATGATAGAAGAAAAAACAGGCGAGCAACCGCTTGATGTTTTTAAAAATGCATTGACCAATGCTACGCCCGCAGTTGAAGTGCGAAGCCGAAGAGTTGGTGGCGCAACATACCAGGTACCGGTGGAAGTAAGAACCGACAGGGGCACAGCGCTCGGGATGCGATGGATTATTCGCGCATCAAGACAAAGAAATGATAAGTCGATGGCTATCAGGCTAGGGCGTGAATTGATAGATGCCTCGAAAAATGAAGGCGGTGCAGTCAGGAAAAAAGACGAAACTCACAGAATGGCAGAGGCAAATAAAGCTTTTGCGCATTTCAGGTTCTAATCAGTGATATAATCAAATTCAAAACTTTTTTATCTAAGTCAATCTCATGTCAGAAGTAATGACGAAAACCGATCCCAAAATTCTAGATCGCATAGGCAGGACGCGAAATATTGGAATTATGGCTCATATTGATGCCGGGAAAACTACTGTTACAGAAAGAATTCTTTTCTATACAGGGCGAAGCCACCGTATGGGTGAAGTGCACGACGGAGCTGCTACGATGGACTGGATGGAGCAGGAACAGGAGCGTGGTATTACAATTCAGTCTGCTGCAACACATTGTATTTGGAAAAATCACCGTATAAATATTATTGATACACCCGGCCACGTCGATTTCACTGTTGAAGTTGAGCGGTCGCTACGTGTTCTGGATGGTGCTATCGGTGTATTTTGCTCTGTTGGGGCAGTTCAGCCACAATCAGAAACCGTTTGGCGGCAGGCCAATAAATATAACGTGCCACGAATGGCATTTGTAAATAAGATGGACCGTACAGGCGCCAACTTTTACAATGTAATTGAGCAGATGCGCAATAAACTGGGCGCGAATCCGATGCCGATCCAGATACCGATTGGTGAGGAGCTCAATTTCAGGGGAGTTGTAGACTTAATAAATATGAAGGGCATTATTTGGGACGAAGAATCGCTCGGCGCCAAATATGAAGAAATTGATATTCCTGCCGAATTGATTGGAAAGGCCGAAGAATACAGAAAACTTATGCTTGAATCTATTGCTGATCATGACGATGAGCTGATGGAGAAATACCTCATGGAAGAAGAGCTTTCTGAAGAAGTAATAAACAGTGCCATCAGGAAAGCAACCCTTGCCAGAGACATAACCCCCGTATTATGTGGAACTGCCCTGAGGAATAAAGGTGTACAAATTCTTCTGGATAAAGTAATTCAATACCTTCCAAGTCCGCTTGATGTTGATGCCGTTCATGGTGTTGACCCGAAGGATGAAGGAAAAATATTGCAGCGCAGAAGCGATGTAAACGAACCGTTTGCCGCCTTGGCGTTCAAAATCATGACGGATCCTTATGTAGGAAAACTTACCTTCTTCCGGGTCTATTCTGGTCAGCTCGAAAAGGGTTCATATATTCTGAACTCATCTACCGGCGATAAAGAGCGTGTTGGACGTATTCTTGAAATGCATGCAAACGATAAAAAAGATATTGACATCGTACGGGCTGGTGATATCGCAGCAGCAGTTGGAGTGAAAAAAGTTCACACCGGAGATACTTTCTGCGATATTGATCAGCCTATCGTGCTGGAACAAATTACATTTCCCGAACCGGTTATTAAACTGGCCGTAGAGCCAAAATCGAAGGCAGACGCCGACAAACTTACTACCGGCCTTGTAAAACTCGCAGAAGAAGATCCTACATTCCAGGTCTCAACTGACCAGGAAACCGGACAGACAACCATTGCCGGAATGGGAGAACTTCACCTTGAAATTATTGTAGACAGGTTAAAACGTGAATTTAAGGTCGAGGCCAATGTTGGCCAGCCACAAGTATCATACCGGGAAACTGTTACCCGGCCGTTTGAACACAGGGAAGTCTATAAAAAACAAACTGGTGGGCGTGGTAAATTTGCTGATATCTCATTTGAAATAGGCCCTATGGACCATTTTGCGCAGTATGATGATGATGACAAACGGGTTACCAAAACAGAAGGATTTAAATTTGTCAATGAAATTGTTGGCGGTAACATTCCAAGGGAATATATCCCTTCTGTAGAGAAAGGATTCCGTGAGTCAATGAAAAATGGTATACAGGCAAATTATCCTGCTCAAAATATTGGCGTAAGGCTTTTTGACGGATCGTATCACGATGTTGATTCCGATGCATTCAGCTTTGAACTTTGTGCAAGACTCGCCTTCAGAAATTCGGCAAAAAAATCCGGTCCGCAGCTGCTTGAACCCGTGATGATGGTTGAAGTTATTACACCCGAAGATTATATGGGTGATGTAATCGGCGATCTGAATGGCCGCAGAGGCATCATTCAGAAAATGGAAAATAGTGCCGAGGGATCTGTTGTTCGCTGTAAGGTACCCCTTGCTGAAATGTTTGGGTACTCTACTGACCTGCGTTCACTTACACAGGGAAGGGCTGTATATTCGATGGAATTCTCGGAATACGTACCAGTACCTGATTCCAAAGCTCAGGAAATCATTGAAAAACAAGCTTAATCATTAAATAAACTAATACCATGGCAAAAGAGACATTTCAGCGTACCAAGCCACACGTAAACGTAGGTACGA
>RECI01000073.1 GCA_007694095.1 Balneolaceae bacterium | reverse complement strand
GTTGCACCCGGCTGGCTGCCAATGGCATACTCCCACTGGCCAATCCCCACCTGTGAATCGTAAGCGGAAATCTCAAGGGTTAATGCACCCTGTTCATTTGTCCAGAATGCGTTCTGATTTTCAATGCCTCTGGCAAATGAATAGTAATTTTCCAGGTGTATGGCGGGTGGTGCGGGAGCCGTAAGCTGATCAACTGGCGGAACCACACTCTGACCAGGGGTTGCAGCCAATCCTCCGGCATTCGGACCCACTGCAACCCTGAAAGATGCCCTGCGAATGGCCGTGTTACCTGCTGAACCACGCACTCGTATGCCGACATTCAGATCCTCAAAGTCAGCACTTGATCGTTTGTATGGAAAGAATGTGAACCGGTCTCTGTCACCGATCGACATAAACTCATTAGGACCAGAACTGATATCTGTATCCGAATTGAAATGGCCTGGATAGGTAATATTAATGGCTGACTCAATAACTCTGTCGCTGTGATTGGCTGTCCATACCACTTCTGTTTCGTTGTAAAACGTTTCACCGTTGTTTTTGGGAGGCCGATTTGGGAATACGGTGATGTCTGAAATTTGAGGCGGCATTAATTGTTGAGCCAGGAATGCCCTTGCCGGCGCCAATTCAGTGAACATTTCGTTACCTATCCTGAACTGTTCCCTGCTTGCTTCTTCAAGCCTCTCATCTTCGTATCTGAATTCCAGGTAACTGTTGATCATATTGTAAGAGATAGCGGTAATATTTGCTCTGATGGCGTAAAAATCATCCAACACCTCGGTGATATTTTTGAGTGGTTGAAGCATGATTTCCCGGTATTCGCTGTGATCGGCTGTCATCACCTGCTGTACAACGTCTCTTCGCTGGTTTCGGAAGGCTATTAAACCTCCTTGGTTCATGTTCCACCAAAACCGCTGGTTTAGCATATTGATGGAATTTAGCTGATCTGTAGAATGCCCATAAAACGGTGTTGTAAATGTATCATAAACCGAATAAACGGCCGGTGGTACACCTGTATTTGAAGATGATTTTTCGTTTGCAGTCAGTTGATTAATATTCAAATTTACCTCACCCCTTAACATCTCTATAAAATGAGCACGATTCGCAAGACGTAAAGCGGATGCATTTGCGAGAGTGTAATCAGAGACTGTTGGAAATCGATTTAGACCATCTGTTGCATTAAGGATCTGTTGTCTATGCTCTGTACTCAACTCTTCAATAGCATTATTTATAGCGGAGTTATTTGAATTGATGTATGCAAGTCGTTCTCGTGCCCATTCAGCGTCGTTAAATGCGCGATCTGCAAATCGGGCGAAATACCTGTCCATCTCCATGTACATATCTCCATAGGCGTGAGCGAGATCCAGAAGGGTGAAGGTGCTTCCGTCAATATTCTCCTGAAGCAGCCCATCCATTTCCGAGAGGCTGTTTAGTACGTTGAAAATCTGGTCACGAATCATCTGGTCAAGATGTTCCAGTTCATCACGATATTCTTCAGTGCCGGTAATCTGATTTTCAGCCAGTTGTGCGTCAATTTCGAAATAGACACCCTGACTTGCGTCCGCTCTGGCCTCTGGGATAAGCACATTTCTGAGCGGGGATTCAGACATACTTTCAAGAACAGCCTGATAACTTGCTTCGGCGGCCTCTTGTAGTTCGAGTGCGGTAATCAAGTCCTGATTTACTGTTTCCTGCATCGCCTCGAAAATATGAGAAAGTTGTTCGGCAGTGTTACGGTGTGCATTTCCTGTGGGCCAGGTCCATCCATGCCGCTCATTCCTCATCACTTCATTCCTGAGATTTTGCAGTGCGATTGGCAGACTTTGCACGGTTTCCTGATCGTGAATCGCGTTATCCCAGTAACGGCGTGCAGCTGTCGGCATTTCATAAAAGTTATATCCGGCAGTTTCTGCGTCCTCTACGGAAGGAATCAGATCACTCAGGGGGATATCTATCAATAGTGCAAGAGCAGCTGTACCAATACCCTCCATTAAAGATAGAATATGTGCCTGGAACTGGTCGAGCTGGGCCTGGGCCTGGGCAACCAGATCACCGTGAGCCCCGCGGCCAAAACCAAAATTGAGTCCGCCGGGTGACCCGTACGATGCCCACGCTGAACCGCACTGCGCATTCTCACCGGCACCAAGACAGCCGTACACTGTTGCAAAAAGCTCAAATCCGGATGGCCTTTTGGTTACAAAAGCCGCTTGTGCGCCGGCTGAAATGGTGACGAGTCCACCCAGAATCTTTGCCTCCACATCGAACGTTACATACGCACCGAATGGAAATTGATATTGCTCATCGGTGATTACCCAGATGGCACCGCCAACCCGGCTCTCAATTTTCATGATGGCAATGTTGATGTTGAAGCCAATATCCACCTGAAGCATAAATCCTGGATTACCTGCTGCAAACACTGATTTGCCGGTTAATACCCCATCAAAAACATTCAGTGATGTGGTTCCCACGATTCCCCAGACCAGATTGTTCTGTCCCTGAAGATTATTCATAAAGAAGGTAATCTCACCCTCTCCCCGGAGAATATTCGGTACGCGGATATCTACCGTGATGCTTACCTGCATGGCAAATTCGCCACCCTCCCGTTTTGCGATGCTGCCCATCAGTGTACCCTGTGCCGTGGTTCCTGCAAGGCCGTCACCATCCATACCCAATACGGTTACGCGTGCATCGATGTAAAAGCTCTGGCTGGTGATCTGGAAATAGGTAGTACCGTTTACCACGGCCGCGCCGCCCCCGGCACTTCCAATATCGATATTGGCAAACAGCATGGCTGCAAATTTGGCATTTGTTGGCCTGGCCTTCTCGGCATCTACCAGCTCGTGCCCAAAGGCTGCGATTGCGCTGAAGACCATGTCAAAATCCTGGTCATCGGGCCTGTAGAAGAATCCGCCACCTGCACCTCGCAGTGTTACAACTCCCGGTACAATAGGAATACCCGGGCCTGCTTCAAATGCCACAAACAAACCAAAGCTCGTCTGGCCGCCGGTGTTTGCAAACTTGCCTGCAACAGCGGCTTTTATAGCGGTATCCCTATATTCAAAAGCACCTACCGCTGCCGCACGCAACAGAAACCCGTCATCCCCCTGTTCGTAGTTGATGCTGGCAAATATTTCAAAATTTTCACCGATTTTGAGGCCGGCTCTTTCGATGGTCAGAGATACTTCATCCCCACTTCGATAGAATAGTATTTTTTCCACGCCACCACTTATACCGTCACCATCTTCCGATTCTGCCCCGTTGATGGTTAAAGAAAGTGCATCATCTGTATTGGTTCCGTCAAATTGAGTGCAGTCTCCCATACAGATCAGTTCGTTTACAAAAAGGGAATTCGTTTCAACATCATTAAAATTGGCATCCTTCAGGACATCCGGCGACTTTTCACCGGTATCGGCCAGTTGAATTTCAGTATCCGATCTGTAAATAAATTCTCCAATCCTTAATGAAGCTACGCCGGCAACCGAAATGCTGCCGCCTGTAATTCGACCCCGATCGATGATGCCTGTCTGGTTCACACGAATGCCGCTGTAAGAGATACTTCCGCCTGACCCGTTTTCAGCTTCACCGGAATCCACTCCCGGAATATTTACTGATGCATTTCCGCTCAGTTCAATTTCAAATCCGCCGGTTTCAGCAACCATTTCGGCTTGAACGGCAATGGTAAAAAAGCTCATTTCATAGTCGAATGCCACATTGCCGGTGATGTTATATTGAACATTCACTCCATGATCTTCATTAAAACTGATCCCAATACCAGGGGTGGATTCAATATTACCCGGATCACCAAATGCAATTACCGGGGCATCTCTTGTTGGGATAGTAATATTCGCATTTGCGTAAAGACCGCTTTGTTGCACATTGAAAGGGTTGATATCGACCCGAACAGCAAGCAGGTTAAAGTTGCCAAAGAACGAACCATCTGTACCCAGCCCGTAACTTTGAGGCGGATCGAACTGAAATACGAGAGAAGAATTATCCACCTGAACGTTTCCGTCATTATCCCTGAATATTTCCAGGTTTCCGGTTGTACTGTACTCATTAGCCGGGGCCGGCAGGGTGAGTTCAAGCTCTGCTATCACGCGAATTCCTTCTTCTTCATTATTCAATGCAAACTCTTTCAATACCACATACTCTTCAAGAATATTTGTTTCCTGAACAGATATATCACCAAAATTGACAATGCCAGAGGTATTTAATTCAAATCCGGTAAATGAAATTTGCTGTTCTAAAAAGGAGATATTTCCATCAGAAGTAATGGCGATATTTCTACCGTATAATGTGATGGCAGGGTCGATGAGTTGTATCACAACGGCATTATCAAATAACCCAAACTCCTGATCATCGAATGTACCGGTGATCATGCCAACATCAAACAACAATAAAGGGCTGGATTGATATTGGGTAACCCCGACTTTCAGCTCTTGTATGGTAACTTCAATCGGCTCTCCCAGCAGATCTTCAAAAGATACCTGCCCGTTTACGGCTATGTAGAGAGAGTCATCATCGGCATGGAATGTGAGCGGGTTTTCCTGGTCGAGACGGAATTTGGCAGAGCCAAGGCTTAATTCTCCGGGATCATAATCTTCGATACCAAAGCTCCAAGCGCCGTTGGCCCATGAAGCATCAAAACCTATGGGGTCATCATCCTGATCCATGATGAGGCTGCTTCTTAGTGTACCCTCAATCCCTACACTGTTACCCTCATTGCTGAATGCAGCTTCGATTTTTGTCAGGCTTGCAGTAAAAGTATCGCCGTTCAATTCTCCCTCACCGAGTGCACTAAATGCATAAATTGGGCTTGCTTCAAGGATAAATGAACCTGATTCAATGCCACTTGAACTGAGGGTTACTTGAACCACAGCATCCAGGTCATCGTTTTCTTCAATTCTATCAAAAATGGCTGGAAGGTCGAACCGCAGGCCTGCTTTGAGTTTGAGTCCGTTTTCGGAATCAAGAGTCAGTTCTGTGAGGGATACCGGGAGGTTGAGGCTTTGCTGCAGACTAAGTTCGGATTGCAATGCCAGCATGCCGCCGGTTACATTGTAGGCATCATCGGTTGTGAGTGAGAAGAGGATGTCCACTTGCAGATCACTCCCGTTATGCTGAAGTGCCGGAATCACAAGCTGCAACGGCTGATTGTTATTCGTGGCAATGGTATAACCTCCGCTCTCATTCGATTCAACCGATATCAGCGAATTTCCCTCATCATCCTTGATGTCGATATAGGCGATCGATTCGGTGGGAAGCGGAATACGCTCAGGCAAAAAGGCAATCAAACCGGCGCCAAAATGGAATCCGTTCTCATCAATTATCGCAATGTACTCCTCTGCCGGATCCTGTCCTTCCTGGTCCCAGTAGAATTCGGCGCGTCCGCGTGTAACTGCCAGGCCGTTCAGGCTCATGGCGAAATTATCCACCAGTTCTACCCGTAAATTGCTGTACATCTGCTCATTGAACCGGAGTTCGGCGTTGGATGAACCGTTAAACGTAAGCCCGTTTTGATCGAGGGTGATTGCTGCATCGAGGTTCATGCGCAGGGCGTTGCCTGTGGGCATTTCTGAACCGATTGCTGCAAATGCAAATTGGAATGGCCCTGTTGTAAAATCTACGGCTATACCACTGGATATGGTGGCTGATCCGCTCACAATTTCAAAAGAGGGAAGGCCGATTAAAAGGTCATCGTAGGTTACGTCAACCGA
>RECI01000164.1 GCA_007694095.1 Balneolaceae bacterium | reverse complement strand
CCGCCAAGGCTGAATAAACTTACATCAAAACCGGTTTTACCAAGCGGTCGCTTTGGCATAGGCTGATTTACCGGATCAAGTGCCCAGGCCATTGTTTGAGACCACAGTCCACCTGATGCAGCTAATCCAGTTCCTGCAATGGTTGCGAGACTTTTTTTGAGAAAAGTTCTTCGGTTTACTCTTTTTTTCATGCTGTTACCTCTTTTTCCCTTCCTTAATATTTTATTTCACAATTATTAAGTTACCAATTTTTCGATAAAAGGGTAGAATTATCAGAATAAGGACGGATGTGAATTGGCCGTGTATGTAGTCCAAATGAATTTCCCGCTGTAAAACAGGGCTTTCTTTTGGTATGATCTTTTATTTTATTGCCACAACTGAAAAAAGAAAGAATGCTTTTTGAACCTTACCATAATCCTGGTGAACCCCTTCATGAAATTATTAAACCGCATCCTTATTATTTTTCTGTTTCTTGGAACTACTCTTCATGAACCGGTTTTTTCACAGGTTGGAGTGAAAGGCGGTGTAAACCTGTCTAAATTCGTCGGAAGTGATGCAGGTCCGGCAGATGACAAACTTGGCCTGAATGTTGGTTTAACCTTCAGGTTGTTTGGTGTGGGTCCGGTCTCCATTCATCCTGAAATATACTATTCCGAAAAGGGAACCCGCTTTTCAGAACAGGTTAATATGTTTATGGGAATGGATCCGGATCAATTAAATCCAGAAGATTTTGAGAATTTCGACCTCGCTTTTAACCTGGCTTACATCGAAGTACCGTTAATGCTAAAAATATCATTGCCTTTTCTTAGTGGTGATGTCATAAAACCGTTTATTACCGGCGGGCCGGTTTTTGCCTGGAGAATAGATTGTAATTTTTCACTGGAAGCAGCCGAAAGCATCTCTGTTCAGGACTGTGCCAATCAAAATTTTCCCGACCTCGAAACCACCTTTAAAGATGCCGACCGGGGATATGCACTTGGGGGCGGACTAGATTTCGCAATCCCGATTCTCGGAACCTTTATTATTGAAGGGAGATACACAAGAGGGCTTTCAAGACTTCGTGAAGGTGGAGCCAACAATGATATACAGAACCAGAGCTTAATCCTTATGGCCGGGTTCACGCTTGGATTTTAAGCTACTACAGGAAAAATTACAGGTGACGATTACAGGTGACGATTTGTCCCGGTTGTTTTTTGATTTACGACCAACAAAGCACAGGGCTATCAGCCGTCAGCTTTCATCTTTTTGCTCTCATATATGATATACTTCTTGTTTTCTGCCAGGATCGTACAGCTTGTAAAGAATTTTTTCAGGTACGCCAGGTAGCCAACGTGTTTATTTGCCACACAGAGAAAACGTCCACCGGGCTTTAACTTCCCCGCTACCTCCCGGAATAGATCAACTGCCACCTCGATATTTACTTCATGTGCAAAATGAAATGGAGGGTTGGAAACTACCAAATCAAACTCCACATTGCCGATATCTTCTATCGAATCACTCCAGTGGAAGTGTACATTACCGGGAGCCAGATTCAGTTTTGACGATTCCACTGCCAGGAAAAAATCATCCATGAGGTGCAGTTCCGCATCCGGTTTTTTAAGCTGAATGGCACGTGCAATCACCCCGTTTCCCGATGCAAGATCCAGGATAGTATGTTCATCACCGGTTACTTCAAGGTGTTCAATCAAAAATTGTGTGGCAAAATCAATATTGCCGGAGGAAAATACACCAGCATATTGCCTGATAACTTCACTGGTTCCGTTACTGAACGTGTAAGGAATTGTATCAACAGGATCAAAGTCAGGATCCTGTTTCTTCCCTCGAAGTATTAAAACACGTGATTTTTTCCATGCAAGGCTTTGCCTGACATCCTCAAAGTATTCCCCGGCAATAGTCAGAATCTGTGTTGAGAAATGTCGTGTCATAAATCCGCAGATTACGATACCATCTTCAGTCAATGAGCGATGCAGATGCTGAAGGTAAAACTGAAACAGGCTGAGTGACTTTGGTACAATCATGACACCAATATCAATACTCTCAGGTACCGGTTCGAGGGGATTCAGAAGCTTTTCCGGGTCAGGCATTAATCCATTATTCTGCAGATTCATCATGATTGATGCTTTTTGACTTTGATAAGCAATTACAGAATAGGGATTCTGATGATGTAAGTGTGTTGCGAGATATCCGAAACGATCATTGCAGATTGCCAGTTTTTTACCGGATATCTCCGTTTCAGCCAGCTCTTTTAAAATATATTCATCCGCCGCGCTCCATGCCCTTAATGATTGATTCCTGGTAGCCGGGTATCGTGAAATATTCACTTCTTGATAATTTGATTTATAATTAAAGTATCAATGTACTGAATGATTACATCAATAAACCTGATTTTTTATATTGGCGTGTTGGGTACAGTACAACGGGTCGTGCCGCAGGCATCACTTTGTGGCTGAACCGTTTCCATCGTCTGCCGGCTGCTGTTGCCGGCTGACGAATTCCGGTTCTGGCGCGGCAGTTCATAACCTCAGCTGGTATCGGTTCCCGGAATTTCTGTCCCGTATTCCGGTAGTCAGAAGTTATTTCCTTTCTTCAAAGCCTATCCCCTTCCGGCTCAGCGAGCCGGGGTACTGGGTAAAGCAGACCCGCCTGTGATCCAGTCCAAATTAAAGCGAGCGAGCTTACCGGTGGAGTTTGGATGGCCTGCATCTTCATAAAGTAGGTATATCCACCCTTCACTCGGGGTTCCCTCTCTTCCTGCAGCAAGTGACGAATAAGCGAATCCGCCTTCTTCAATCAGTCGCTTCATCGGCCAGGTTTGTCCGCCATCAAAACTTGCCCATATCGTTCCGCTGTGCCTGCCGTCATTCGATTCTATATTGCTGAAGATCAGGATGTCATATCCATCAACGGGTAAACGTACCAGTCCTGCCATCAGTCCATAATCACTGTGCTGGGAGCCATCAGGCAAAACATCACTTACTGATAGGTTTTCCCATGTTTCCCCGCCATCATAACTCCATGCGATGTGCCGCATCCGCGGGTTTAGCCCATCAGTTGACAGGTGCCTTCGGGAGTTATAGTAAAGTGACCCGTCCGACAACTCTTCGATGGCAGCCTCACCGGTACCGTAAGCTGGAAAGGGCTTGCTGGTGTGCCAGGTATAGCCACCGTCATCACTATAAATGGCATTGGTATAATGGTCGGACCAATGCTGCTGCTGATTGCTTTCTCCGTAAAACCGGCTAGCCCGAATCAGGCGTCCGGCATCAGAGCCATGTTTCAGTGTGATTCCCCGTTCGTTCATGTGCATCGACGGAATATTTCCTGATTCATCAGGATGGATGGTAACTTCCTGTTCATTCCAGGTAACACCATCATCACTGCTTCGGAATACGGTTAATGTACCCGAAGGATATTCCGGAGTCAGCGGACCGGTTTCTGCAAAAACAAGAATGTCCCCGCTGTTTTCATCTACAATGGTTCCGCCACCGCTCCATTGAATCTCACGGGCAACAACAATTTCCGGCAGCCAGGTTTCACCACCGTCTTCACTTCGCCGCACCAGCAGTGCACCTGTTCCATAATGTTCACTGATACCACCCCATACGGCAAGTACAGTACCACTTGTTGTTACAGCCACATTCGGGAAACGTTCACTGAAGAACAAGTCTGTAATTTCAAGCGATTCGTTACCACCATGCCAAAAGGGGTTAGCCGGTTTTTGATTACAAGACAAACAGAATAAAAGTACTAATACAAGGAACAGCAGGTTCTTCATAAATCGAACATTTTTTTGATGGGAAAAACTTCACTAAAAAATAGCAGAATTTTCTTATCAAATGAATATCTACAAAAATGGATTCTGTTAAGAGAAGAGTAAGTACGTAACCCAATCAAAGAATATATCCCAAAACCACAGGCCAAATTTTGAAAGGTTCGTGAAATAACATCACCAGTTGTAATATTATCCCGGATAGTTTTTGAGATAATTCCGGTTCCAATTTTAAATAAATTCATTGGTAAAGGTCCCGTCCGTCCCGGGTTATCGGTTTGGCCCCGGGGTTATGTATTATTTGCCGGATCCTATCCCTATTCTTCATAAATCATCTTTCGGGTCATGCCACCGTCTATGACCAGGTTTTCGCCGGTAATAAAGTTATTATCCGGGTGTGCCAGGAACAGGCAGGCACGGGCTATGTCTTCGGGCTTGCCAACCCGCCGTGACAGGTGCTGGTTGTGATCGATGCCCCTTAATGTGGTGTAGTCGCCCGTATGAATCCAGCCCGGACTGATGGCATTTACAGTTATCCTGTATTCGGCCAGGGAAGCTGCCATTGCATGTGTTAGCGCAAGCAACCCCCCTTTGGATGCGGCGTATGCTTCAGAACCGGGTTCAGACATCAATGCACGGGTTGATGCAATATTAATGATCGCCCCGCCATCATGGCTTTTCATAACCACAGCTGCGGACTGTGAACATAGAAAAGCACCCCGCAAATTCACATTGATTACCTTTTCCCATGCTGAAACCGAAAGGTCAAAAAACTTGGTGAACGTAGAAATCCCGGCATTGTTAACCAATATATCGATATGGCCATATAGAGATACTGTTTTTTGGACCATCGCAGTTACCGAACCGGAATCAGAAATATCGGTTTCAACAAAAATGGCTCTTCCGTTTTTCTCCCGGATCATTTTTTCCAGTTCGTAGCCTTTTTCTTTATCAATGTCGGCTATGACTACATGTGCCTCTTCCTGCGAAAAAGCAAGAGCTGTCGAACGGCCAATCCCATTAGCCGCTCCGGTAACAATGACTGTTCTTCCCTTATTTGACATGAATTAATTTTCCCTGGTTATCAAAGTTTTGAGGACAATCTCCGGCTAACAGTTATGTTATTAAACATTACCTGATAAAATGGAAAATAATTTCACCTGAATCCAATATAAGAACATGTTAAAGAATGATATATATCCCAAATGATAATGATAAAAAATCTATCATTAATATCTCTGTAGGCTAAAACCAGCAAAGATTGTTTTCTTTATGAGTAATTGAGCTATTACAATTTACCCTCTGCTTCTACTAAGTGGCTACCGTTGACAGATTTTTGGAAAATACGGTTATTTGGCTTTAATCGACGTTTATTGTCTTAACGAACACACCCCTAAATCCCCTCTCAATAGGGGATTTTTAGAATGTCACCTCTCATATAGTGTTGCCCGTTTTTGGGAAAAATTAGCGGCTACCAATGACAGATTTGTAAAATGTGTTTTTAAGTTTAAATAAATCCTTCTATGCCCCCCGACAAAGGATCTCCTATTTCCTGAAATCCCCCCAGCCCCCTTTAAAAAAGGGGGAGTTTTTTGCGGGGCTTTTCTATCCGTCAGCTGAATCAGACGGCAATTTATTGTTTTCAGTTTGTTACCTCTTAAAATTTCGGTGTTCCATCTGCCTTTTGCCTTTTCACTTCACACTGCATTGATCCCTATTCAAACCGGGGAAGAATCATCTCACCCGGACGGGTTTCTTTTTCAAAGTGTCTGCCCGCATATTCAACCTTCAACGGGTTGCCGGAATTGGATGTGATCCTCAGATCGGTCAGCCGCCCTTCTTTCCATTCGAAATCAACCTCGAAATTTCCACGAGCTTTAAGCCCTTTCACACTGCCATCCGGCCACTCCGCCGGCAATGCAGGCAATACTCGTATCACACCTCTGTGGCTTTGAATCAACATTTCCGCGATTCCAGCCGTACCGCCAAAGTTGCCGTCAATCTGGAAAGGGGGATGCGTATCAAAAAGGTTTGGGAGGGTGGACTGTTCAAGCAAAAGCCGCAGGTTGCGGTATGCTTCCTTCCCGTCGAACAGCCTGGCGTACTGGTTCACCATCCAGGCCCGGCTCCAGCCGGTATGCCCGCCGCCATGCTGCAGGCGCCTCTCAATGGTTTTGCGAGAAGCTTCAAATAGTTCCGGCGTATCACGGGTAATTTCAGTACCTGGATGGAGCGCGAGCAGGTGCGACATATGCCTGTGACCCGGCTCTGCCTCTTCATAATCTTCAATCCACTCCATAATCGTGCCATCGGCGCCAATTCCGGTTTGCGGCAGGCGATTCAGCGCATCGTCAATCCTTGCAAGAATTTCATCATCGGCGCCTGTAATATCAGCCGTTTCCTGTATATACCGGAACAGCTCACGGATAATCTGGATATCCATTGCCGGCCCGTAGGTAAGCTTGAACGTTCTGCCGCTCTGCGGATGCACATAACTGTTTTCGGGTGAATAGGTTGGAACCGTTACGAGCCTGCCCTGCCCGTCTTCCACCAGAAAGTCGAGAATAAATTCTGCACTGCCCCTCATTAATGGCCAGGCTTTTTCTTTGAGATAATCCGCATCCTGGGTGAACTCGTAGTGACGATATATCGGAAACATCATCCAAGGGCCGCCCATCGGGAACATTCCCCAGTATACCGCGTCCATGACGCCGGTTTTACCAAAAATATCGGTAGTATGGTGCATCGTCCAGCCGCGTGTCCCATACATGTCGCGGGCTGTAATGGCACCAAATTTTGAAACTGAAGTCATAAACTGAACAAGCGGATCCACGGTTTCATCGAGATTGGTAACATTCGCCGGCCAATAATTCATTTGGATGTTGATATTTACATGGTAATCCGAACCCCATGGCGCCCAGATATGCTCATTCCAGATACCCTGCAGATTAGCGGGCATTACGCCGGGTGAACGGGAACTTCCCATCAGCAGATACCTGCCAAATTGAAAATAGAGTGCTTTCAGCGCCGGGTCGCGTTCACCTTCTTTCAGGCGTTCCAGCCGTTTATCCGTTGCCATTTCATTCATCTCGTGACCGCCTAGATCCAGAACAACCCGGTCCATCATTGGGAGGTGATCTTCTGC
Organism: Balneolaceae bacterium; assembly: GCA_007694095.1. GTDB lineage: Bacteria > Bacteroidota > Rhodothermia > Balneolales > Balneolaceae > Rhodohalobacter. Next base: position 66,368 of record RECI01000164.1, on the reverse strand, counting down.
ATGTTCGGCAAACAGCTGATCAACCGTTTTTGTCCTGGCATTGGCGATAATATTCTTCGTCTTTGACAGCGTATCAATGTTCCGGTCAAAGTCCATAACGGCCAGGTCGTAATCTGTAGCTGCGGAAAAAATCAGCACGGCTTCACTTCCGCCATTAAGCAACAGTGTTGAATCGAGTTCCGTAATTGTGCCATCAAACTCCGCTACTTCGAGCCTTGATGCAAATTTCATGAATTCGCCAGGTTCTCCAAAAGCTCCGAAATCGGGTTGATTCGGATTATAGTCTCCTTCTTCGTGAATAATCTGGCCGGTCATTGATAAACCCGAGTTTTCTGCCCGTATTGTTACATGCTCAACCCGTTCAAGGCTGATCTCAGTTTGCCGGAAACCCTCCGGATTGGTCGTCGACAGGGTGATGACTATCACATCAGCAGGTGCAGATGCAAATACCTGGTACTGATACCCGGATCCACCGGTTTCATAAGCCACAGTTGCCACACCTGTACGGATATCCAGTTCCCTCCTGTACGGGCCAACCGCAACATTATCCCGGTTAAAATTGATGAATATATCACCCATTGTGCGATAGGAACCGTCAACCCACGGGTTGCCGAGCAGATGTTCATTCGCCAGTTCTTTGGCGGCCGGTATTTCACCGGCAAGAATCAGCCTTCGGATCTCCGGCAGGTTTTCGAGGGCACCGGGATTGTTGTGGTTCACATTGCTCCCGCCCCATAACGACTCTTCATTAACCTGGATACGCTCAACATCCGTACGGCCAAATACCATTGCGCCTAAACGGCCGTTCCCTATCGGCAGGGCATGATCCCATACCGCGGCAGGTTCATCAAACCAAAGTATAAGCTCGGTGGGCTCAACCCGAAAATCATCTCTGACGCAGCCGGTTACTCCCCAAAGAAATGAAAGGAGAATGATTGCCAGGATAGGCAGAATTGAAGCTGATGTTGTACCCGCAAATAATCTCATTACTATCAGTAAAGGTATGATTAAAATTGAAAGCTATTTTCCATGATATGAAATATTTGTATGAATGTTTTCCTGGGATGCAGTGAAAAGATGAGCTCGCGCGGCTGAAAAGCATACTCTGCTGATGCAAATAACTTTGTGCTTCTTTGAGTTTTCGAGCCTTAGTGGCTGTAAAAAGAGAAGATTTTTTTGAATTATAAATCTGTCATTGGCAGGTCCCAGGTCGAAGGTTTGGGTTTGGGGTTTTTGGGCCTGTTTAGCTCGGTTGCACTGTTTTCAACCATTATCTTGAATCCATTCGTCAATGAAACCGGGCTGAAAACGCTGTGTTATTTCATTATTCCCGGATTACATCACCGGGATTTAAACGCAAAGCTTTGATAGACGGGTAAATGGCTGCAAGAATTGCAGTGAAAATAACAAGCAAGGTTACTGCAAAATAATCGCTCATAAGAATAAAAGGGTAAATAAGCGGATCAAATCCAAACTCGAGCAATGAGTCCCCTCCGAAAACGGTTAGGTCTACACCGTTACTCTCCATGTAGCGAACACTCAGCCAGGCCAGAATCATCCCGCCTGCGGCAGCTGTTAATGTCAGTATCACCGATTCCAGCATAATCAGCATAAATACCCTGGCTTTACTCATCCCAATTGCAATCATCATCCCAAGTTCACGCATCCTTTCAAATATGGCCATAAGCATGGTATTCAGTATACCAAATGCCAGGGCTATCATAATCACAACCATTACATAAAAGGTGACGGAATCTCCAAAATCTGACATATACCTGAGTTCGGGCGAAAGTTCGTACCATGTTTCTGCCATTATCCCGTCAAAAGTACGATTAAGCTCTGCTGTCAGCGAATCTGCTTCAGCAGCATCATAAAGTATCACTGCTATTTCATGAATAATGGCATCACCGGAAATGAGTTCATTCAGATGTTCCGCTCTCACAAAGACATTTCGCTCATCATAAACCCTCGAGCTTGTGCTGAACAAACCTGAAATATGAAAGGCTGCTGAAGCAAGGTCGTTGTCAATGTCCTGGAACATCAGCACTACACGGTTTCCTATTTCCATCTGAAGTTTTTGGGCAAGTCTTTCTCCTATGAGAATTGGATTAGGAAGATCGCTGTCAAGATATTCTCCATCTTTAAGATTCAGATGGAAATTTGTGGTTCGTGGTTCATTCAGGATGTCTATTCCTATAATCTGAACTCCCGTGCTTGTAACTGGCGACTGGATAATGCCGTCCGATAATACCCGGCCGGAGAACGAACGTACACGCTCATCATTATCAAGAAGCCTGAATATTGAATCTGTATTCCTGACTACCATCCAAGGTTCACGTTCAGAAAGGTATTCGGGATGGTGAATTTGAAGATGGGTCAGATCCTGCTCAATGAGATTATTAAACCTCTGAACAATAAGACCGTTTGAAAGCGACGAAACCGAAATACCTGCCCAAAGCCCGGCAACAATGGCGGCAATAAGCACCCCGCTTCGAGCCGGATTGCGCCATATATTCCGCCAGGCGATAGCAGCTAATATTTTCATGACTAATTTAAATTAAATGAGTATTTATTTTATTTCTTTGCCGCTTCAATTATGTTAAGCCTCAGAATTTTGAATGATGGATACAAACTTATCACCAGTGTAATGAGAAATACTACACTGCCCTGATAGAAAAAGATATCTGGTGCAATGGCTGTTGGAAGAATCGGATCAAATCCCATATCCAGCATGTACTCCGCCCCATCACCGCCAATTGTAATAGGATTGATATTAAAATAGATGATTAAAAACAGGCCGAGTCCGAATCCGCTCAGTACACCCAGAATACTAATAAGCAAGGTTTCAATAAATACTACAGCCGCCAGTTTCATTCGTTTCATGCCTACAGAAAGCAGTATCCCGAATTCGCGCAGGCGTTCCAGGGTCATAGTGAGTATAGTTCCGAAAATTCCGAAACCAATCACTACATAAAGGATTGCCATAAACATCCGTGTACCTGCTTTATCGAATTCAAGTGCTTCAATAAGTTCTGGCATCATTTCGCGCCATGTAAGCACCCGATACTCTGTACCCTCAAAAATCTGCGACAAAGCTTCTGCTAATATGTTCACCTGGGCGGCCGATTCGGGTGTTATCAACAAGGAAGTAATATAGCCCTCGGCAGAAAGGAGCCATTGTGCTTCACTTATTGAGAGATAAATGGTTTGATTGTCCATCTCTCGCAGCGGTAATTTTACGATGCCACTGATATAATATTTTCCCGCTGCTGACATCCCGAAACGCCCCTGACCAAGAAGGACCAAAGTATCACCCACAGCAACATTCAACCGGCTTGCCAACCCTTGTGACACTACGGCTGTACTCTCCCCCTCATTAAAAAATCGCCCTTCAACAAGCCTGTCTACAAGGCCATTTAGCCTCTGTTCGCGCCCGGGAAGGATGCCCAATACCATTGCGGGACGTGTTAGCTCCTCTCCTGCAGCCAGCATAAAGCCATCAATCCTGGGAACCGTAAATTCAATCCCCTCCACATTTTCTTCAATGGAACCAAAGAATTCGGGATCATAGTAAAATGAATTATCAAGAGAGGGCTCATCTTCGAAGCGAAAATCCTGAACCTGCAGATATCCTGTATGGAAACGGGTCATATTTTCTACAGTAAGATCGTGCGAACCTCTTTCTATTGATTCGATAAAAAGAGCGCAAACCACTGCAAACAGAATGGAACTCAAGGTGATGAGTGTCCGCCGTTTATTTCTCCAGATATTCCTCCAGGCAAGTTTCAGGTACATGGCATATTTATTTGATTAAATCCACCGTTTCAGCAGATGGATGAAGGTAATTGGCAGACAGCATTCAGGAGTCAGCAGACGGCAAATTGTCTCCAGGTACATAAATCATCACCTTTGGCTACAAATTAATTCAAGGTTCAAGGTTAAAAAAAGCAGAACCTTATAAATAATCATTGTATGAAATCTTCATTAGTTTAAAAATTATATTTCAGCGAGGCTGTAATAATATTTCCGGCTGTTCCGAAAATGGAATCATCACTGCCGGTAAAGAACTGTGCAACCATTCTGAAATCGAGGTTTTCGATAACCGACCACGTAACTGAAGGACTGATAAACACTGCCTTTTCATCGGGATACCAGATTGCTGCCAGGGTTCCATCCACCAGGGTATGAATGGGATAAGACATACTAATGGTTGACTGGTATTTAGAAAATGATGGGTTATCCGGGGTAAAGGTATCTGCTAATAGTGTAAACTCTTCCCTTCCGCCATCACCGTTAAACAGAAATTCAGCAACCAGAAAGAGGCTGTTTTCGAACATATAGTCTACAGATGTGGCAATGATAACATTGGAAGATCTTTCGCCGTCAACAGGGTTGATATCGGTATAGAACATGGTTTCTCCTTTCAGGCCTGCACCTCTGAAATCACCCGCCCATCCGCCGCCCAAAGCCAGCCTTTCGCGGTAGTAACCACCGATAAGCTGCACATCATAACCCCGAAGATCAAACCCGTAAAGTGCAGCGACCACACTGTTTTCCAGCTCCCTGGCCGGGCTGATGGCAATCTCAAACCTTGATGCAAAGCCGATATGACGCTGAATCCGTATGGCATCACTCCCGGGGCGTTCCGGATAGTCGAAATCATAAAATGAGTAAATGTTAAATATGTCGTTCGGATTGGTAACCATGGTTACTCCCCAGTTCACCCGCTGCCGGCCAACTCTTACATTCCAGTCACCTTTATCCCATTCGGCATAGAGGCGGTCGGGGATGTAATGCAAAAGCCAGTTATTCTCGCGGGCTATCATCCATGAGAGGTTCACAAGGCCGTCGTCTGAGTGAATACCATCACCATATGCAGGAAAATCCTTCACAAGATCTCCGGCAAAGAACCGGGTTCTCATCTGCCAGTGAAATGTGAGGTTTGGTGTGGTGTACCAGGCTACATTCATCCGGTTTTGCAAACGGTATTCCATCCACACCTGTTCACCAAAAGGTTCCGGCAGATCAGCTGATATCCGTACCGGGTTCGTCTGCAGATAACCCCTGATCCAGAAATTATCGCCTCGCTGTGCGATCATATCAGCCGGCAGCACAATAAGAATAATGACGACCAGTGCCGGCAGGATTCCCGGCACCAGATCAATTTTCTGCTGTTTCTTCCACATCCCGGTACTCATCTTTATGGATTGCCCCGTCAACCATTGTGATCACACGTCGGGCGCGGTCAATCACCCGCTGATCGTGCGTGGAGAAAACAAAGGTAACATTCTGTTCCCGGTTCATTTTATTCATGATATCGAGCAGATTCATGGCAGAGGTTGAATCAAGATTTGCAGTCGGTTCATCAGCCAGAATAAATTTTGGCTCTGATGCAAGTGCCCTGGCAACTGCCACTCGCTGCTGCTGACCCCCCGACATCTGAACCGGACGAGCATTTTTTCTGTCACCAAGTCCAACTTGCTCGAGAAGGTCGTCGGCCCGCTCCCTTATCTCCTTTTTGCTCCTGTTCTGAAGCAGCATGATAAATGAAACATTTTCATGTGCGGTGAATACTGGGATCAGGTTATAATGCTGAAATACAAATCCAATGTTATGCAGTCGAAAATCGATGAGTTTACTCTCTTTCATGCTCGTGATCTCTTCTCCATTGACCCAGACACTACCTGACGTGGGTTTATCGAGTCCGCCTAGCATATTCAAAAGTGTAGTTTTTCCTGACCCTGAGGGGCCTACTATACTTGTAAATTCTCCTTTATCGATGGTAATGGATACATCACGAAGTGCATGAACCGGAACTGTATCCGGGTTATAAACTTTTGACAGATTTTTGGTTTGCAAGATAGCCATAATTGTCTCACTGTTAGTATTTACTGTTTAAATATTCATTTCAGCTGCTTTTTGCCGCTTCGAGCGGATTGATGCGAATGCCCTTAATTGCTGGATAAAGTGATGATATCAGTGTGATCAGAACCACTACAATGATGATGATCACATATTCGCCGGGTGTAAGTACCGGATAGATAATATGGTCCCATCCAAGTTGTGCGGCGCCTTCAGCAAACATCTCAAGATTCAAGCCCGAACCGCTCAGATAACCTATGGTAATCCATGCGAGCAGAAAACCTGCAGCAGCGCCTGTAAGCGTCAGTATTACCGATTCAAACATGATTGTAGTGAATACCCGTAGTTTGCTCATCCCGATGGAAATCAGCATCCCGATTTCTCTCATTCTCTCAAAAAGTGCCATCAGCATGGTATTCAGAATGCCGAATGCCAGCGCCGCCATAATGATCATGGTAATAATGATCACCATCACACCGCCCAGCTCAACAAGCATGCTGAGTTCCGGAGAAAGCTGACGCCAGGTTTGCGCTTTGATTCCGGCAAAATGATCATTCAGGTCTGCCACCTTTTCTCCGGCAAGGTCTTCATGCACAAGCATCATTCCGATTTCGTGATAAACCGGCTTGTGGCTCAGCAGCTTAATAAATTCTTCAGACCGGATGAAGACATTGGTTCTGTCGTAATCCGTTGATGCCGACCTGAAAATGCCAACAATATTGAATGAAGCTGAGATAAGTTCATTATTGACATCTTCAAAAGTAAGTACCACGCGATTTCCGATTTCCATGCTGTGTTCCCTGGCCATTTCCTGCCCTATAAGTATGGCTGATGACATACCGGAATCGAGATATTCACCCTCAATCAGATTCTCATGGAAGGTAGTTGTTTCCCTTTCCTTATCGGCATCTATGCCCCGGATACGCACCCCTGACGTTTTAACCGGCGATTGCAGCATGCCATCGGTGATGGTTCGCGAGGTGAAACTCAGTACCCGTGAATCGTTTTCCAGCCGGCTGATTATCTCATCGTGATCCGGAATGTAAAGCCAGGAATACCCTTCGGCTAAAAATTCAGGGTGATGGATTTGGGCGTGTGTGATTTCGCTTTCAATCATGTAATCGATTCGCTGCTGCATCAGGCCGTTGATGATGCCTACCGTTACTACTCCGGCCCAAAGGCCCGCCACAATAGCGGCAAGTAATACTCCACTTCTTGCCGGATTCCGCCATATATTTCTCCAGGCTATGGTTAATAAGGTTTTCATGTCATTCGATTTTATAAATTCCTGTTATTGTCTCTCAATTATGATCTTGCTGCATCAAGGATATTCAGCCTTGAGATTTTAATCAGCGGAAACATGAATACTGCTACCGCAACCAGGAACACAAAGAAACCCTGTCTGTAAAATTGATCAGCGGCAAACGACATCGGGATAACCGGGTCAAAACCCATATCAATCACTGCCTGTGCCGCCTCACCGGTAAGATAAATCGGGTCAATCAGTACCAGAATCAGCCAGGCAACAGCGATTCCGGCCAATACACCGATTATGCTGATAAAGATGGTTTCAATAAACAGAACCGCAGATAATTTAAATCTTTGCATACCCACAGACAGCAATACACCAAATTCCCTGAGCCGTTCAAGTGTCATGGTTAGAATGGTTCCCAAAAAGCCGAAACCGATCACCACATAAAGCACAACTGTGAGAAGTCGGGGAGTGGCCAGGTCCATTTCCATCAGCTCGAGAAGTTCAGGTATTAATTCAGGCCATGTATAGACAGCCAGTTCTTCATCTTTCAATTCTTCTTTCAGTGACGAAGCGACGGAGTTTGTCTGCCTCTCATGCACAGGTGCAATCATCAGCCCGGTAATATAGCCCTCAGCCGAAAGCAGGTGCTGTGCGGTGTCAAGAGCCATAAAAACACCGTTATTATTCAGTTGTCTTACAGGGTGATCCAAAATCCCTACGATTTCGAACAGCCCGCTTGCCGACATACCAAACCTGCCCTGTCCGATGAGAACCAACGTATCGGCAACTCCTAATTGAAGCCGCTCAGCAAGCCCACGTGCAAGCACCACTGACTGTTCATTCATCTCAAAAAGGCGTCCTTCACTCAGATAGTTTTCAAAATCGTTAAATTTCTTTTCTTTTTGAGGGTTTTTGCCGAATACAACCGATCCGCGTGTAGATGTGTGATTCGCTGCCAGCATAAATGTTTCAATTCTGGGCGCCATCCTTTCTATTCTTAAATCGGCGTTCAGAATCCGGTCTCTCAACTCCTCATCATACCAAAAAGAGTTGTCAAGTGAAGATTCTTCATCATACCGCATATCCTGAATCTGCACATATCCGGTATTGAAACTCACCATCCGGTCAATCATCACTTCATAGCTTCCCCGGTTAACGGATTGCAGAATAATGGCCAGCATTACTGCAAATATTATCGCGGAAACTGTAATTATTGTGCGGCGTTTATTCCTCCAGATATTTCTCCACGCCAGTTTTAAGTAGATTTTCATCGTTCGTCCCTTTGCTTTTACAGGTTGTCATCATACCGTAGTTATATAGAAGATGATGCAGAGTTACCTTACGCGCTGCATGTTAGCTCTTGAGAAGAAATTCTCATCAATGTCGATATCAAATTCCATGGCCCGGTAATTCAGAACGGTTTGTTCATTTTGCTTGTCTGCCGGAGTGACGGTGATTCGTGAGGGTATTGTGCGACCTCCCAACTCTTTGATTTCATCCAGCGTCATGGTATTCACCAATTCAAACCGCTGATCATAATTTTCAGCCCGGAGCTGCAGGTAATCGTCCTTGCTTACCCAAACCAATACTTTACCCCATACGATGGGCGTACCCGGTTTCGGAATCATCTCGATAACATAACTTTCCCTGCCATCAACCTCTTCGGTTCTCAGGATTGTGTGTTCATAATCCCGGATGATATCCGTGTCGCGCACAAGGTCATCGTTGGTAAAATCCGAACCCATCCATGATTGTGCCATCATTGAAGAAGGGAGACGTGTTGTGCGATCGATTCTGGGATCATAGTTCCAGATATCGTTTTCCCTCATCAGGTAAGCGATTCCCTCATCACGGGCAGGTGCGGTTATAAGTATCAGTGAATAGTCTGTTCCCAAATGCCACGACCTCATAGAAATTTCCCGTTCGTATCGTGGGCGAACAATTTTCATCGTCATTTCAGAATAACCCGAATCGCCTCTCATAACCTGCTCCATTCTGTCAAGTATTTCAGCTGCATCTTGGGCTAAAGCTGGTTTGTATACAGTGCTTAGCAAAATTGTGGCCACGATTATTTTTAATCCGCTGATTATTTTTATTGATCTCATCGTCCTGCAATTTATAGTCAATAATTAACTTTGATAGGTTTTTTCAATCTGCCTGATGAAATGTCGGACCCACTCTTCTATTCTTTCATCGAGCTCCTGAAAAAAATGTTGAATGTGTGTAAAGGTTGAGCCGGATTGCACTCTCCTTTTGTGTGATTTTGTTGTCATGATTACATGATATCATCTTTAACATTTTCCCACTTTTCTATAACTGCGTTAATTTCTCCACCAAGCCAGGTATAGAAAGCTGAGACTTCTTTCAGCCATTCTGAAACATCGTCTTCGCTTTTTTTTAATTCCCTCCCCTTGGAGAGCAAATCGGCGAATATGTTAAACAGCTGAATACGGGCCCTTAATAACTGACCCACCGCTACTTTATTCAACCTATAATAGGTTTTTCGGTCACCAGGCAGCGATACCGGCTGTACAAGCCCGGCATTGATCAGCTGCTTTGTGGTACCGCTGATACTCCCCTTGCTGGCATCGAGCGCCTGCCTGATTTCATCAAATGAAGCCTCGCTCTTGTCTGAAACAGCCAAAAAACCAAATATCCGGCCTGCCATTCGGGTCATTCCCATTTGTTCAAATATGATTCCTGATTCTTCGATATATGAGAGTTGTTCCTTATCCATATCTCAATATACGAAAGTAAGTTCATTTAGTTCAATAAAAATTGAACTAAATGAACAAAAAATCATTAGTACATCAAAATGAACATCTTACACCTAATACGAATGACTGAGACAGGAGTTGCATTATTTAGATATTTTTATCTGAATAATGTATTTCTTATTAATTAAGCTCGCTGTGTAAGCAGTTAGTTTCGGCAAAAAAAAGGGCTGATTTTGGCACAAAGGAGGGCAATGTGCACAACGTTCCGGGCCATTCGCAATTAATGTCCAAAAAACTGCATACCAACAGTGAATCCGACCCAGATGGCAAAATCACTGCCACCCCTCTCTCCACGGAAAATGGAATACCACGAATATTCATTGCTTCTCGCTTCACGTGACAGGAGAAAATTCAGGCTTGGGCCTGCATATATCCCAAATCTATTGGTAATATCTTTGCCCAGCAAATAGCGGTAGCTGTAGATGGTGTTGAGCCGGACCCTCTGCCTGCCTTCCTGCACCTGCTGAATGGTAAAATCGCGCATACGGAAATAGCCTTCATACCTGTGATGGTTCCATGCCTCATCAAGCGGGGTATAGGAACCAATTGACCAGCCAACGGACCACACTTCTCTCTCTTTCAGTAAGGGGTTGTATCCAAAAAAGAGCATATTATATATCGAGCTGGTACCAAGCTTGATCCCGATATTCTGGAATCCGCCATCCGATATCCAGGTATCCATGTTTTTTCGGCCATTGCCATAATAACTGATCAAACCAACCGGAATGCCTTCAAAGTCGTGTGCATAGTTGATTAAACCGATTTGCATCCCCTGCACCCTGTAAGCAATATTTGCCAGGCCCGATAACTGGAAGCCCTGCATCCTGCGGGTAGCATTCAACAGGCCGGCAATTGTTACCCCTTGTGTATCCCTTGCCAGATTGGCAACTCCTGCGATAAAAAATCCCTGTGCCCGGTCGGCATTAACATTCCCAAAACCAGCAACCATCAGGCCACGCGCATCTTCGGCTGATGCATTAAACAGCCCTGCAAATTGTAAACCCAGCATATCGCCGCGCGCCAGATTACCGATACCCGCAACCTGCAGTCCGGTCACCGACCGGAAGCCGGTATTGATAAACCCCGCTGCCTGTATCCCAACAAGCTCTCCCTCAGCCGCATTTGCAATGGATGCAAACTGGATTCCTGTCATCTCACGCCTTGACAGGTTTGCAATGGCAGCAATATTTACACCTGTCATCTCCCCTCCTGATGCATTTAGTGCGCCAAGCTGGAATCCGGTGGTGTATCTTTCGTTGAGGTTAATGATTCCGATTTCATACCCCTCCAGTCCTCCGTGAAAGCCACCCAGGATATTAAGTGAATATTTGGCAGTATACCGGTGTGCCTCAATTCCGTTCGAACCGAGTCCGGGAATCAGTGTAACCCTGAATGCACGGTATTCAAGGCCGGAATCCTGCCGGGCCTGTGACATAACAGGCATCGTAAAAATCAAAAAAAGTAAAAGGGAGGTTTTAACCGCAGACGACATGATGATGTATTCACAGGAGTAACATACTCCTTTACGTATAATCTTTTTTTTGGTTACTCAGGTAAATCACCTGAATTGCATTCCGCTTTCAGAATAATATGTGTCATTCTTCTAAACCAACTACCCCCTTAACCCCGGGAAAATAGAAGAGACTATTCAGCCCTCTATTCTTCACACCAAAAAAGTATTCTAAAAAGCGTATCTTCCACGCTGAAATTTATATAAAAAGATTTCTTTATTTCTGCCCAATTTGATGCAGTTATAATTTCAAACAAATGCGATAAGCGCTTAAACCTTTGCATTATTTACGGTAAAAATACTATGAATGTTCATGTAACATCGGAAACAGGTCATCTCAGAGGAGTGATTGTGCATACACCGGGCCGCGAGGTATCCCTTGTGAACCCTGCACTGAAAGAAGAGTTGCTGTTTGATGATATAATTTTCGAAAATGATGCGCGCCAGGAACACCTTGACATGCTCGATATTTTCCGCGCCGCCATGCCACCTGATGGACGGGTTTATGAGATAACGGATCTTGCACTTGAGTGTTTTCAACTTGAAGATGCCCGGGCAGAGTTTATCGAAATGATGGAAACTGAGCTGCCTTTCGAGAACATAAAAGCGATAGAAAAGGAACTTTTACAGCTTGAGCCTGAGAAATTGCTGCGTTTTGCCGTTGAAGGCACCATTGGTGGTTTTTTTAATCTGCAGCCCGCCCCCAATCTGCTCTTCACGCGCGACCTTGCAGCAGTAGTCGGTGATGGAATCATTCTCTCGCGGGCGGCAAAACATGCCCGCTCCCGCGAATTTTTATTGATCCGGATTATCACCAAATATCATTCCTTATTTGAAAAGGTGCGAAAAAAAGTAATTTCTATAGGCAAAAAGCAATCCATCGAAGGTGGTGATGTATTGGTTGCCAGTGAAAAAATTGTGTTAATCGGAATGAGCGAGCGTACATCTTTCAGCGGCCTGATGAGCGTAGCAGGGAAACTTCACGCTCACGGTGTGGAGCATGTGCTCGCAGTTGATATTCCCAAACAGCGCTCTTCCATGCACCTGGATACCATCTTTACCTTTGCCGATGAAACCGAATGTGTGGCTTTTCCACCAGCTATTATGGAGCAAACACACAATGTTGTCGACCTCTTTTCAGGGGGCGATTTTGTGCAAAGCAGGCAGTTTTATTCCCTTAAGCATGCCCTTGAAGAACTAACCGGCAAGGAATTTACCTTCATGAAATGCGGTGGTGAAGAGCAAATAAGCCAGTATCGCGAACAATGGACCGATGGCGCAAATCTTTTTGCCCTTGCCCCGGGTGTGGTAGTTGGTTACGGCCGCAATACAAAAACTTTTGAAACCATGGCAGATTATGGCTATACCCACATGACCCAGTTTGAGTTTGTTGAAGAATATAAAGGAAAAGGTATACCGGCTGATAACAGGAAGAAAATTGCCATCAGCTTTGAAGGACATGAACTTTGCCGGGGGCGCGGCGGAGCCCGTTGCATGACGCTTCCAATATCAAGACTATAATCGATAATATTTAAAAGCTGAATCATTTTGTCGTACCCGGAAATTGAGTATCGGACTATTCCAATAGAAGATCTGAACAAGAAACAAAAAAACCGTCCCACCCTCTGGACAATTATAAAGCATACCACGTTATTCGTACTTACCTTTTTGTGCGTAACTTTTGTTGGAATTATCTGGGTGGGTCATTCTGCGCATGCGGAATCGTATTGGGAAATGTGGCCGCAAGGCGCACTTTTTGCCGTGCTGCTTTTGGCGTTCCTTGCAACACATGAATTCGGCCACTATTTTGCAGCTGTGTATCACAATGTGAAAGTTACACTGCCCTATTTTATCCCGGTACCCATCGGTATTGGTACTCTTGGCGCTGTCATTAAAATTGAGGAAAGAATCCGTGATACCAAAAAATTATTTGATATCGGCATTTCGGGTCCCATTGCCGGGTTCATTGTATCCTTGGGAATTTTGATTTATGGCTTTGCAACACTTCCGGGTCCGGAGTTTATCGAAAATTTTGGCGGTCATGAAGCAATCATATCACATATCCAGGAAACTGGAACTTTTCCCGAAGCACCTCCGGCTGCTGATCCAAACGGCGCAACCATCATCCTTGGACAGACATTGCTTTACTCATTTCTTGCCGGTTTTTTCAATAATGTCCCCCCCATGTACGAAATGTATCACTATCCATTTCTCTTTGCTGGATGGTTGGGCCTCTTTTTTACAGCCCTGAATCTCACTCCAGTAGGCCAGCTCGATGGCGGGCATATTCTGTATTCGCTTATTGGCTATGAAAAGCATAAACAGGTGGCGAGGGTTGTTTTTGGCGGTATCACAACTCTCGGAGGTATTGAAGCAATTCCGTTTCTTTACATGAATATCAGTGAGTGGTTTCCTGGATTCGGATTCACTGCGATACTGCTTTGGGCTGTATTGCTATTGTTTTTTATGAAAAAAGGATTTTATAATGACATCCGCTGGATATTCCCTTTGTGGGTGCTTTCGCTCGGAGCGTCCGTTCTCTATTTGATAATTACATCCGGTTTTGAACAGGCCGGATCATTAATATGGGTATTCTGGAGCTTTTTCCTGGTGTATTTTGTTAGAATTGAGCATCCACCCGTAGTATTCGAGCAAACATTATCACCTGCCCGTCAACGGCTTGGATGGATCAGCATGGCAGTGTTTATTTTGTGCATAAGCCCTACACCCATTTATTTTTTAACCTGAAATAACCTTCAGATTTGATTAACGATATCTGAAAATCTGTGATCCCGAATTTGATCCGTGTTTTCCCAACCATATATATTTACATCAATTATGCTAAATAGTCTTTTATTAAAAATTTCTGCCATTTTATTTCTTGTTTTCGTCATTACTGCCTGCAGTAATTCGGAAACCAATCTGATTGACGAAAATCTGCCGCTTGATCAGCAAATTGACCGGCTTATTGAAAATGACCGCTATACTACGGCATTATCCATTTTGGAGACACATGATCGCGAAGATCCTGAAATCAGATTACTGCTCGAAAAAACACATCTCAATTTCGGGCTGCACAGCATGAGTACGTTCGATATGAACGAAATGCGTACCCGAATGAATAACGCTCTGGTTCAATTCACGGAAGTTTTGAAACTTAACCCAGGAAATGTGGTAGCCCGCGAGCAGATAGAACAAATATTAATGATTTACTCCACTATCCCAAACCGCGATCCTGACCCTGATGTGCTCGAAGGCCTCAGGGAAGTAGGATTTGAATATTAATACATGATACCGATTCGACCTGACAGCATCCCCGGTGCGTTCCCGGGGTTCTGTCAGCGTCGCAGGATATCAGATGCTGGATGCTGGATGACATTTAAACAGAACCCTTAAGAAAGTACTGATTCAATGCATGAAATTAGTGCATTGTCTTAAACAAATCTTATCCAGGCTCGATGCTCATCTGTTGCACATGAAGTGCTATCCCTCAATTCACTCACTCCCCTGAGGCAGGTGTGATGACAAAGGCGCCTGCAGTGCAGTGATCATACGTTTTGAGCTCGGCGCTATGTGTGCCGCGCTATAAACCTGACAGGCAATTCAAAAACCCTTATATTCTACCATTCTAAAAATCATTTAGTATCATCATTTTGGTAAAAAAGGCTGAAAAAAATAAAAAGAGCGCACCTCCTTCCATTGAAAACCGGAAGGCCCGGCATGAGTTCCATATCGATGAAACATTTGAAGCCGGTATTGCTTTGCGGGGTACGGAAGTAAAATCAATTCGGGCTGGCAAAGCGAGCCTGAACGAAGCTTTTGCTTACCTGAACCAGGGAGAAGTATGGCTCAAAAATATGTATATAAAACCGTACGAATTCGGTTCCTATAATAATCATGATGAACGCCGGGACAGAAAACTGCTTTTAAAGAAAAAAGAGATCAGGGATATCGACAAGCACATCAACCAGAAAGGTTTCACACTCGTGCCGCTCAAACTCTACTTTAAGGGCGGATATGCGAAAATAATGCTTGGCCTTGCACGCGGTAAAAAACAGTACGACAAACGCGAAGATATCAAAGAAAAAAATGTACGCAGGGAACTCGACCGTAAAGTGAAAGGCACGTATAGCGTAAACCTGTAATCACCCAACCCGGAACCGTTGCCGTACAGCGGGTCAATGAGCCTGGTTGTTCTTGTTCAGGATTGTTGAATAGAATGCATTTATTCGATGCCCAATTCATCCTGCAAACGCTGCATGAGATCGGGGTCCTGTTGGGCGCCCATAATAATTTCCTGGTAACGCTGGATTGTCATCCCGTTATCTTCGATTTTCGCAATCATCTCCTGTTCAGCTTCACCCTGAATTTCCATCAGTTTGGGCTGAAGGTTCTGGATTTTGGTCATCTCTTCATCCGTGATGTCCGCATCTCCGGCCATTTGGGGATTCTGCATGGCCATCATCATTTCCCTGAACCGGTTAAAGCTCATATCTTCTGCCTCAACCGCCTCTTCAATTTTACGTTGGGCTTTTTCTTCAATAGGGCCGAGGTCATTCAAAGTAACAACCAATAAAGAAATTTCTTCATCAGTAACATCTTCAGAGCTGGGCAGGTCTGGCATTTGTTGTGGTTGCTGCTGAACTTGTGCAAATGCCGCTCCTGCAAAAAAAACAAGTGCAAGGGCTGTAATTGACAGGCTTTTATAAAATGTCATAAATATATCAGTATTCGTTTTTTTTATAGTGAAATTGTAAAATTACAACCTTAAGTATAAGGGTTTATTGCCCGGCATTACAAGTTTTAATAGAAAGCCGGGCTACAGTACCCCGGCTCGCTGAGCCGGCTGGTTGATCTCTGCAACTTGACTGAATGGTATCGGTTGGATGGTTTCCTATCCAGAATCACGGCAACTCCATTGACTTCCTTTTTGCAATGGCTTTCCTTTTCCGGGTCAGCGACCCGGGCTACGGCTTCTAATAAAAAAAGGCTGCCCTGGCAATGTGCCGGGACAGCCTTAGATTGAAAAGGTTCCCTGTAAGCCGAATTCTGTAACCCGACAAGCTTGTCGGGATGGCAATCATTTATCTGGCACCGGCATTGCTCCCGGTACATTTAGCGTTCCACCCGGTTGTATAGCGACGAGAGGCGCACAACCTGCGTGAACTTGCACCCCGTGAGGTTTTCCGTGCCCCCGACCGTTACCGGCCGGGGCGGTGGGCTCTTACCCCGCCTTTTCACCCTTACTCCAGTGCTACGCACCGGGGCGGTCTGTTTTCTGTGGCACTGTCTGTTCTTCCCGACAAATCGGGAAGCCCCCCGGTTTCCCGGGGCACGGTTCTCGTTGGTGTTCGGACTTTCCTTCCCGACATGCTTGTCGGGACGATTGCCCGGAACCTTTCAATTTTTTTTCCACGAAGGCGCAATTGCACAAATATTATTTGAAAACTCTGTTACCTTACAGCCTTTGTGGTAAAACAAAAGTACCTGTCTTCGATATTGCATTTCGGTGCATACCTCTCTGATAAGAAAGTATCACGATTACAATATCATAGTTATCAACATCACGAATGTCGATTCATCCGGTAAGATAACGAATTTGCGGGGGAATAACGTGTTGTGGATTGGCTCAGATTTGCAGCTGTTTTCTGGCTTCGGCGAAAAATGATGGATCAATCACAATACGGCCACTGTGTTCGTCGATAATTACCTTGTTTTTCCGGCGGATTTCAACCTGGGTTTGTGGAGGAAGTGCCATTCCAAGCGCTGCACCTTTTTCCATTGCAACCACGGCAATGCCGTTGGTGAGTCCTTCACGAAGACGGTTATAGCTTCGAACATACCTCGTATCGAGCTCTTTTTCGAGATCGCCCCTTTTCTTCAACAGTTTTTCCTCCTCAGATTTCGTACTCTCTATTACACTGTCGAGGTTCTCCTTTTTCTCTTTGAACAGCACCATGGTTTCATCCAGATTCTCCTTATGGGTTTCAATTTCCTGGACAACTTCTACCTGTCGTTTCTCAATCTCTTCAATCCTGGAAATGGCATTTTCTACAAACTGCTTTTGGGCTTCAATCTCTTTGGTCAATGCGTCATACTCCCGGTTATTACGAACGGTTAGCTGCTGCTCCTCATATTTTTTTGTTTTTTCCATCGAGGTTTCAATGTCCAATTCGAGTTTGTTCTTCTCGCTGGTAAGTGATGTTTGTTCATCACCGAGCTGCTTGAGTTTAGCCTCAAATCGTACAATGTTGGTCTCAATATCGAGTACTTCTTCGGGAAGGTCGCCGCGAAGCTGTCGGATTTCATCAATGCGGCTGTCGATATACTGAAGGTTTGCGAGTTGTTGAAGTACCTCTTCCATGGCTCTTTCTTACGGGATATTAAATGTTTTTGGGTTCAAAATCGGTTACGTAGATCTTCATTGGATTAGTCACCACTTCGGTAGCTTCTACCTGGATATGCTCAAATGCTTCGGCCAGTTCCTTTCGAATGGCCTCTACAACAGGAAATTCGCTTTGGTAGTGGCCGGTATCCACCAGTAAAAAATTCGGTTTTTCGGTAAAAAAATCATGGTATTTAATGTCTGCGGTTACAAACGCATCCGCTCCCGCTTTAATAGCCGCTTTCTTGAGAAAAATCCCTGCACCGCCACAAACCGCAACTTTCCGTATACGGTCGGCACGACCTGAATATCTCACTGTCGGCACATCAAGTGCACGGCATACCAGGTGTAAAAACTCTTCCATGGCAATCCCCAAATCAGGATAATACCCGAGAACACCCATCCCAAAGTTATTTGTTGGTGTGGATATTTCAATTTCCTGGAAGCTTCCCTTTTTTAGCAGACCTTCTTTTTCGAGAGCATTTCGCAGCTGCGAAACATTGTGCTGGTCAATGATAGCTTCAAAATATTTCTGACCGCCTTTTCTTCCATTTACTTCAAAAAAATGTGCTTCTTCTGCCGAATGATAGTTAAGAAGCTTCAGCACCGCTTCCGTATCATCATAATCGGTGGTGAGTGAAATTTTGCGGCTGATGTTGTACGTTTTGTCGAGAAACTGGAGATCATCGAGGCCCAGGTTGTTAGCAAGTACAAACGATACCCCGTCAAGTGCAGCATCCAGGTTTGTGTGTGCAGTGAGCAGGGCTATGTTATTGCGGATCATCTTATAAATGATGCGACCCTTCTCGTCGGTGGGGTTTATAGACGAAAGTTTTTCAAAAATGAGCGGATGGTGTGAAACAATCAGCTCGCACTTTTTTTCAATCGCTTCATCAACAATCGCCTCGGTAACATCAAGGCTAACAAGAATTTTTGAGACAGGAGAGGAGGGGTCGCCCAGGTGAAGGCCTACATTGTCATAACTCATCTTTATACCGGGCGGTGCCCATTGATGTATAAAGCTTGTTATATGACGTACCTGAGTGTTCAAGTTTGTTCTCCTCCCGTCATACCCTGGTAAGGCTTAAAGTGGTTTTGGGAATCGAACAGCAGGTTCGCCCGGTATATCAATTTTCGCTGGTGAATCATTGTTTTTTTCACAGACTCTAAAAATACGAATGATTTACTTCCATTAAAAACAGTTTTTGTGAAAATTTTGAATATAACGTTTCAATAGAAGAACACCTCTGCTGCATAATGGTGAAGCAGAAGTATCACCCAAATCATGGGAACACCTCATCAAGTCTTACCTGACAATGCAGCTATCGACCAAAAAAGCCACATTAGTTTTGAATGTTCGATATTTTTAAAAAATCTTTGTAAGAATTTTCAAAATAATGGTTCTTACTTATAAGAAAACTGTATTTACAACTATCGAAATAAAAAGAGAGAATAATGAAATCAATCATACCCATACTTAACAGGAAGGTGATCAGCTACATCAAAGCCCTGGATTCCAATCCGGAAAATGCAAGACCTGTCACCTTTTGGTTCTATTCAGCGAATGAAGAGAAAAGCTATCGGCTGGCGGCTTATCTGCAGAACATCGGATATGAGATTGTCTGTTGCGAATTTACAAACAATTCGGGTAATTGGCTTTGTATTGCCGAACGCACCTTGAGTCCAGGCATCGAATTGCTTGACCAGGTGTGTATGGAAATGTCAATTTTGGCTGAACACTTTGGTGTAGAGTTTGACGGGTGGGAAACCGCATGTACCCCATTTAGGGGGTGAACTGCAGAGATTACAGAGCAACGCATAGGTTTTTCGATTGCGCATCTCAATAGTATTACACTCTGCAGCTCACTGTGCATATTGTGGCTTTAAGAGAGGTCCCTGAGACTACTGATTTTCTAATAGACTATATTAGAAATCCCATCTTAGCATCGCATTAAAATTCCTTGCCGGCATGGGATTATTCCGTTCTTCAATGCGACTCAGATGATCCCGGTAGCTTGTATTCAAAAGATTGTCAACCCTGAATGCCAATGAAAAATTGGGTTTAAAATGATATCCGGCATTTAAACCTAAAAGAATGTATCCATTCGTAGGATCTTCATTGACTGCTACGCGATTTTGTGTGGATACGGCACGAATTCTCGGGCCTAGCCATCTCTTGAAAAAAAATGAGCGCATCAAAGTAATGCGCTCATGCAGTATTTTTTAACCGGGGCTCGCCCGGAAGTATCGTTTTATCATCAACAAATAAAGCTTCTTTTCATAACCCCCGCCTTGGAACATCTGGTGCAATGACATCCACATTCATGCTTCGCTCTTTGGCATTTCCCCGCGAAAACCGATAATTCAGGGTGAACCAAAACGGGACGGCAGAGGTACGGATGATCCCTTCGGAGCGGCTTTCAAAATCTATACCCTCGATTTTATGACCGCCATAGGTAAAGGATTTTGCAAACGGAAGGGCACTCACAATCCCCGCTTTCAAATCCGGTCCGAACGATTTTTCCAGGCTTACAAAATAGAGCGCGTCGCTGAAAAGCGATCGCTGAATCTCCGCCGCAGGGCTTGCATACTGAAACAGCACACTGGCCATAAAGCCGCTGCCAAACCCGGCAAATGCCGACAATCCGGTTTCGTATGCATATGACCGCTGGCCGGTGAGGCCGTGTTCTTTAGCAACACTATTGGGTGATGTTTGTACATCATAGAGGCTCAGATATGGTTGGATACCGGTTCTGTCACCCAGGTTCAATGAGCCTGAAAATCGTATACCGGCCTGTCTAACATCGCCCATATTCAGCCATATGCTCTCATATATCCCATCCGGGCTGATAGTATTCAGTGTATGGATAGCACGTGAGTGTTGTGTGTAGAACAGATTGGCTGTGATAAAACTGCTGCCAAACAATACACTGTACTCCAGGTTTACCTGCCCGCGAACAGCAGGGTCCAGTGCCGGGTTGCCGCTTCTGTTGCTGTAGGGATCATCTGCTGTCACAACAGGACTGAGCTGATAAAGGTGCGGGTATTGAGCCGACCTTCTGTACGACAAACGGATGTTTTGCCCCGTTCCGGGAAACTGGTATTTGATGGATGCATTGGGAAAAAGCGCCATAAGCTTATTCTCCGGATTGGAGTTCAGGCCATATACAATCCGTTCAACCCGCATCCCGCCTGTAAATTCAAATTGTTTGAAACGGGCACTCAATGAACCATAACCCGCCAAAGATCCGTGATTATACCGGTACTCATCAACTGCCCGGTCACGAAGTGATAAACTTGTGAGATGAAAACCCGTTTCGATTGACACATTATCGGTAACCGGCTGATTTAAATCCGCCCTGAACCTGAATGTCTGCTGCACAGGTTCCACCCGATTTTTATAAAGAAGTACATCTTGAAGTCCTGTATATGTGATAGTATTGGATGCCTCCAGCGTTTGGTATGCTGCATCAACCCGGAGGTGGCTGCCGTTATTGCTTTCTGGAGTAAAGTTATATGATAAGGCGTAAAATGCACCGAGATTTGAATCTTCATCCTTTTTATCTGCCAGCCAGTTCTCACGGTTTTCGCCGGTTACAATCAGTTCTGCCGTGCCGCTGTTTTCCTGTGAGTATGGATTCAGCCAGCCATAAAAACCGAACTCATGCCTTTTGCCAAGATCTACATCCATACCGTAGTGGAACTTATGTGACCAGTATTGCTGCCGAACATTCTGCCGGCTCTCCCAAACTGAAATCGGTGTGGTTCTCCGCGAATTTTCCATTACATCGAAGTAACTGAATTCGCCGTTGTACGAAGTAAAAAAGTTGATCCTGCCAGTTCCATAATGAATGCTGTAAGCCGGAAAAAGATATTTTTCTGACTGTATAGCCGGTACATCCAGGTTTACATGGCCGCTTAAATGGTTCTCCGGTTTTTGGTTCAGAACAATATTTATGGCACCGGTAATGCCGGCATCAAAGCTGGCAGGAGGCATGTTTAGGATATCTACCCGGCTGATCTGTGATGGGTGAAGCTGGTTCAGGTAACTACGGTCTCGCTCCTTTCCGTCCACAAAAATAAGGATGCTCCGGCTCCCTTCCAGCGAGATATTCTGCATGATATCCACCTCTACCCCTGGAATCATTTTTAAAATATCGGTACCTGCTGACGATACAGCCACCATATTTTCATTAACATAATAAGAGGTGCGTCCGGCCTCCGTTCTTGCCGTCACTTCACCCACTACGGTAATTCCTTCATGTGTGATTGTCGCAAAAGTCAGTGGAATTTCACCGAGATTAATACTCAAACCTGATTCCAGGACTTTTTCTATCTGCCAGGTTTCGTAACCGATAGCACTGATGCGTAAGATTACGGTGCCACCTTCAGAGTAATTGAGGGTAAAGATCCCGTCAATATCACTCACCGTGCCGGCAAGAAACCCTGAACCGGTTGCATCCAGAAGTGCTATATGTGCAAATGGCACAGATTCTTTAGTTTCACTATCTGTGACAATCCCGGTTATATCGCCTGCCTGCCGGGCAAAAAGGTGTACGGCCTGAAGTGTAATTATGGCAAATAACAAAAAGAATTTTATTGCTAATGATGTGCTGATTATTGTTTTCATGATGGTTCTCCGTATGTCTTATTCTTGGTTTGCGGCTTTCGCTACAAACAAGTTCGCGGAGAGCCAATAAAGGAACAATGAACAGGGACACACAGCAACTTTTTGACGTGAACAGCTAACCTGAATCAGCCCTTTTGTGATAAACGGAAACGTTTTGTGATGAATGGTAAACCGTACCCCGGGTCGTGCCGAAGGCATCCCTCCGGGGCCGACCCGGAAAAGGAAAGCCTTCGAAATCAGAACATCCCCGACATTACCGGGATCATGTTCCCCAAAAGACAAACAGCGTATTGAAATAAAAAATCAGGCAACGGGCAAAGTCTTTCCCGAGCGGGTCAGCGACCCGCTGTACTGTAAAGTGCCCTGAACTTGCCGGTGTGCCTTCTTGAAACAGGAAGTTCACTCTTGACACCGAACACGTTTAGCCGGTAACCAAGCGAATTACCGCTTGCTTCTGTTACTTTTTTCAGGTTCACGATATAGGCCCGGTGTGTTCTCATGATGAAAGACAACTCAGAAAGCTGTTCTTCAAAACTGCTGATGGAAATCCGGATAATCTCTTTCCGAACCTCCTCCCCCTTCTGCAGATAAACATTCACATAATTTCCCTCCGATTCGGCATAAAGAAATTCCCGGGGATAAAAACTGAGTTCCTCCTTTTTCAGCGGGGTATTGATGGTAATAATCTCCTCAATTTCACCTTCTGATTCTCTTCCGGTGTCCTGGTGGGTAAGTTTAGACTGAAACAGGTAATTGAAATTGAGAATCGTAAAAAGATAAAGCGGTATGCCGCCAATCATAAAAGTAAGACGGTAAGAGTCGATGATTGTATCAAGATTCCACCTGTCGCCGGGCACCTCGACAATGAAAGCAAGGAGGAAGACAGCTGTACCCATAGCAAAAATCACCAGGATAATGGCTGATATCTCCTTCAAAATATTCCATCTTTTTCCCGGCTTGAAGATGCCGGAATGGCTCACAATTAGTATCGCGGCAAATGCAGCCACCCCACCCCCAAGGCAATAAATGGCCATGGTGAGTTCATAATTAAACAGATATCCCGGTTGTGTATGAACCGGACGATATATCATCAGGAAGAGGTAGTTGAACAGAGCAATAATGGATGCCCCGGCGGCAGGCCTCTTGAGCAGAAAGTTTTTTGGATAGGGTTTTAAACTGTAATGGTGGATTTTTTTTAACATCTAAACCAAATTTTCCCGATTCACATCAGTCTTTGTTGATATAAGTTATCCTTCATTGAAAAGTACCGAATTTCAGTGAAGAATAATCTTGATGGATAATGAGCATTGAAATAAAGAATCAGGCAGCGGGCAAAGTCTTTCCCGAGCGGGTCAGCTCCGGAGGAATGCCTGTGGCGCGACCCGCTGTACTGTGCATTGGCGGGTTAGTCCTGCAACCTGAAAGCAGACGGATCATTTAACCTATAAAATTTGTTACCTTATATAACCGAAATTTATACCCTTTTGCCCAAGTTATTCATGCCGGAAGATATTAAAAGCCGTTATCATTCAATTCTTGATCGAATCAATACCGCCTGTAAACTGGCTGGCCGTGACCCGTCCGGAATTACCCTTGTTGCAGTTAGCAAGACCAAACCCGATTCTGACGTTCTTGAGTTGATTGATGCCGGTCATCTCCATTTTGGTGAAAACCGCGCGAAAGCCCTTGAAGACCGGATGGCTTCCATAGAAGATCCGAACGTACAATGGCATTTTATCGGAACACTTCAGACAAATAAAATCAAATTTATGGCTCAACGCGTGAACTGGATTCAATCCGTACATAAAAAGAAAGCACTTGAAGAAATTGAGAAACGGGCAGCCGCTGAAAACCGGGAAATCAACGTACTGATACAGGTAAACATCAGTGAGGAAGACCAGAAAAGCGGTTGTGATCCGGAAGAACTAGAGACAATATTGAATACTGCCCAACCTCTTGCACACGTTAAAGTAAAAGGTTTAATGGGCATGGCCACCTTATCTGATAACCCGGAAATAGTGAGGCCCGAATTCAGAAAACTCCGTACACTGCGGGATGAACATCGTCACATGGAAAGCGGGAGCGTTTCCCTTGAACAGCTTTCAATGGGAATGACCAACGACCTTGAAGTAGCCATTGAAGAAGGTGCAACAATGGTGCGGGTGGGAACGGCAATTTTCGGAGAGCGAAACTACTGAACGTGTTAAACGTATCTTATAATCGTTATACAACCGGCAGTTAATATTTATCAAAGAATATTCCATAACGCTGCCCAAGAAACTCAACAAATAGTCTCATTAATTTATTACTTTTACGATAGGCGAAAGCCTGTAAATAACCGGAAAACCGGCAATTATTAACAATTTCGATTTATACTTTGTTATGTCAGGAACTCTGATAGCCCTCATCATTCTCACAGCAATCATAGGCGGGTATTTAATTGATTACCAGAAAAATAAGCTGAAGATGCAATCCAAAAATCAGCAAAGTGATTCAGAGATAGAAGAGTTGCGGATTACCATTGGAAAAATGACAAAACGCATTGAGAACCTGGAAGCTATTGTTACTGATGATACATTTCATGGTAATAATTCAGAAGCATCCGCTTTTTCAATTGAAATAGATGACCATGAATCCATTAAAGAAAACAATCGAAAAACTGTAGCCAAAAAAGCAACAATGAAAGGTGATTGATATGTTAACAGGAGTAGACCCGCACGCACTTTTAGTATTTGGAAGTGGAGTTGCAATAGTTTTAATTGTAACCATAGGAACCATTATAAAAGCCTGGATTAAAAAAGATTCCGGGAGCAATATTACCGAAAACCGTGAATTTTTAGCTGCACTGAGGGAATTCAAGGAAAATATGGAACGCCGTGTTTCTAACCTTGAAGCCATTGTGGGCGACCAAAGGCAAAGTGCTGGTGTAAAAAGTAAACAAGAGCAGCAGAAACCCGCTCAAAAGAGCTTGCTTGATATTGAAATTGATACAGAACCCGGTGAATCAGGATCCGGACAAAAAGCTAAACTGAAAAACATGCTGAATCAGTAAATTCGGCTGTAAACAACCAATAACACAACAAGAACAAATTTTATGGATCCTCAAGAAATCGCAATTGTAGCTATTGTATTTGGAAGCGTCGTTACCATCGTTTTCCTGGGTATAGTGGGCAGTATCATAAAGGCTTGGGTGAAAAGAGGTTCAGGAAAAAATATCACTGAGAACCAGGAGTTTCTGTCGGCACTCCGTGAATTTAAAGAGAAAACCGACCGGCGGCTTGCAAACCTTGAAGCCATCGTTACAGATGATAAACCTGAGAATGCAATGAGCAGATCTGCCGCCACTAAAAAAGATTCTCCAAGGCTGGAACAGAAAAGTTCCATAGAAATAGAAATTGAGAACGAAGGTAAAAAAGAAGCAACAAATCAGGGCAGTAAGCTGCGCAACATGCTCAACCAGTAATTATTCCATTAACATTATTACCTCTTTGCATTATGAAATTAACGGCCCTTGAGATTAAGCAGCAGCAGTTTGAAAAATCATTAAGAGGATATGATCCTGGTGAAGTGAACTCATTTCTGAACCTGCTGGCGAGCGAGTGGGAACATATGACAGGAAGAATGAGAGAACTTGAGAACCAGGTCGACAAACTGAATGATAAATTAAAGCATTATGAGCGGGTTGAGGAAGCATTGCACGAAACCCTTCAAACTGCAAAAAGTTCAGCTGAGGAAAAACTTAGCATGGCACGCCGTCAGGCCAAATTGATAGAAGATAAAGCTGAACTGGAAGCTGAAAAGATTATCAAAGAGGCTTACGAAGCCCGTAGAGAAATCAGGCAGAATATTCATCAATTAGTTGACAAACGAACTGAAATCATCAGAACTCTCCGTTCATTTCTGGATAATGCCAGCGAGTACGTTCATCAGTTCAGTAAGGACGATGCTTCATTATTCACACTTCCGGATTTATCTGAATTTGAATCACAACAAAAAAAGAAAAAACAGCAAACTGATAAAGAACCGAAACCTGAGTCTGCATCATTAAAAAGTACAGTACCAGGTACCGAAAAAATTGACGATATTCTGGACGACATCGACTAACCAAAACATCTTTTTTACATGCAGCCTGAATCCATCGAATCTTTTCGTAAAAAACGAAATGAAGCACTTGCATATATACAATCACAAACTGACCTGAGACCCAATTATATGCTTATACTCGGTACCGGCCTTGGCCAGCTTGCCGATGAAATGGATATTGAAACCGAAATACATTACGAAGACATCCCGCATTTTCCACTCTCAACCGTAGAAAGTCATGCCGGCAAACTGTTATTCGGAAAACTCGGCGGTAAAGAAGTGGTAGCCATGCAGGGGCGGTTTCATTTCTATGAAGGGTACACTATGCAGCAAATAGTCTTTCCCGTGCGTGTTCTAAAAGCCAATGGCGCCGACACTCTCTTTGTTAGCAACGCATGCGGCGGAATGAACCCAAACTACAAACGGGGAGATATCATGCTTATCCGTGATCATATCAACCTGCTTGGCGACAACCCGCTTATTGGGCCAAACGATAACGAATTAGGACCTCGTTTCCCCGATATGAGCGATCCCTATACCGAGCGCCTTCGTGAAATAGCACAAAATGTGGCACTTGAAGAAGCCATTCAGATGTACCAGGGAGTGTATGTGGCAGTAAGCGGCCCCATGCTCGAAACCAGGGCCGAGTACCGGTTCCTCCGGCTCATCGGCGCTGATGTGGTTGGCATGAGTACAATACCCGAAGTAATTGCCGCGGTACACATGGGAATGGATGTTCTCGGTATTTCTGTAATTACCGATGAATGCTTCCCCGATGCCCTCGAGCCCGTGATTATTGAGGATATACTGGACGCGGCAGCCATGGCTGAACCAAAAATGACAAAAGTAATGATCCGGGTGCTTGAGAAACTTTAATGCCGGAGCATATTATTCCTGTTTTTCTTTAGCAAAAATCGTATTTTTCAGGTTGTAATTAATCGCAACTTTTATTTTAATGCGATAACCCATTAACATTAGCACATCACTGAATGAGCTTAGACGGTTTTGAAGACGGCCCCGTTTGGAACGAGTTCCAATGGGAGTCTCATCTAAACGAAATCGAAAAACGGAGCGAACAACTAAGGCGCTTTATCACCTCTGACCCTAAAGGCAATACCCCCCGATGGATTACGCTGCTTCAGGAAAGTCTTGACGAACTTGACGCGGTTGAGGCTTTTATCGAGGAAGAACTGCTCTTAGATGAAGCCTATTTCCCTGAAGATGAGGATGACTGGGAAGATGATGAGGATGAAATCGATGATGATGATTTCTTTTTCGATGACTCTTCCATACCATTTATGGCGGATGATGAGGATGATGACGATTTCGATTACGGTGAAGAATGGAAAGAACTAAGTGAAGATTTCACATTCTCCGATTATGGATCCATCGAAAATCTCGATATATATCGCGAAGCAAGGAATTTTGCCGTTGATATCCTGAAATGGGCTGAAGCCATTCCCGACCATCTGCAAACCAAACAGGTGCACGAGTTTATCATCAGCATTCTCAAAATCAGTGCGAAACTTGCCGGTGGCTATTCATTCGGATTTGAACAGGATGTGCTTGGCGGTAACATTGTCTACACCAAAAAAGCACTCTACAGTGCCAACGATGCTCTCTCGTACCTGCAAAAAATGAAACGTGAGCCGTTTATCGTAGATTCAATCTACTCACGGTTCCATTCACGACTGTTCGAAATAAGGAACGATATTGGCATATATGTACAGGAACTGCGCGACCGTTTTAGCTTAGGTTTAGAGTGACTTTTTTAGTTTTTAGTGTTCACCTTTCAATCCAGCAAGGTGAGCTTTTTGCAGCCCCGGGAGAAATGCCGGTCAGCGCTTGGGCAGCCACACAATGCAGCGCGAAGTAACACACACATTCCGCAACCGAGCGTTCAACCGGTTAAAGCCAATTATCAAACCGAGGGGGGATAACAGATTACCTTCAGTCGCTTTTTACCTTTTGCCTTACTCACAACGAAATATCGCTTCGCTTTCGAACAATGAGACAGGTGAATAATCCGGGATATCCGAATCTACCGGCCGATCTCTGCCATTTTTTCTTTTACGGTTTGAACAAAGATTTCTGCTTCCTCAAGATGTGTGGCGGCCGACAGAACTGCTACCCGGAAATAAAATTTTCCATATACCTCTGTTGTTGACAAGAATACACACCCATCCCGCAAAAGTGAGTCATGCAGTCTCCGGTTCAATAATTCGTGATCACCGCCTTCCGGAACCCATCGGAACAAGAAAATACTTAACTGGGGCGGCGGACTTACTTCAATATCATTCATCGTGCTAAACTCCCTCCACAAGTAATCTGCCAACAGAAGTTTTTCTTCAAGTGCACTTCTGAATACCCGGACTCCATGTATTTTAAGCGGAAGCCACATTCTCATGGCCCTGAAATGTTTCGTGAGTTCTGGAGAAATATCGGCTGGCGAGTATATGCCGGTATCACTTGCAGCATGTTTCATATAATTTGCGTTATAAGCGTGGGAGGAAGCAAGATTAACAATATCCTTCACCAGCAATGCCCCTGTACCGTATGGTAAAAAAAGGCTTTTATGCGGATCAAGTACCACCGAATCAGACAGTTCGATCCCTTTCATTCTATTTCTGCCCTCGTCAGTTAACAGGAAAAAACCACCATAGGCTGCATCCACATGAAACCAGAGTTTATGTGACTGTGCTATCGAACCGATTTTATCAAGCGGGTCAACTGCGCCGCTATCTGTAGAACCGGCAGATGCCACGATTAGCCATGGAATCAACCCGTTTTCTTTATCCTCTGTAATTTGCCTGTCCAGCTCACCCGGTATCATTCGAAATGCGGAATCCATGGGAACATACCTGCGGATGCACTCCCTGAGGCCGGAAATATTCAAAGCACGGTCAACACAATGGTGGGTTTGATCTGTAAGATAGACCACAACCCTAATAAAATCCTCACCTTTTAGCCGGGCATGGTCGCGGGCAGTAACCACAGCAGTCAGGTTAGCAATACTGCCTCCCGATGCCAGATATCCGCCGGAACCTGAAGGATACCCCACTGTGTCCGCCATCCATTTAACCAATTGTGTCTCCAGCAAAACAGCTCCCGGCGAAGATGAATATACACTGGCATAACGGTTTGTAACTGCTGCCAGGTAATCGCCAATAGCTGCGATTGAGAGGCTGCTGCCGGGTATATAGCCAAAATTCCGCCCGGATGCTGAATTTAACCCCGGGCGGATAATTTTTTCCTCTATAAATGAAAAAGCTTCTTCAGCACCTTCCCCGTCTTCATTTAACGGAATGTTTAGCAAATCATTCACGGTTTCATCAAATGAATGATATGCAGCCTCCTGCTTCATTGAAGCATAAAACCGCTCAGCATAATTAAATGCTAGGGTATTCAACATATTTCTACGCTCCGTTGATGATTCCAGAGTTTTGGATACCCCCTCCAGCTCCGATAGCTTTTGCTTAATGTTGTTCTTTTCTTTCACGAATGCCTGTTTTTTCTATACTCATTGAATCGGGGAAGAATATCGCCAAAAATTTGCCCATATTTAAGAGAATGGAATCATTTTCGTAATTCAAAGATTTTTTAGATGAAATACTTCACAATCTATACCGCAGCTCTCTGCTTCATTGTTTTTCTTGTACCACAAAATACTTTGGGCCATATGAACTCTGAATCAGGTCTGGGTCTGGAAGTAACAAACCATGAAACAGGTAAGGATTATATCATTGCAGCTTATGTAGCAGGCTGGCGAGAGTGGTCAACAACACAAATCGATGCTTTAAAATTGACTCACATCAATTATGCATTTGCTGATATCAAGGATGGAAAAATTAACTCCTACCTGGACAACGATGACATTAATTACGCTATTCTCGATTCACTGAGGATGATAAATCCTGAATTAAAAATCCTGGTTTCAGTAGGCGGATGGAGCAGGTCAACCTATTTTTCAGATGCAGCCCTTACCGAAGAATCGCGAAAAAAATTCGCTGAAAGTGCAATCGAATTTTTACAGCGTTATAACCTGGACGGTATTGACCTTGACTGGGAGTACCCGGGAAGCCCCGGCGCCGGAAATGTTTTCCGCGCGGTTGACCGTGAAAACTTCACCTTTCTGCTTGAGGAGCTGAGGATTCGCCTGGACAGGCAAACAGTACTTGACGGCCGGGAAACCGACCCGTATCTGCTTACCATTGCCACGGGGGCAAGCCAGGGATTTCTTCAGAATACTGAAATGAACAAGGCCCACCAGTATCTCGATTATGTGCTATTGATGACGTACGATTATCACACGGGTGGCTCACCTGTTGCCGGCCATCACACCAATCTTTTCCGCTCACAAAGCCTTCACTATACAAGAGGTTCTGCCGACCAGTCGGTACAATGGTTTATTGATTCGGGGATCCCATCTGAAAAACTGGTACTTGGGGTTGCATTTTATGGCCGGTACTGGACCGATGTACGACCGGTTGACAACGGGCTTTACCAGTTTGCTCCGGGCAGCGACAGGGGTGCAGCCGGTTTCGACCGGCTCAAAGCTGAATATATTAACAAAAACGGTTTTACCCGTTACTGGGACCCAGAGGCAAAAGCTCCCTGGCTTTGGAATCCCGAAACCGGTACTTTTTGGTCTTATGATGATGAGGAATCCATTCAGCATAAAACAGATTATATAAAAGCAAGAGGGCTGGGTGGCGCAATGTTTTGGGAGTACAGCCAAAATCTGAATGGCGAATTATTGGAAGCTCTCTACAATGGTTTAATAAAAGAATAATCTCAGATCAGTTACAAATATGGACTTACTAACCGAACCTGCAGAATTTGTGTTTGCAGGAAATGAAGTGTGGCGTATTGCCTTGCTCATAATCATTATTGCACTGTCACTCTTTTTAGGCAGAATTCTGAAATTTTTTCTTCATCGTTTAAAGCCAAAACTGGAAGCGATGCAAAAAAACCTGCTTGCGGTCTCAGCCGAAGCGGCATCTTTAAGTGTCACTTTTCTCTTTTTCGCAATCGGTTTAAGAGTGGGTATCTCGTTTCTGAATATACCCGAAGGATTTCATAGCCTGTTATTTACGACTCTGGAACTGCTTATCGTCCTGGCATTCGGACATTTTGCCTACCGGCAGGTTGATGTGCTGGATGCCTGGATAAAAAGTTTTGCAAAAGAGGACACTGCAAATATTGACCAGATGCTGATCCCGATTGTGGGCAAATCGATCCGGGTGGCAGTCGTTATACTCATTATCCTGCAGGCAGCACAAACCCTCAGCGACCAGCCGATCACGAGTATTCTTGCCGGCATTGGGATAGGAGGCCTGGCACTTGGACTCGCTGCCCAGGACACGATCCGGAATTTCTTTGGTTCCTTGATGATTTTTGCTGACAAACCCTTCAACGTAGGTGAACTGATCAATCTCGATAATAAATTGGGAGTGATCATAGAGGTAGGTGTGCGTACTACCAAAATTAGAACACTTGACGGACATATGCTCACCGTACCCAACGGTAACCTGGCCAACATGACCATTCATAATATAGGCAAACGGCAATTCATCCGGCGCGTGTTCGATGTGACCATTACCTATGACACACCTCATGCAAAAGTTGACCAGGCTGTTCAAATCCTCAAAGAGATCCTTGAAGATCACGAAGGAATGAACCCGGATATGCCGCCTCGTGTCTTCTTTGATGAATTAAATGCCGACTCTCTGAACCTGAAATGTTTCTATTGGTACCATCCGCCCGATTATTGGCTATACATGCAGTTTACTGAATGGGTAAACCGTGAAATTTTCAGAAGATTTAACGAAGAAGGAATTGATTTTGCGTTCCCGACACAAACCATTCATCTTGCCGGCGACAGCAAGCGACCACTGAATATCGGTCTGGAAAAAAACCCAAACTCAGCCGGTGGCCCGGATTCAACTACATAAAAAAACCGCCGAATAGGTTGTTTGAACTGCTAAAACCACATTTATCAACAATCCAGACAGTTTCACCATATCTGCAAATGTGTTAACAACCTGTTCAGGCGGATTTCTGTCTTGATTTGGTCAGCATTTTGTCTTCATTATAAAACAATTATATCCTTTACACGGAAATACGCAATTTTATTGTAATTTAGGCCATCTTTTTTCCAAATTATGAAAAAATTTTAAGAAACCAGGATTGTTCAGGAAAATGGCTGCAGATTATCATATTATCACAGTATCAAAAATCCGTTTGCTATTGAATAAGCTGATCTTCATATGAATAAGCTGATCTTCATAATTTTACTTCTTGCCTTTATGCCTGTGGATTATTCTTATGGGCAAATTGCATTTGAAAGAACACGCATATCCGTAACAGGACACCGGCTGCTTGCCGGAAATACTATTATAAGGAATTGGGATGCAGCAAACGGGATCGGTTTTGAATTGAGTGCCCCTTATATATTTGGAAATTTTGAAGCAGGCCTTCGCTACACCAGATTCGATGAATTTACCTTTGAAGGGTCCGGCTTTCACTCTCACTACGTGTTTGCCGGGTGGAACTATAGTTATATCGCTGCCGATGACCTGATTTTTACCTCCGGAATCCGCTTGGGCAATAATTTTATACTACACGACCGCGATAAAATATATGCTGATGAGTATAAATTCAGCCGTGAAGAAAGTGAATTTTCTTATGAACTTTTTGCAAGACTCCAGCTTGAAATCAACAAAAACACTGAGTTTTTTATGTCAGCATCCTATAATCGTACAATTTTTAACATTCCTTTCGCTGCATTTTACGGAACCGCAGGGGTTACACTGAAATTTCAAACTCCGGCCTGGCTCAAAAATTTTCTGCAGTAATGCCCATTGTTTCAACTGTTGTTGCCCTTTTTATCCCGATGCTGCTTGCCTTTGATGAAATTGGTTCATTGCATGCAGTTGAGCCAGACTCCGTCAACTCATCATTTGTGATGGGAGTGGAAGACCTGGTATGGCAAACAGGGTGGGATTATGCTTCTATGGATCGTATGTCGGTTATGATCAATTCAAACGAATACGGGTATTACGGCCCTCAACCGACCTTTGTATTAGACGGCATCCCATTTGAACCCGGTTTTTTTGGAGTTCATTACGCACAGCTATTTCCTCTTTCACTTTTCAGGATAGAAAACCTTGAGACTTTTCATGGTTCAGGCATCCAAAATGGCCTGCCATATCAGGCCGGAATCATGAAATTGAAATCTGAACCCATTCCTAGGGGTATCTCCCTTTTTGGGTCCGGTCAACTCGGGCATAACAGCGGTGAACCGGGGCCTTGGGTATTTGACCCGAATAAAGTTACACCAAACGTGGAGCGATTTGGGCCTTGGCTCGATGCCGGGCTCTCAGTGCGGTTTGGAGGATGGTATGCAAAAGGAAACCTGCGTTATCACGATTACCTGCATATTGATGAATTTATCCAGACACGGATCATTAATATGAGGGGTATTCCGGAAGAAAATATCTGGCTCAGGGTTGATGCGATCTCCACTCTTGGGCTTGTAGAAACCGGATTTTTAAGTGACCGCGTTGAAATACGCCTGCAGGGAACCAGGTCTGAAAGCACCGATTTTCTGTTCTTCCAGCCACTTGGAAGAGAAATTCCAACAGGTTTTGAAACCGAACAGTACTCAGCATTTGCACATGTGAGAACATCGGAAAAAAGCGGCATCAGGGGACTTTACCAGCAGCGCAATTTGGCCACCACATTCCGCAGTAATATATTTGATTTCGATATCGGGTGGGAAAAACAGGTGCACACCTGGCGTGGTTCATTTTATATTGATGGAGACCGAATAGGGATTGATGCCGGCATGGGAAACGAGTCGACAGAGGCAACCGGCCGTCAGACATCGTTTAAACAGGTAACCATTCCCTCATTCTTTATGCAAAACCGGTTTAGTATTCACAGAAGTCTCTCGATTACTACAGAAAATATTGTACATTTTTATGATAACAACCGTAGCTTTTCTTCGAACTCCACAATTGATCTCCTTCCTGTTACCGGATGGCGGGTTCAAATAACCGGTGGATTCAGTGAATTACTGCCGGAACAATCAAACCCGCTTGAAACCTGGATAAACCAGGGCTATGATTTGTTTTCTCATCTCAATATTTCATCTGACATACCGTCTGAAATCGAAAACAACCGTTTATTACACTTGGCTTTAAATAATCAAATCAAATTGCACGATGACTGGAATCTCGAAATGGGCCTCCAATTCTTCCGCCATTTATCGCTTCAAATCCCTTTTCAAAGAGTACTCTATGATTTGCCATTCAGTACTCAACCGGGTACTTTCAGCCTCTACAGCGGACAATCCGGTGAAAGACTGGCAGCCACTTTCAGGCTCCATCATCAAACCACATACCGGATCAAGCAAACGGCTGATCTTACATATCGCACTACCATGGATGGTGATGCCGTTTATCAGCAATACTGGGAAATGACACCTGCAATTCGATTTCAGTATACGGCTCTTTACACCCCATCCCCCGACCTTGAACTTCAGCTCGATGTGCAATACCTCTCAGAACGAACCTGGCCAGAATTTTCAAGGCTTGACGGTGAGCTAAACCGTTCTTTTTACGTACAGTTCCCGTTTAAATATTTTACCTACTCAAATACTCTGCCGCAACATCTGAGGATTGATATTCGCGTTTCGAAATGGCTGTGGCAGCAGCGGCTGCGTGTGGCATTACAGCTTAAAAACATCCTTAATTATGATTACCAGACACATCCAATTGGTATCAGAGAGGGTTTTGGTTACATGTCCCGCCTGGAAATACGATTTTAATCTGTACGCGGTAAAATAAATCTGCCTGAATACCTTGGCCATACTAATCAACACAGCCAATGTTGTTTTGATTAAAGATATCAAGCTCACCACGGTTTATAAAAAACTGATCATTCAACGTATTCAAGAAGCTCCCAAAGGTCGCTCCAAACCCTTTCGCGGATTGAGTCAGCAAAATCTTCAAACTCGTTTACATCCATGTCCGGATGCACTTTTTCAATCAAATCTCGGGTAATGCCCATTTCAATTTGTTCCAGTTCGCTGTAAAAATCGGCAGTAATAAAATTGTAAGCTACTGAAGTACCGGTAGGGAAAACCAACCGGTTAAAATTCCAGCCATCCATGCGACCATTATTGGCCTGGTTTTGGTGCAACGGTGCGGCAATATTGATTTCAAGATCAAGATATTCTTCCAGCCGCCCGGGTGTTGCACGCATGAAGTTTGCATTTTTGTAACGGCTCGGTGAATCCAGGCTCTCCCGATAAACATTTGCACGTGTATTCCATATTTCTGAATGTACTTTTGCGGAAGCAATTACATTTTCAAGTCCCCGCTCTTCTGCAGTCCCTGCACTTCCAAACGGAAGCGATTGCAATCCATTCAAATGCCCGGATATTTCCACTGTCACAAACCGATAACGGTGCGAAGCATTGCTGCTGTACAGTACCTGATAGAAACGCCATGTATCGATTTCCCCCTCCTCAACTCTTTTCTTCTGTGTTTCTTTGATGATGTCCATATGTTGAATGATTGGCATTCCGGCATCTGAATTCAGGTAGGTAATTTTCAGGTAGGCACCCGAATCTGCCTGGGCAGATAGATCTTGATAACAAAGTATAAATACGGTAACAATAAAAATGAAATATCTCATGTGACTAGAACCGTTGCAGATTGTTTAATGGTTAGTTTCATACTCGCCCAACAAGGTGGGAAATTTTTCAAAAGCTGCCAAATCTATTTTGCTCCACCATAATCGCACCTTTTTTATTTCATTGTGTGAGATATTGGTAAATCATCCTTGAAATTTCAGCTCCGCCAGCTGTTCCAATTTGATTATCAGGCAGGTTTTTGGAAAGAAAAATTAATACATACGATTGGCCGTCAGGCAGGAAAATAATCGCTGAATCATGAACTACCCCGGTTATAAACCCTGTTTTGTTTGCCACCACAACATTATCAGGTAAATGGACGGGAAACACATCCCGGTAAAACTGGTCTTTCAGAACCTCAATCATCAGCTCATCCATTGCAGGACTTACAGCCTTCTTGCGGGCAATTTTTTCAAAAATAATTCCAAGATCTTGCGCGGTGGTACGATTGTTCAGGCCAAGCTCAAATGCTTTCATATCGTAAAGCCCGCGAATCACTTCAATCCGTTCCGCCCCTAACTTACGCATGGTTTCTGTGGTCTTTTCTACGCCAACAAGCTGCAATATTAGATTGGTGGCAATGTTACTGCTATAGGTTATCATGGCATGATTCAAATCAAACAAAGTGGCCATTTCACCAACTTTCCTTTCAAACGGGTCGTCGCCGTCCGGGTTCAGATCCAGTTGGAATTCTGATCCATCCACTATACTGTAAAAAAGGTTTACAACCTGAATAGAGTCGGCAAGGTCGAAATCCCCTGATTCGGCACGCCTGAACAGTTCTGCCATAACCGGAGTTTTCATGGTACTTGCAGCATGGAAGAGGGTATCAGGGTTGATGGAAATATGAAGATTTTCATCGTCAAGGTGCTGAAACCAGACTGCAAAGGTACCCTCCAGGGAGTCCAGAAATTGTTCAATTTCAGTTTTAAGATCTGCAACAGATGTTTGTTTTTGCCGTGCATCAGCCGGCCAGATAAGAAACAAACCAATAAATAAAGCGAAAGTGATTTTCAAAAATGGCTGCTTCACATGTTGTAATAAAAAGCGGTTCTCAACACCTGCAAAAATATCCGTCATAAATTAAGTCAGGTTTTCTAGCTCCACCCTAAGAAGTGACAGCCCCGGGTTGCCTGGCGAACCAAGATGCGAATACTCTTTTAACATCTCTTCCGGTGATTGGTGTGGTATGGACCCGGGATTTTCTTTGATAATTCTGTATGCCTCCCTGAACGACTTACCCTCATTTTTTACAAGGTGGTTGGCAGCTTCAGCCGCAAAAAGTTCGGGTGTGCATGCATTTTTGAGCTTCTCCACCTGCGGGTTTATGGAAACTATCAACCACTTTGCCGCTTCAAACAGCTCAAGTGCATCTTCGAAAGACTGAATCACCGGTTCTTTGGTCAGCTGTAAATCCCGGTGATATCCGCTCCCTAAATTGGCAATTAGTGTCTGGAGTGCTGATGCATGGCTTGCCATTCTTGAATGGCGGGCTCGCATCAGTTCGGCAAGATCCGGGTTCTTTTTCTGGGGCATAATGGAGGATCCGGTACAGACTGCCTCGTCAAGATCAAAAAAACCGTAGGCTTCGCTGCTGTAATGAATCACATCGGAGGCCAGCCTGTTGATAATTGAGCTTAGAGCCGACAGGTATTGAACCAGTTGAAGTTCTACCCACCCTCTCGAAAGCTGCGCAGTTGTTGCACAGATCATTGTCTGTCTGAAGCCGAGCTTCTCTGCCTCCAGTTCTCTGTTGATTGAAAACGTGGTGCCAAATCCGGCAGCTGTACCAAGCGGGGAGCGGTCAACAAGCGAACGAACACCATCGGCAGCCTTCACCTGCATAATCAGCAGTTCTGCATACCCTCCGGCCCATAATGCTACACTGCTCAGCATGGCTTTGCGGGTGTGTGTGAATCCGGGCATTGGTACTTTTTCATATTTTTCAGCAAATATGATCAGCAATTCAGCAGTTTTTATAACCGACCTTAACACCTCGTTCAGTTTCTCTTTTTCGTATAATCGAACAGCAGTCAAAACCTGGTCATTGCGCGAACGGCCGGCATGAATTTTTTTTCCAAGTTCTCCGAGTTTCAAGGTGAGCTCATTTTCTATTGCCGTATGCATATCCTCATCTTCAGGAAGTATCTTGAATGAACCCTTCTTCCAGGCTTCATGTATATCCTCTAAACCGTGAGTCAGCAGCATGTACTCTTCATCCGAAATCACCCCGGCAATTGTCAATGCTTCAGCATGAACTGCGGATGCGGCAAGGTCATATGGCACCAGTACCTGGTCGAGCATATAATCATTTCCGACAGTAAAAGCCTCTACTTTCCTGGTGAGATCATTGGAATTTTCACCCGTTGTTTTTTTCCACAATTTGGTCATAATTGTTCCCGGATAGAGCCGTAGTGATCACGATTGTACCGTGTGATCCGGCAATTATATATTTAGCAATCTTAAATACTATAATTTTTCGCTTTGCGAATATAGCGATCTTTGCAGTCAGTACACTGGCTTATACAACTTCTTTTATAACCTGTTGTTTGAGCTGGTAAGCCGTTTTCTGAGGCAGGTTCCACAACTCAATGAATCCGGCTGAAGCGTTCTGATTAAATGCTGCTGACTTGTTGAAGGTAGCCAAATTTTCATCAAACAGGGAATAGGGAGAAACCAGTGCAACCACTTCACAATTTCCTTTGTAAAGCCTTACGGTTACCTCACCGGTTACCTTTTTATTCTGTTCATTGATGTAGGCCCTTATATTGTCCAATACCGGTTCAAAATATTTAGCGCCATAGACAAGATAAGCCCATTTCTGATCTATAAGTGTTTTCATTTCATTTTCCTCCCGGGTGGAAACAAGCTGCTCCAGGTTTTTGTGTGCCTGGATCAATATATGTGCTGCCGGATTCTCATATACACCCCGAACTTTAAGCCCCACAATCCGGTCTTCAATCAGGTGGAAATATCCCACACCATGCTTTCCGCCAATCTGGTTCAGCAGCATGATAAGGTCTTTTTTGTCGTACTCAATACCATTTAATGAAACCGGTACACCTTGCTCAAAGCCAATTTTTACAAGCTCTTCCTGGTTGGGTGCATTTTGCGGCGTATTGCACCATTTCAGAATATTTTCCAGCGGTGGTATAAGCTGCGGATTCTCAATTTCGCCTCCTTCACCGGTATTTGCCCACATATTTTCATCATAGGAGTAGGGGCTTTTTTTTGTCTGTTCTACAGGTATGCCATTCTTTATGGCATAGGCAATTTCTTCTTCCCTGCCCATGCCCCACTCCCGAACAGGTGCGATTATTTTCAGGGATGGATCGAGGGTGGTGATATAGCTCTCAAATCGCACCTGGTCATTGCCTTTTCCTGTACAGCCATGTGCAATTACTTCACAGCCAAATTCAGCCGCAAACTGTACTGCCAGCTTGGAGATCATCACTCTTCCCAGCGGGCACCCAAGTGCGTAACCTCCCTGGTAATCGGCATTTGCTTTTACTGCTTCAGCGCAAA
This sequence comes from Balneolaceae bacterium, assembly GCA_007694095.1. Taxonomy (GTDB): domain Bacteria; phylum Bacteroidota; class Rhodothermia; order Balneolales; family Balneolaceae; genus Rhodohalobacter. Next base: position 26,638 of record RECI01000164.1, on the reverse strand, counting down.
GTTCTGCAAATTCATCCTTGGCATCATATACAATAGCATCTTTCGCACCCAGTTTCAGTGCTTTTTGTTTGATGGCATCCAGGTTATCCGCCGTTTGGCCGATATTAATCGTAAGAGCGATAATCTCGCATTCATACTCTTCCCGTATCCATTTCAGCATAACACTGGTATCGAGTCCGCCTGAGTAGAGAAGCAGACATGTGTTAAAAGTTCCTTTTTCGGCTTCGTGAGATGCGACTTTTTTATAATTGGTTGTTTGTTCCATGGTGGTTAAATAATTGGAAGTTTCAGGTTTTTAAAAATGGTTAATCTTGGATTTGAATACTGTCTGTTACGTTTTCACATTCAAAACTTCGGATGTTGTATGATTTTTCAGATAATTTTTCCGGATGGTTTCATCGAGCAGGAGGGCAAAAACACCTTTCGAAACCACTTTCCTGTTTTTTGCCTGCTGAAACACCCATGAATTCGGGTGATCAATTACATCATCGGTTACTTCATAACCCCTGTGGGCAGGCAGGCAATGCATGAATCCTGCACTCTTTTTCGCGTTTGAAAATAATTCCAGGTTAACCTGGTAGGGTTGAAAATGCCTGATTTTTTCTTCGAACAAGTGCTCTTCTCCCATTGAAACAAACGTATCCGTGTAAACCACATCTGCGTTAAGAACCGCTTCTTCGGGGTTTGTGGTGCTGGAAAAACTACCGCCATATTGAACGGAGAGAAGTGAAAAATAACTGAGCTTATCTTTATTCCAGCTGTAATCTTCAGGGCCTGCGAATGTAACATGGTTACCCGTTAAAAGTGCAATTTCAGTTAATGAAAAAGCCACATTATTGGCATCACCCACAAAGGTGATGTTACAAGGTTTATCACTGCCGAAATTTTGCCTGATGGTTAACAAATCGGCCAGTGCCTGCATCGGATGATGCAGGTTGCAAAGTGCATTCACCACTGGAATAGTGCCGTATTGTTTCATTTTTTCAAGGGTATTGTGCGCATATACCCTGGCAAATATGGCATCACACCATTGTGATACATTCATCATGGCATCGTAAAGTGATTCACGACTGGTAAACGGTACTGCTTTCCCGTTAGCCATCAAAAGGTCGGCCTCAATTTTAACAACATCTCCGCCTAATTGATTGATGGCAACTTCAGTTCCGATTTTTGTTCGAAGTGATGGTTTTTCGAATACGAAACCGATGTTTTTCCCTTTCAGTACGGGTTCATTGGTCTCTTCGAGATAAACACTGAGTTCCAAAATGGCCTCAATGATTTCGGGTTCGAGTTCTCCAATGGTTAATAAATGATTCATGGTATTGTATATGGTATGTTTGTTTGTTAAAAAATAGGTGATTAATTGGGGTAAGAAGGACCTGGCAGGGTTGCAATTTCAGAACAAAATTGAAAAAGCATAAAAAAAGCCCCGATCATAATATGTCGGGGCTGGTGATAAGTCCTTTGCAGATTTAACTACACTTATATCACACGCCCAAAGGGCGGCGACGGCGAAGATTAGATAAGATTATCTGTGAGTTAAATTTCATAACTGTAAGTTTCGCCCAAAAAAAATTTAAATGCAACTTTTTTTTAAAAAATTTTGAGAGGCTTCGGTTTTTTATATTACCACCCTTAGTTGTCCAAAACTTTTTAGAAATTGCAATATAACTTCGTTTCCGTCTGTTTAGGACAGTTTTTTTCTCCAGTTGAAAATCAATCCCCCACATAGTGCTATCTAGGAACAAGGCCCAGGCTCTTTTTGCCGGGGCGTAGTGAAGGATCTCATGGTACTAAGGTAATTCCAAAATAAACAATCCTCTAATCAAATCGCTCGGGACACGTAAGAGGAATCTCCTTGATAAAGGTTTGATTTCAGAACGAGATCTCCTTGATTTGACCTCTGACAGCCCACCAGAGCGATTAGCATGCGGTACTGAACAAAACATTATGGATAGTTCTTTTTACCTCACTCCCACAACCCGATTAAATTAGCCTTCGATTATAAATCGCCTTAACTTTCAAAGTTAATGAAAAAAGGTTTTTAACTGAACATTACATAATTCATGAAAAATACCGTACGCGTTCGATTTGCACCATCACCAACCGGATATCTGCATATTGGGGGATTGCGAACCGCACTCTATAATTACCTTTTTGCACGCCATCACAACGGCAAATTTATTTTAAGAATTGAAGACACAGATCAAAGCCGCTACGTTGAAAATGCTGAGCAGGATATCATTGAATCCCTGGAATGGAGTGGTATAAAAATTGACGAGGGACCGGGGATTCCGGGTGATTTCGGACCCTACCGCCAGAGTGAAAGAAAAGATATTTACAGTAAGTATGCTGAAATACTCATCAAAAATGGAGCTGCATATTATGCTTTTGATACTACCGAAGAGCTGGATCTGATGAGGGAACGCCTTCAAAAATCTGGCAATCCATCTCCCAAGTACGATTCAATCACCCGTCAGTCGATGAAAAACAGCCTGACGCTGCCCAACGATGAGGTGCAAAAACTGCTCGAAAGCGGTGCTGAATATGTAATACGCCTGAAAGTACCGCGAAGGGAAACCATCAGGTTCGAAGACCTCATTCGAGGACATGTTTCCTTTGAATCGAAGGGCCTGGATGACCAGGTTCTGCTGAAGTCAGACGGCATGCCTACCTACCACTTGGCCAATGTGGTGGATGATCACCTGATGAATATCTCACATGTAATCCGTGGTGAAGAGTGGCTGTCCAGTACCCCAAAACACATCATGCTTTACCAGGCTTTTGGGTGGGATGCTCCACAAATGGCGCACCTGCCACTGATCATGTCTCCCTCCGGCGGCAAACTTTCCAAACGAAACGCCGAATCGGAAGGTATTCCAATCAACACAAAGGATTACAATAAACTGCATTACGAACCGGAGGCGCTCATTAATTTCCTTGCATACCTTGGATGGAGTCCCGGTGATGATAGTGAAATCCATTCACTGGATGAACTTTGCCGGTTGTTTACACTTGACCGGGTAAGTAAGGGCGGTGCGGTCTTTAATCACAAAAAACTTCTTTGGTACAACGAACATTATCTGCGCGAACAGCCAAACCTCCGGCTTGCAGCAAGGGTAAAAGCAATTACAAGCAAGGAGATCATCAAACAATCGGATGATGAGTTTCTCGCAGGTGTAATCGGACTGGTAAAAGACAGGGTCAGTAAACTCGATGAAATCATAGACATGGCATCATTTTTCTTTGAAGACCCGGAAATTTATGATGAAAGTGCCCTGAAAAAGTGGAAAGAAGACAGCACTGTACTTGTTTCAGAATACCGGGAAAGAATTCAACCTATACCCGAAGAAAAGTTTGAAGCAGTTACCCTGAAAAAACTTCTTGAAGAAGTTATCGGTGAGCATGGTGTCGGCTTTGGCAAACTGATGATGCCGCTACGGATTGCTGTAACCGGACAGGGTTTCGGGCCCGACCTGTTTACATCTATGGAACTACTCGGCAAAACCACCGTTTTGAGAAGAATTGATACAGCGATTGAAAAAATTGGCTGATTCCATCCGGTTGGAAAAGGCATGGTATGTTTGTACGGGATCAAGAACCTTGTTCGACTTCGAATAAACGATGTGATATTGACCGGTTGACCTGCACGAATAAACATACCATGTCTGCCTTAAATTTCTAACTCAATTCTTTCGCGGGCTCTTGATTGCATCCTTCATGTTGTACATATTAGCTGAAAAAGGTCCGATATTATGGCCAGAGTTGCCCCCATTCTTTCTTGTCTGATCAGCTTGCTGATTATAGCCGGTTGTGATAGCGGATTAAAACCCCCATTTGAAGACCCGTTGCCACCCGGAGCTATTCGCGGCACGATTTCTTACAGTGGTGAATGGCCACCACAACAATCCCTGGTCGACCTGAGGTTTGTGCCACTCACAAAAGCGCCACAAACTGTCTTTGATATTTTCGCAGACCTCGAAAACCTGCGATTCAGCGGACGCCTTCAATACTTTGTTCAGGATGATACATTTATCGTGGAAGACGTAGTAAACGGGGTTTATGTTTACAATATCATCGCACAGCAATTTGGCAACAACATTCTGGCCGATTGGCGTCCGGTAGGAATTTACACCGAAAATGATGGCATCATCGTTGTAAATGGAGACACTACCACCATCCACATTCACGTAGATTTTGACAACCTTCCACCCTTCCCTCCGGAATAATTTTTATGAATGATCTTGTGAAATACTGCTACATCCTCTTCATGATTATTGCCTTGCTGAGCAGCACGCACAGCTATAGCTATGCACAGGATGCCGGGGCCGAACTGCGGGGCGTTGTTCAGGGCACCACCGGCGAAACCTTGCCCGGAGTACATCTCTTTATCCCGGAACTGCAGACCGGAACAGTTACCAATTCTGAAGGAGTGTACCGTATCCGCTCACTTCCTCCCGGCTCCTATTCCCTGAGGGTATCCATGGTTGGATTTCAAACAGTAAATTTCAACATCCTGCTTTCCTCCGGTGAAATAACTATTCTTGATATAGAACTGGAACCAATCACCATGCAATCGGGTGAACTGGTGGTAACGGCATCACGGCGAAGCCAGCTGATCGGCAGGGTTTCGGTAAGTATGAATACGATTACACCCGCAGAAATCCAGTCGAGAAATATTACATCTCTTGACCAGGCCCTGGATTATGTGCCCGGTGTACAGGTACTTGGGAATTCTGTAAACGTACGCGGCTCATCCGGATTTACCTATGGTGTGGGAAGCCGGGTACTTTTACTCGTAGACGGTGTTCCGATGATGGGTCCCGACCAGGGCGGAATGGATTTTGACGGCCTCCCGCTTACCCAAACCCGGCAGATCGAAGTATTGAAAAGCCCCGGTTCTGCCCTCTATGGAGGCGGGGCACTTGGAGGGGTGATCAATATCATCACAAAAGATTTTCCCGAAAAGCCCGAAACCACACTGCGATTTTATGGCGGTGTTTATGAGCCGGTAAGGTACGATGTGTGGCAGACGTGGAATGGTGCATCAGATTACCGCCAGTTCAGGGGATTGCTTTTTGGCCACTCACAAAAAGCGGGCGATAATTTCGGTTTCTGGCTCAGCGGAAAATTGCACGACAATGCCGGTTACCTGCAAAATAATACCACCGAAGGGCTTGAACTTTACAGTAAACTTGGCTGGAATGTTACCCGCAAGATCGATTTTTCGCTTTACACCAGCGCACGAAGAAACCGGAATTACCAGTTTCTTTACTGGAACGGGCTTAAAGATCCGCTCCGTCCGGGTGAAATCCGCCTTACAGGCGACACTGCATCCGGTTCTAACAGGGGTCTTTCCGACCGCCTCACCATTCTCCCTGTTTTCACACATAACATCAGCCCGCACGTACAGTATTCTTTGAAAGGCAGATTATTTGGTGTGGCTTTCCGTCCCATTGACAGGCAGGGGAATGTGCGCCCATCAGAAAAGCATAATGTTGGTGTTCGCTATGGAGGTGAAGCACAAATCAACATCCAGGCATCTGATGAGCTGATTATAACTGCCGGAGGATCGTTTGATGAAAATTACATCCGCTCGGATGTTTTTGTGGGTGAAGATTCACTGATGGTTAGAAACCAGCCTGAAGGGGCAATTTTTCTCCAGGCAGAGTATAACTGGAGCAACCGGTTAACCACAACTGCCGGCTTCAGGTACGATGCTTACCAGGTACATACCCTCGAGACTGCCACACAATTCAGCCCAAAGTTCAGTGCATCCTATGTTGTGGATGATTATCTGACTGTAAGGGGATCCTTCGGCCGCGGTTTCCGGGTTCCCAGTGTTGCCGAACGTTTTTTCAATAATGCTGATTTTTTTCCGCTTGTATCGAATATCACCCTGCAGCCGGAAACCAGTACCGGCTATGAGGCCGGGTTTACCTACATGAGGCCGGTTCGAAGTTTATTCAGCCTCAGGGCTGAACTCACAGGTTTTTGGAACGAATACCAGCGGCTGGTAGAACCAACATTCCAACCTTCATCCGGCTCTTTCCAGTTTGTAAACCTCACCGAAGCACGAATACGTGGCGCGGAAGCATCCATGTCTGTCACCACGCTGGATCAGAACCACCAGGTCACTGCGAGTTATACACTTTTGGATCCGGCCGATCTTGAATTGAATCAGCCACTGGTCTACCGGTCGAAACACCTTCTCCAGTTGAGCGGCCGCTCTTTCATCACAAGCTGGATAGAGGCCGGCCTCGATTTTCGTACGGCAAGTGCGCCTGACCGAGTGGATACCGATTTTTCATTTTTTGTGAGTGATGCCGAGGTATTCCCTGCTGTTTATGTAACTGATGCCAGAATACGTTTTATATGGGCACAGCCGGCAAACCGGTTTGAAATGAGTGCTACTCTGATGGCCAGGAACCTGTTTAACTATTACTATGTGGAACGGCCTGCAATATTTGCCCCGCCGAGAAATTTCCAGGTGGTGGTGGAAATGAAGTTTTAGGCCTGTCTTTCAAATGAGACGTGGTAATTCTGTTTATCCTATAAAACCGGTCTGCATAAATCTCAATTGCAAGACAATTTCAGGCACTTCTCCGAATAGAAATACCATGTCGGGACTAAGTTTTGATGAGTAATTCCAATTTTTCCAAACCATTACGATCAGACTTTCTTCCACCTGCTTTTTTATACTTGATCAATAATCTTTTGCTGATATATCAGACCTCTTAATTTTCAAATTTTCTTTTTAACTCAACTTCCCCAAAATGGCGTTGTCGTTGCTATTCCTTTTCCTGTTTTGTGCAATGCATAACCCGGTTTTTTAGGTTCTGTACCGGTCATCTGCTCAAAACAATCCGCATCACGGATGACCGATGTTATAGCCCCGGAATTCCCCGAAGGGATCGCTTTGCGGTATTTCGGGTTTGGATGCGCCAACGACATCGTTAGAGGCTGTCTCAAAAGTCGTTAATGCCATTTTTAAGCTTTATAAATTTAGGTGATGAATGATAGAATCGATTTCCAACTATTTCAACCCTACCCCTCTCCTGCACCCGACGCAAAAAAACGCCGGAGGTAGGGCTTATTTTTATCATTCAACCGGAAACTGACCTTCGATGCTGAAAGGACGTCCGCAAATACGCCGTACGACAATTTTATTTAACCAGAAACATATTGTCCCTGCCGGGACAAAGGCATGTTCGGGCCGGTCATTTTCTACAAACATACCATCCCTGCCGGGACGAGGGAAGTTGCATTGGAACAAACGATCTCTGAATCACAAACCTATTCATGCGTCGATGTATTTTATGAAACCAAGCGCGCCGTGAGGTGCGAAATGTTTGTAGAAACCAGCGATCGAAGCGCGACCCCGTGCCGGAGGTACGGCAGGTTTCGAGGGGCAGCGGCATGATGGCTGGCATTGGCCACCGCAAGGGGTTGATCACCCTGACAACGCGTTGTCACCATCCCCTCGATGTTAATTTTCACTTTCAAGAGATCTTCGCTCGGGAGACGCGGGGGTTCGGCTCGTTTATCCCCGGGCTCCATGGGGCTATTCGCTGCGCGATTTCCCTCATTGCGCCCGGGGCTTTGTTGTTTCACCCTTTCAGGGTGTTTGCAAGGGGGCGGGTTTAATCCATTCGCCAATCGCCATTCGATTCTTCGGTTATTCGGTCATTCCCTTCTTTGATTTGCGATAAACCGAATGACCGAATGGTGATTGACCGATCTGGTTTTGCATTGGTAGTAACGCCGCTTGGCTGAGAGTTTTAACAAAGAATCTCATCCTTATCATAATCATAACCGGCCCTGATAAAAATTTGCCCCACCTCTATATCAGATATCCATTTTATTTCGTACCTACCGAAAAGAAACAATCTGCCTTCTCAAGCGTTTACCTGTTAAATCAATTGAGCCCCATATGAAACTATTTTTAAAAATACTTGCTGTCTTGCTTGCGCTGTTTATCCTGGTGCTTGTAGGATTAAATCTTTATTTCACCGACGACCGCCTTAAAAATACCATACTACCACATGTTCAGGCTGCAGTTGGCAGTGAGGTGGAAGTCGATAAAATGTCTATTACATTTTTCCGCACATTCCCCCGTTTCGGCCTAGATATTGACGGCCTCCGAATACCCGATCCGCAAGGTAACCCTGTTGCATCTGTTGATGAATTATTGCTCTCACTTGAACTATTCCCGCTTTTCAGGAATGAAATCTCCGTGGCACGTCTCTCAATTACAAGACCAATACTGAACTATACAGTTTTTGCTGACTCTACCACCAATATTGATTTTCTTCTGGATGACGAAGAAGCAGTGGATGACGGTGAAGGTTACAGTATCTCCATTCCTGGTTTTAAACTGAATGATGCCTCTGTCTTTTATACCGATAATACCACCAATTCAATTGTCACTCTTGAACAGCTTGATGCTGACATTTCCCTCTTTTTTGCCGAGCTGATTGAAAGCAGAATCAACGCTCAAGTTGGTTCATTGAATGTGATCATAGATGGTTCATCCTATATCACAAATCTTAATTTAAGTATTAACCAGGTATCCACACTCGATCTTGAAAATGAAATTTTAAACTTCACTGAAGGTACCGTTTCCATTCGCGGGCTTGCGCTGAACCTGGTCGGTTCTGTATCAAACTGGAGCAGTGATGAGCTTGCACTTTCCCTTCAGTTTTCATCCACATCCGAAAATTTCGGTGAATTGCTACGGCTCGCTCCGGCTGAATATGAGGAGTACATCACCGGATTGCAAACACGCGGTTCACTGGTTCTTGAAGGTTCTGTTAATGGTGTTTATTCAGAAGAAACTCTGCCCAATTTTGACTTAATCATTGCGGTTGCCGATGGGTACCTGCAAAATCCTGACCTGCCCCAGGCAATCGAGGATATTCATTTTCAGATCCTCTTTAATAACGAGCTTGCCACCATCAGCAATTTCAGGGCACGTGCGGGTGTGAACAGTGTAACAGCTTCCGGCACTATTGAACGGCCTCTCGAAGAGGATGCCACATTTTCACTCGACCTGGATGGTGATATTGACCTGGCCACCGTCAGCAGTTTCTACCCGATCCAGGATTTGGGAATTGAACAGCTTGCCGGGTTACTTAAGACAGATGCGCGGGCCAATGGCAGAATTGATCAGCCCGAAAACGCCACCTTTTCAGGCAACTTCCAGCTTACAAACGGCCTTTTAAAATACATTGATGTTCCGCGTGCCATTGAACAGATCAATGCCCGGGTTGATGCAAACCAGGAGCGTATTCTAATCGCTGAATCGGGTTTTACCGCTGCAAACAACCGGTTTACACTATCCGGATCCATTCTTCGTCCTCTTGACGAAGAACGCAGAACCGTGGATGTACGCTCTAATATTAACTTTGACCTTGCTACAATCAAAGAATTTTACCCGATTGATGAAGACACTCTGAGAATGAGCGGCAGGCTGATTGCAGAAATCAACCTCCGTGGCCGGCCCGATCCCGATCAGATAGAATCGCTTCTGCAGCAGAGTACGTTTGAGCTTACCAACGGATATCTTGCCCATAGCATCACAACGAATCCGCTGGAGGATGTTACATTTCGGGCAGAAGCGAGCGGCCGAAGGTTAAATATCAGCGAGGCACGTTTTAAAACTGGAGATAATGCCTTGTCAATGAGCGGAACTGTTACAAATTATTTAAGCGATAACCCTGAAGTGGATCTCACCATTGACGGAAATGCTTTGTTAAGCAGTGTAACTTCTTACTATACACTAGAACCGTGGATTCAGGAACTTCAGGGTACCGCCGTAATGAACCTTCGCTCCAGAGGACCGGTTAATGATATTAAAAGAATTGCACTCAATGGGTCACTCGAAGTAAACAATGTTTCTGCTGCCGGTGATTCGCTGTTTTTGCCGGTAACTGATCTCAATGGCAGAATGAGTATCACACCGCAATCCATGAATCTCGAACGCTTCTCCATGATGTACGGATCAACCGACATCACACTGCAGGGATCACTGCGCAATTATCTTGGCTTTCTGGATGATCATACCTCAACCGAAACCATGCCAGCCATTTCAGGAACCTACCACAGCCGGTTTTTAAATATGGACGAGATGATTGACTGGGATGATGAAACGGACGATCCTATTCCTATTGAGTTACCCAATCTTACAGCAAACGTAAATGCAAATATCGAACGACTTGTGATTTTCGGGATCCCGATTACTGAAATAAAAGGGACAAGCCGCATCACACCAACGCTGATCCGGGTGGATGAGGCTGAAGCAAAATTGTTTGATGGCAAAGCCACCGGGCGAATGGACTGGAATGTACCTGATCCTATTAAAACCAATCTCCTGTTTAATGGAAAGCTGGAAGGAGTAAAAGCTGAAACATTCTTCCGTGATACCGGATTCCTTGGCCCTGAAAGTACACTACACAACTATATTTCCGGAGTGTTCAACACAGAAATACGATATTACACAGAACTTACCCCGGAGATCAACCCCGATATCACCACCACAGATGCCAGCGGAACATTTGGCATGAGCCGTGCACAAATGCGGGGCCATCCCATTCAAAAACGTGTTGCAGAATTTTTAAATGCCAGCGAACTTGAAGCACTCACTCTTGATGCCTGGAATGCAGATTTCAGTATTAAAGATACAGTGATGACCATACAGAACTTTAGCCTCACCAGCGGCAATCTTGGCATGCAACTTGAAGGAACCCTCCATATGGTGAACGACCGTATCAATTATAAGGCAACAATCCTGCTTCCTGAGCGCTTCAAACAGGGAATTGCATCGGTCATTTCTTCCACAGCAGCAAATGCCCTGCAGCTTGAAGACGGGCGAATGGCAGTTCCGGTCAGAATTACAGGTACAACTTCAAACCCGCAGGTTCGCCCGGATGGTGAAACCATTGAACGAATCGTAAGAGATGCCGTGCAGGATGGAGCAAGGGATATACTGAGAAGGTTTCTAAATTAGGGTAACAGTCAATTTTATTTAGTGCCTTGCATGAATGAAATCATCATTTGTCGGAAATTTTCTATACTTTTCCTGATAAGTTAGTTTTCAAAACTATTGTTAGTTTATGCAGATATAAGATTATGGTGATTTCTGAATCTTGATTTATCGACCATTTACATCTTTAAATCTAAAATAATTAATCTATTACCAATCTATGAAAAAATTTCTATATCCAAGTGTTTCGGAAAGTTTCGGCTCCACTTTAGTAAATGTTACCACAGACAGGTCTGCCGGGATAAAAATCCAGCACGAAAAAGAAGATTATATCATTGGCCATTTAGCACTATCCGAAGGCAAAGCACCGCATAAAGGCATCAACAGCGCCCCGGATGACCTTGATTATCAGTTACTGCTTAAATCAGGTTTGGTTATTGCTGCCGATTATGCTCTTGACAAACCAATATCCCTGACTACCGGTTTTCCTCACGCTACGTTTAATATCTTTAAAACCGCCGCATCCGATTATATCAGTAAACTTGAAACCATACGACAGGATACAAGGCCCTATGGCGGCCCCGGGTATGAAGATGTTGAAGTGAATCTGGAACGGATTAATATAATCCCGGAGTTATTTGGATCAATCATCACGGCCCGCGAGGGGGATATGAATATTCGCGGAAATATGTTTGTTGTCAGCTTGGGATATGGCACACTGGAATTCGGTTTATGTACCGACAATGGTTTCATCCAGCGAACACTAAACAGCGGTAATGGACTTCGCTACGCCATAGATTCCGCGATGAAAGAAATGGCAACAACCCATTATTTGGGACTCAGAACCGAACACCAGTTCGACCAGGCTTTAAAAAATGGCAGTATTACCATTAACAGAAAACGAATTGATTTGACGGAAATTCGAAAAACTGTAATGAAACAATACTACAGTAACGTCATTTCGCCATTGATTCAGAATACCTGGATTGATGAAGATTTTAACAAATCCAGTACATTAATTTTGGTTGGCGGCGGTGCTAATTACCCTGAACTGGTGAATTGCTTTCACGACGAGTTTAAAGGCCTTCTGAAAATTGAAATTCCGGATGATCCGCTTACAATGGCCAGCACTGGATATTGCTTACATTCTGCCAATAAACGAAGTTCACCTGATACGCTAAGCCTGGGCCTTGATATTGGCAACGCACATACATGTGTAACGATCCTCGAATAAAGCTAAAGTGAATTACATGTTCTCCGTAATGAAACATATATTCACAATACAAGGGTAAAAATGATCATTAAGCCGGTGTGATTGACATATTGATTTCGAATTTATGTGATTTTTTAATCAACCGGTTGCAGCTGTTAAATTTCACTATTTATACTTGTTTTTTTTTTTTAATAAGTATATTGTGTGCACTAGATGTACTTTTTTTATAAATAATGTGAAGTTAATAGTTACAACGCTTCTACAAAACCACTTTAAATCTTGCGTTGCAGGTTGCAAGAAGCGGAAATCGATTTTCGAAAATGTTTATTTGAAACTCTTCGAAAAATCTACTAATGAAAAGTTTTTTTATGTTTAAAGCTTTTTTTTATCGAAATGGTTATGTTACTATCTATTGATGTCATTTCTTATTACTCCAAACAGCTCTTTAAATGATGTATTCGGGGAAGATTCTAACAATACTTTTTACTTTGCTGATTTGGCAAACCACCCATTTGCACGCACAAAATAATAATGACGATGAGCCTAATAGATTAAGCCTTGGCATAATGGGTAATGTTGCGAAAGGCCACATGGGCACTTCATCTTTCCAGTCGGGTGTTGCAGGTGCTTTTGAGTTTCAGGATCAGTTTAATACAAATCTCGGCTTCAATATTCGATATGTAATATCCCCCGAAATAGCCCTGCAATCTAATATTGTTTATGGCAGATTCACCATTCTAAGTGATTTTTTTGACCAGGACCTTCTTTCTTTTGAAAATAATTACCTCACCACTTCGATTACAACTCAATTAAGTTTACTTCGGTTGTTTGGTGCCACATCCAGTAATTTTAATATTTACGGCAGTTTCGGGACCGGCTTAATGTTCAATAATGTTAGCATCGAATCAGACAGGCCGGAAATAAATCAATCTTCAGTTTCTGCTAAAGACCACCCCTTTACTTCTTTTTTCACAACTTTTGGTGGTGGTGTGAGGTTTAATCTTGGGCCAAGAATTGACTCCTTTGCTCAATACGAGTACATCTCCTCAAGCAGGGATATCATTGATGGAAATTTTGTTGGTGAATTACTGAATCTTGGAGGAGCTGCTCAAAGTTCAAGATCATGGAGCGCGGTATCGGTTGGTATACAGTTTAAGTTTGGGGGTAGTAGCCGTGATGCTGATTGGCATGTACCGTCGCGGGCACCTGCTTTGCCAACATTGGGCGATCGTGACGTACTTCGTGAACTTGAAGAAGCACTAATTGCCCGGCAGGATGAACTCTTTGCTGAGGAAGTCAGATCACTAAGAAGTCTCATTGACTCACTTGAAGCACAAAGGCTATCCGAAGAAGAAGCCCGTAATGCACTCGTTGAACACTATGCAAACACCCTCAATGAATTTCAATCAAGAATTGCAGCACTTGAAGAAGAACTTGCAAGAGAAAGAGGAAGAGCTGATGCAAATGCAACTGAAATTGAATCGTTGTCGTCTATTATACGTTCGTTGCAAGACGAACTTGCTGCTCAAGAACAGGCAAGGGTTCAGCAGGAAGAACAGTATGCTGCATCGATCCGTGAACTTCAGAGTGAAATCGATTCTCTTGAACGTGATCTTGAACGTGCAATTGACGGGCGCGATATCAGCGATCTGCTAAGGCCGGATGAGCCAGAGACGATTGTTGATCCTGCTGATCCCGACTACCAGGCGCGAATGCAGCCGGAACTTGAGGGAAGGAAAGAAACCGATCCTCTGACTGATATCGCTGATCTGCCGACAACGGAGGAACCACTTGATGAAGATGAACAAGATACAACCATAATAGTCGATGTACCACGAACGGTAGCCCAGGAACCGGAAACCGACCTTCTTGAAGAACCGGAAATGGAAGAAATTGAACCTGATGATGACCGAGAGGAAGACCGGCCAATCGTCGAGGATTTTTACACTGATGACCGGGTCGAGCGGGAAGAGAGAGCTGCAATCGATGAAATCTCACCTGAAGACACGGAGCTTGCAGAAGAGCTTACACCAGATGAAAGAGCAGTTACAGAAGAACCTATGCTCGATCCTGAAGATGCTGAAGCCGATGAAGCAGATCGGAGAAGTCCGCTGTGGCTCATCTATGTTATACTTGCTTTAGTGGCCGCAGGAATTATTTACTACGTTGCAAAAGCATTTTCACCCAAATCAGGTGTGAAAAAATCAGGAACCGGTGCCGGTACCGCCGCGGCAACCGGAGCAGTTGCTGCCGGGGCTGTAAAAGAAGAGGATAACGATCAGAATATTGAAGAAGTTGTAATTCCTAAAGTTGAAAGCAAAGCAAAACCAAGTTACACTGTTCCGGAACACAGCGTGGTATTAGAGCCCAAGAGACCCAAGCAGAAAGAACCTATTGCGCCAAAAGTAGAAGAAATTCCAGATGAGTCAAAAAAATCCCGGGCTGACAAGAATGGGCGAAACAGTTCATCCGTATTTGCCTTCTTTTCGATGGCTGCCACCGAAGTTTCTGACTTTTTTGGTGACCTGTTTTCATCCAAATCCAAAAAGAAATAGAGATTTATAAACAATATTCATAAGCTCCTCAATAAAAAAATGAGGGGCTTTTTTTATGCCTTGTAAATCAGGTGCTCTAACTTTTTAGCTGAACAGGATAATTCAGTTTAATCTCTGAAAGAATTTAGATTCCCGCTTTTGTATTTTGTTTTGTTATACAGTTTAATTATTAATAAACCACATGAATTCTAACAATTTCATTATATGGGATTTTGATCCTGTACTCTTTTCGATTCCTGAAGTCCAACTACCGTTTTCCATTTCTATTTGGGGCCTGGTTTTGGCGGCTATACTTTTTTATTTCGGATATCAGCAAATCATACCTAAAGTAAAAAAAGGCCAGGAACCAGAACCACCACCACCGGCAAAATTCTGGCTTCTTTTAGTCGGATCAATCATTATTGCTCAACTGCCATTTCTGTTTATCGATTCGCCTTCCCTGAATAGTATTGGCCCTCTCGAACCGCGATGGTACGGCCTGATGTTTGCAATGGCTTTTATAACAGGCTACATGATTGGTTTCAAAATGTTTAAAGATGCCGGAAGATCTCAGGAAGAGCTTGACAGGCTTTTGATTTACGTTCTTGTGGCAACAATTATCGGAGCCCGGTTAGGCCATGTTTTCTTTTACGAGGCTGACTATTACCTGCGGAATATCCACCTTATTCCTCAGGTATGGACTGGCGGCCTGGCCAGCCACGGCGCAGCCGTAGGTATCATTATTGCAATGTATCTCTATGCCCGAAAAACTGCCAAAACCACATTTATGTGGGTAGCTGACAGAGTGGTGCCGGGTGTTGCTATCGGTGGGATGTTTATCCGTTTTGGAAACTTTTTTAATTCCGAAATTCTAGGTATGCCAACCGATGTATCCTGGGCCATTATCTTTGCAAAAGTGGATATGCTCCCGCGTCATCCATCCATGCTTTATGAGGCTTTACTATGTATATTAGTTTTGGTTGTGCTGGGATGGATTTATTACAAATATGAAAAAAACCCACCCGAAGGATCACTTTTTGGCACTTTCCTGGTAATGTTGTTTACCGGTAGATTTTTGATTGAATTTACAAAAGAAACCCAGGCCAATTTTCTTGCCGGTGCAGCACTCGACATGGGTCAGCTTCTTAGTATTCCATTCGTTTTGATAGGTATCTGGCTCCTGCTGAAAAAAGTAAACTGGAATAAAGCCGGGGCACCCCTGAAGAAAAAATAAAGATGCCAGAAAAAGTCCAGTTTCTCTTTCGTGATGAATTTATATCTGTTGATGAGGTCATAAAAAAACTATCTGCATTTGAAGATCTTTGCCTGGAATCAGGTGATTTACGTGGCGTTTTTGCCACCGCATATCTCCACATCACCAGGTCAATAGAAAAAGGGCTTGGCGACTCAGTTTTTACTGATGCAACCTGGACCCGTATCTACCTGATACGCTTTGCCAATTTGTATCGCGAAGCGGTGATGAATGATGAAAAGGGGAACCTAAATCTTGTCCCAAAATCGTGGAAAATATCATTCAGCCTTGCAAAGGAAAAAGAAGGTCTTATAATCCAGCATCTGCTGCTTGGCATCAACGCGCATATCAACCACGATTTAGCCATTGCACTATTTGATGTCTCCATCGATCCTGAGAGGGTTCAAAAATATGGTGATCACAACAGGATCAATGACGTCCTGGCAAAAGCCACAGAACAGATGAAACGTGAGGTTTCGGTTAAATACGCTCCCATACTGAAACGGCTCGATAAAAAAACAGGCTACGTAAGTGATGAGATTACCAATTTCAGCATACCGAAAGCTCGCGATCATGCCTGGTCGTTTGCGATCGCTTTAACCCGTGCAGCTACTCCTACCGAATCAAGAATACTCCGCAGGGCACTCGATGACCAGGCCGCTGTACTTGCGCGCCTGATCATGGCCTCACCCACGAGAGATCCGCGGGTTACCCGAACGGTAACAACTATAAAGTGGGTAGATGGTTTTGCTGCCAGCGTACGAAAGATATTCAGAAGATCGTAACCCGATTACAGGTATCCAATCTATCACTGTTTACAGAGTTCAGAGCACGAACAGCAATTTTACTGTGGCCACCACCTGCCTGCCGGTCAAATGGTTGATTTTCTGATTAAAAAGATTAGATTTAGGAATAATGAAAAATAAGAACAAAGATACAACCAATAAAACCGAAGAGCCCTCTGTTGCTTTTAAAAACGTGCACATATTCAACTCTTTAGAAGAAGCTGCTGAGTTTGAAACCAAACAACGGGCCGGTTTATCCTACGATAAACGGTTATTACATGTAGAAGAACTTCGCAAAATGGTTTTCCATCAATATTTGTTGCCGGATGGCAGATGGCCTTCACTTTCCAAAGCCTTTCAAATAAAAAAACTTCACAACCATGATTCTGGCCAATAATTTTGAAGAGGTCTTAAAAGAGTTCACGACTTTTGGGGTCAGTTATCTTATTGTGGGTGGATATGCGGTCATTTTTCACGGCTATGTGCGAACCACCGGCGATATGGATATATGGATTAAACCTGATCCGGGAAACAAAGAGAAAATTATATACGCCTTCAAAAATTTAAATTTCACTTCTGAACTGATTGAACATATTAAGGAACTTGACTTTACAAAGCCTTTCGCTGTGAAATTGGGAGATGAACCTTTACAGATCGACATTTTCAATGCCGTAAGCGGACTTCGCTATGATGAAGCATTTGATAACAGCATTCCTTACCAATTTCAAAATCAACTTACCGTCAGATTTCTCCGAATTGAAGACCTGATTACAAATAAAATGTTAACCGGCAGGCTAAAAGACAAAGCCGATGTTGAAGAACTACAAAAAATCAGGAATTACCGAAACAGGAAATAACCCGGCCTGTGATGCTCAAAACAACTCTTTTCTTTAACAGCCGGAAAAAACGGAGAGCCGCTACGCTATATGGCCCGGCAGGTGAAAAGCGGGGATACCGAAAACATGGAAGCCAGGGCTGCCCGGTTTTATAGGCCTGAATTATTTGGCGGTGAATTTAAGCGGGCCAAGGGCTTCTAAAAGAGGCCCGCCCTGCATTAATTTGAAGGATATTATTTTCTAAGTGATTGGCTATCAGAAGGTTAAAAACCAACTAATATCCTTGAATCCATCTAAAAATCAAACTATAATCGAGTTTTCAATTTCTTGCCAGTTCAGATTAATCCCAATTCCTGAATACCACTTTATTAATTAATTCGGATGATATTTGGTTTTGTATTGTGATTTTTAAGTTTTGAATTTTGGGTTTACTCATCGGGGTATCGGGGTTTACTGTTTAACAATATAATTAGTGGTAGAACCAAAGAATTTACTACCGTTTCCAAAACTGGAATGGAATGTGATTTAGCTACTCACCATAATCGGTTTTGCCCCTCAGATCAGGGTCCCTAAAAAGAAGCTGCCAGGAGATTGGAAGAAAAGTCAGCAATATTTCATCATTATACTGGGATGTGGGTGCGGCTGTAACACCAATATCTACAGTGGAAAAAGTAACATCAGTGCCTTGCAAAATAGTTACCCTTGTTACTAAAGTGGCTGTAAAATTATCTACCCTTAAAAAAATATTGGTAAAATCCGACATCAACAAACCACCGCCGCCGGGAGCAGGCCCGGAACCCTGATTCACACAGACAATGTTTGGTGTACTGTTGTTGCGACCCAGGAAACTTAACAGGTTACGCATTTCAACATCCATGACTTGGGCCGAATTTAGCTGAACGTTCGGCAGACTGATCTGAGCTTGCCGCCATATAGACTGGTTATCGTTTCGGATTACATTTACACCAATGGTATTTTGTGTCGGATCAATACTGGCCTGGTATCCTGCCGGATAAACAAAACTGAGAAGCGGGGATGCCGGGTGAATAAAGGATCCACCAACGTTTCGGACGGTTGGCAAGCCGCCAGGGATATCACCTCGCGGAATACCGTTGGCAAGGTCCCAATACAGCGCTTCCGGGCCGCGCAGCTCTGGACACAGTTCCGATGTCAGGTTTTCGACAGCATTTGTAGAGTTATTACTGTTACATGCCACCAGCATCATAAACATACCTGCGAAGAAGAGAAAAATATGAACTCTTTTCAGGTTCCTGATTACTGATTTCATTTTTTTTAATTTGATTACACCCGGTTTGCGGATCTACTTCGTTTTTAAGGGATATGCAACATTTTTGACAAAACCGGATCAAATAATGAGATTTTACATGAGTGAAAAATTGCTGAACGTTTGTCTGTTTCAGTACGTTTAACCGTGAACATTACACAGATATGAAAATCTTATTATCAGTTTTAATTATCGTTCTTTCGGTTCTTCAGCTTAACGCCCAGGAAAGAATTTCAGATGAAAAAGAAGCTCGTGCCATCTTTGAAGAAATGGATGAACGAAGAAATTCCATCGAAACCGAGCTTTCAGATTTAACCATGGTGATTACCGATAACCGCGGGCGAACCCGTACCCGGATGCTTCGCTCCTGGATAAAAAATGCGGGTGACGACACCATGACTCTCATCGTTTTTGCTGAACCCGGCAATGTTCGCGGCACCGGTTTCCTCTCCATCAATGAAGGTGGTAACCGCACGCAGCGATTATATCTTCCGTCAGTCGGCAGAATTCAGGTGATTGGATCAACAGAACGGGGCGACCGTTTCATGGGAAGCGACTTTACCTATGAAGACCTGGGCGACCAGGACCCGGACGACTTTGAATTCGAATGGCTTGAAACTGGCGAGACTCATCACACCATCAGGGCTTCCAAGCCAGATTCTGATCAATACGCTTATCTAGAATTTGAAATTATTAAGGAAACACTCGCATTGGAAACAATTCGATACTTTAATAGCGCGGGAGAAGAAATAAAACGTCTTGAAGCCAAAGATTTTGAGCAGCTTACTGGCAGGCTATGGAGCCCGCGAAAAATGACCATGTACGATCACAAAGACAACCGTAAAACTGAACTCACCTGGAGTAATAGGGAAATCAATGCCGAAATAGAAGAGTGGCGTTTCACAGAGCGCGGCTTACGAAGGGGGATTTAGAAAGAGCAGCTGTGGGGGTGAGATTTGAAAGGATTGAAATTGGTTTACAAGAAATATTGCATGGTGTATTGTGGCGCAATGCCCAGAAGTCTTTCTCATCTTTTGTAAAATATACCGTACCTAAAACGGCACGGATTGGTTTTGCTGCTTGCGTGTTCTACATCCAATGACAGCACAAACGGGACGTTTGCACTATTTTCTGCTCATGACTCAAAAAGGAATAACAGCTCTAACCCGGTAATAAAGATCATAAGAGTCATCTTTAAACAGTTTATTTACAGGCTGTGCTATACCTACTGAATGAGATATACCGATTCCAAACAGGCGCAGTTCATTTCTTAATTCAGCGCCGGCTCCCCAGCGGTGTTCCGTGCTGTTATCCCCATCAGAAAATAGTGCGTTCCAAATAACCCCCGCATCCGAAAAAATGTTAACAGCTGTTGATCCAAGCTCTGCAAACCCAAGGATTTTTGTTTGGAGTGATGGTAAAAATGGCACACGATATTCGAGTGAGCCGAATAATACCTGCTTACCTGCGATAAAATTACGGTATCCGCGAACCCTCTCAGTATCTTGGAAAAACCGGAGGAATACCAGGTCAGGTAAGTTCAGTGAAATATTATCGTACCTTGAAAATCCGATATAATTCTGCGGAAGCTCTTTTCCCCATACCTGTTGGTATCGTGCCTGCAAATAAATCCGCTGAAGCCCTATTGATCGAAGTATTTTATATGTATTGACATCAGCCCTCAGAAACGATACATCCGATCCCAGCGATTTCTCCGCACCTATAAGGCTGATTTTCACTCCGTGGCCGTCCAGTGGATGGATAGAATTATCACTCCACGGCCTCTGCTTTTTTATGATCCATTCCAGCCCGAAATCCGTCTGCTTCCCTTTCTCCGGCTGTGGGATATTGGGCAGATCCTCAAAACGATCGCGATTTATCGGGTTTATCAGGACATGGCGAAGTCGCAATCTGAACATTGAAGATTGGTACGGCCTGTCAAGCAAATCGATTGGCCAGGTTACTGACCATTCACCTCCTGTAAGTTCCTGAACTAAAAATCGGTTACCATAATATTTTGATTCACCCGGGATCCTGTAAATAGATAATACCGAAGTAGGATAGAAGAGGTTATTCACGTAATTAATGGCGCCATAGCTATGCCTTTTCGGATTTGAAACAGACACCCAGCCCAGGGTTGATATAATATGTTTGCCAAGTGGTTCCGTCCAGTTCGAAGTGGCAAACACTCCCCAGTTATCCGGGCCTGCGAAATATGGCAGTGCAAATGAAGCAGCATGTGTAATGTTGCTGAACGGACGGTAGTGATAGCGGTTTAATACCAGTGATGTATCAGATTCAATTACTTGTGGAATTTGCCTGGGTGGTTTTTTCATTCGCCAGCTTGCATAATCCGCTGCTGCATCAACATTGTAAGCGGGTAAACTTCGGTTTGTATCTACCCAAAAAACGTGATCTTTTTGTTTAATTTCACTCGCTTTGATTAACAGTTTTTCTGTTTCAACGGTATCATTTTCTGCAATCCAGCCATAAACCTCACCACCGGTAAACAGGTGGGTTACACGCCGGGTCTTTCCTGTATCAAAATGATACACAAAAACATTCGGTACATCATCACGAAGCGAGGTAAATGCTATTTTCTTTTCATCAGGGCTCAAAACAGGTTTTCTGTTGTCCAGATCCCCATCATCCAGAATTGTTTCCCCACCTGTTTGCGGATCAAACAGAATCAGGTTGCGGTTTCCGGATTTATCAAACCTGTAAAGAAGCCATTTGTTTTGAGATTCAAGCCAAACCGGCCAGTGAAGCTGCACATCCCCGGTATAATTTGTGAGGCGGGTTTCAATTCCGGCTTCGGTATCAAGTGTTACGAGATTACCCGTCCCCCCCTCATTCACGATATAGCTGATTTCATATTCCCCGGGCCCTTCAACAGGAAACCGTGCCCTGCGGCTGTGAGTGATTTGTTTCTCCCGTCCAGTATTCACATCCAGCCGGAAAATATCGTTCAGGATTTCGGACTTCTCCCCTCTTACGAGCCTTGCATAATAGAGAAAGTTTCCGTCACGGCTCCAGTTCAGATCGTCACGGATACTCCCTTCAGCCATTTTTTTGGATTCATTTGTAGAATCGTTTTTTACGATGTACAGGTTCCGAACCGGCCTCCTCAACGACTCTAAACCGAGAACCGCCACGAACCTGTCATCCGGGCTTACCGCCATATCGAAATAAAATTGGCCGGGATAATCAAGGGCATCTGTTTTAAGAGAATCAACCCTCTCCATTTGTGAAGCAAGTGTGTTATAATGAATATTCATGTGCTTCAGCCAGTCTTCATAAAAAGAATCGTATCCTCCATCCACATATTCGTCGAATGCTTCATAAAAATCGTGGTATTCAAACAATCCCAGCCGCTTGTTCCTGTGCGAGAGCATATCAACAAGAGTGCTGTCGCCATATTTTTCCGTAAAATAGAGTACCTGGGAGTGGCCCGCTGCATACATCAGTCGTCCGTCTTCAATAGATTCCCGGCGCCTGAAATCGGGCCTGCTATCGAAAATAGCTTTCCGCAGCCATCGGTCGCCCCGCTCAGAATTCCACTCTTCTGCCTGATACTGAGCGATACCTTCAGTCCAGAATATCGGGAATGGTGTCCCCAGTACGAAGTTCAACAGCCCCATGTCCGACCAAACTGCCTTGAAATGGAAAATATGCCCCAGTTCGTGTGCAATCACACTGCGCAGCCATTTCAAACGACCTGTTTTAATGACACTGTAATCATTCAGGTTTACCCAGATCATTGTATACCCTTTTCCTATCGGGTTGGCGAAACCGTTGGAAATTTCATCCATATCCGCAAGATAGATCCTTATTTTCGAGGAAAATGTGACTCCCATATTTTCCGATAGTGCGCGGTAGCTCTCCTCTGCAATTGCTGCAGCTTCTAATTCAATTCCTGATATTCTCTCCGGGTAAATGATCTCAAAATGCTCGGTTTCGGCGACCAGCCAGTTTAGGTAGGGATGGTTACGGTTATTAAATACATTAAACCCCTGACATGCTGATTCTGTCACAAGAAAAAGGACATATAGAAATCCAATTATTGAAATCTTAAGTCTTTGCACAAAAATCTTAATAATAATAATGAACAAAAATAATCATTGATTGATAATAAAATTGTATTTTTTATCATGTAAAAATAAAACTTGTTTCTTATATGTTACTGAACATGGCATAAGCAGGTATCACCTTTAAGTTTCCATTTCCCCCGTTTTTTTATACATTTGTATGATATTGATAATTCGGAAATTATCTACATATTGCCAAATCTTAATTGGTAATTCGATCATGAAAGTTTATAAATTACCTTTTTTGTTAATACTCCTGCTTTTTAAATTTACGACAAATCAGGTTTATTCGCAGGACCACCTGATAGCCAAAGGATGGGGTCTCGGCTTATCAGCAGGTGTAATAAATACGAATCTTGCATCAGGCGGAGATTTCTTCTTTGAAGACATCAATCCATTCTTGCTCAATCAAAATAGTTATCTCAGTTATCGATTAAACATTCAATACGATTTCAGTCCATACGAAGCAATCCGCACTGATATCTCTTCGGGAAAATTTTCATTAATTACTAATTATGCCGGTTGGCCTGATCTGATTTTTACCAATGATTTTATTACAACTTCCATTTCAGCCCAACTCAGTTTGATGCGGTATCTCGGAGTTCCGCCACAACCGATGAATATATATGGGCTATTTGGATTCGGATTAAATTTCAATAGCCTTTCCGTTGTTCCCGAAAATAACAATACTATCGAATCTCAAAAAAAGAATACCCAAAATCCGATTTATACCATTGGAGGGGGGCTACGGCTATATATATCCTCGAATGTGAACCTCTTCACGGAATACAACTTGTTCATATCTGACAAGCAGATTATAGATTCGAATATAATCCGCGACAATCTTAATACTGATTTTACAAGTACAAGCAGCAGATGGAGGGGGCTTCAGGCGGGTATTCAAATAAAATTCCATCGGAAGAAGGTTCCTTACGTTCAAAACAATTTCCATTCCCAACGATTAACTCCACAACCTGCACCACCCTCATTCTCAGATTTTTTTGAATCCATCTATATTAAAGAACCATCATTGGATTCACTTGTTGCTGCTAATGACATTCGAAACGAACTTACCCGTGAAAATTTTCATCGATTTGATTCATACTCGGAAATAACATTTTCAATAACTAATATTGAACAGGAAGTGATCTCCGAGTTCGTTCCGGTAACTGAAAGAGACGACCGAACAGAAGACATTGTCCAAGCCCTGAGTGATGAAGATCTGGTAATGTCTCCATTGCCATCTATTGTTTCAGAATATGGCACAACCGGTGAATGGAATACCGTAGAACTCGAAGGTTATACAATCGTTGTTCATTCGCTGGTAAATTTAAACCGGGCAAACAGGCTTGCTGATGAACTCAGGCAGGCCGGTTACAGGATTTTGGTAATACCTTCAATTGTAAACAACACCACTTATTATCGTGTTGCGATCGGGCAATACGAAACAAGATACAGAGCGATTCAGGCAGCGAATCATTTACCCCCGCCTATCAGAAACCAATATTTTCTGATGACTTTGCCATAAATATTTGATCTTCAGTATCAAGTATGTCATTACACATTCAATTTGAACCAAAATCATCATAAATCATGATTTTAGAACCCCAAGTTTTAACTGCTTACCGGGATAAATTTGCCGAGGCTATGGCAGAAAAAAAAGTAGACACTGCTGTAGATATTGCACCAAACCTTTCATCCGGCAGAATTGCCCAGATTCTCACCGAACTCGATAATGATGTTGTAATCCCTTTTCTCGAAAAAGTGGATGAAAAACTGGCTGCCGACATCATCATTAAGTTGCCGCATGAAATGGCTGCCGAGATTTTCCGACTTATTAAGCCCGAACTCTCCACACGTCTTCTTGATACGATTCCTGTTGATGATGCAGCCGATATTATTGCCCTGCTCGAAAAAGATGAAATTAGCTTGATTTTTGAAAAAATCAATCCTGAGATCGGTAACACTATACGCGATTTGATGAGGTATGAGCACGATTCTGTGGGATCGGTAATGAATACATACTACATTGCCGTACGCGAGGGTACCACTGTGGGCAATACACTGAACGCAATGAAAGATGCCCCTGCTCAGATTCAAAACCGGGCGTATGTGTATGTTGTGGACGGTGACGGTAAGCCTGTAAGTGCAGCCTCTATGAAAGACCTTATTCGTACAGACCCCGCAAAAGATATCAGTGAAATCAGTACAAGAGATATTGTTGTTGTACATACTTACGACAAGGCCATTCACGCCGCACAGCTTCTGAGAAACCGGCGCTTCCAGATGATACCGGTTGTAAACGAAACCAATGTACTGGTAGGTGTACTGCTGCTGGACGATGCCATTGATATTTTGTCGGAAAACCTTGCCGACCAATTTGTACAGATGGGTGCAGCATCTATTGAAGAATCGTTTTATACTCCGCCACTCGGTTCAGTAAAAAAACGTCTGCCGTGGATGGCAGGTAATATTTTCCTGAACCTCGGCGCAGTTGCTGTTATTGCTTCTTTCGAAGAAACTATAGAAGCTGTGGCAGCTCTTGCCATTTTTCTCCCAATGATTACCGATATGGGTGGCAATGTTGGTATACAGGCGCTTTCGGTCTCTATACGGAGCATAGCCCTGGGTGAAGTAAGGCTGAGCGATTACTGGCGTGCTGCCCGCAAAGAAGTAATCGTTGGCTGCGTGAACGGCCTGGCTCTGGGTTTACTCTTTACAGTGATTGCGCTCATCATACAGGGCAACCCCACCCTCGGAATAGTAGCAGGAATTGCACTTGGCTGTAATGTATTGCTTGCGGGAATTATTGGCGGAACCCTGCCTTTTATCATCAAACGCCTTGGGGGTGATCCCGCCATGATGACCGGTCCGGTGCTTACTACCGTCACCGATATAACAGGGGTAACCATCTATCTCGGCCTTAGTACTATGTTACTGGCAAATTTACTTGTCGGGTAAATAGCTTATTGATCAATGTCTTAGATTGTAAATCAAATCCTTTACCAAAAAAAATAAAAATCCAGTCACCAAAATTAAAAACGTGTGATACGGTTATCTCCCGAATGTAAAACCAACCCTGAGTGCAAAGTGGTTTTCATTACCCTGGTCACGGTTGCTGTCAGGCTGGTTCGTGAGACCCTGGCTGAAATTAAGATTGATATTCAGGCTTCCGAATGAGTAACCCGCCATAATATTCGCTGCAACAGTGAAAGGGTTTTCTTCAAACTCTCCGCTCCCGAATTCATAATCAAAACTTGTTTTTGAACCACCAATTGTGATATCCGCTTTACCAGACAATCCATACATAACTGATGGGCCGGCTCCAATAAAAAATCCCTTGTCGCCACCTGTTATATACACAACCTGCAGTGGTATTTCGAGATAATTGATACTTACCTCTGTAATTTCAATTCCGTCGAGGTCATCTTTCCATTTTTTATTAACAAAATTTAGTGCGGGCTGGAATGTAATCTTTTCGCTTACCGGATAATTATAAAACATGCCAAATGTAAAACCCATCGCTCCCCCCGCTTTATCGAGACCGTCTGCTGTGGTAAAGGCCTCTCCCGGAACACCAATCAAACCCGCTTGTACCCCAATTTGAGCAAATACATCAGCAGATAAAAACAAAAATGAAAGCAAGCATAAAGCTATTCTT